>CAYSMK010000002.1:0-223694 GCA_964432205.1 uncultured Geobacter sp. | reverse complement strand
TCATCACTGGACCGACCGGCGCCGGCAAGAGTTATCTGGCCTGCGCCCTGGCCCAGAAGGCCTGCCGGGATGGTCACACATCACTCTACCAACGTGTCCCGCGACTCTTGTCCGATATCGCCCTGGCCCGCCTCGACGGACGCTACCGCTCGCTGATGGCAAATATCGCCAAGTGCGAGGTGCTGATCCTGGACGATTTTCTCATTGCCCCCGTTTCCCATGAGGAACAGAAGGAACTGCTGGAGATCATTGAAGAACGCTATGAGCGCAAGGCAACCATTGTAACCAGTCAGTTGCCGGTAAAGTCATGGCACGGGGCAATGCAGGATCCGACCCTCAGTGACGCCATCCTCGACCGGCTGGTGCACAATGCTTATATCATTCCCGTGAAAGGAGACTCTATGCGGAAGAAAAAACGATTGCGCCTTGACCGGCAACCGACCCCTGTGACAGAGTGACATCACTCCCCGCGACCATGATTCCTATCGGTCGCTTTCACGCCGGAACAGCGGTCGCTTTCCCACCGGAATGCCGGTCGCTTTCACGTCAGTTCCATCGGTCGAATTCACCGGAATACGCAGATAAATGTCGGGGCCGACAATATCCTCGTGGATTACAATCATCTCATTGGGGCCTCCGGCACATGGTGGAACACATATGAGACGCTCGTGTTTGACCCTTTTCCTAATGTAATAACCAACCCGATTGACTTTAACGGGCTCAGGGTATCGGACCTCAATGACAGCTCAGGCAACCCGCTTCAGGGCGTCACGGTCGATACCAACATGGCGGGATGGGATACTTCCATGCTCTCGTTCGGCTCGGATTACGCCTTTTTCGACTGGAAAGGGCTGTCCTTCGACACTGCCACCTACTTCAACGCGACACTCGATTTCGGCGGCAACGGCTCGACTTCCGTACCAGAGCCCTCAACTTTCCTTCTCATCGGAAGCGGACTGGCTGGTCTTGGAGCATGGAGAAGGTTTTCAGCGAAGAGCTGAGAGCAGGACAGTTTCAGAATAGGAGGTACGGTTTCCGTTTCCATCAGTTTTAACCACAGTACCGGATCACTTTTCAATAACCCCTCACCCCGCCTGACCGCTATGGACGCGCCTGCCGAGCCAATCCTCACGGCCTTCCCGGCCTCTGTGCCCGGAGTTATTGTCGCTTCGTCGTGTCACGGCCTTTATTCATCAAATAGAGGCCAACTATCAACGTTAATCTAAATCTTCTTCAGTTGAGCGAAGGGAGTTCATTCTGCAGTGGATAACGGCAATGACGTCGATCTGGTCAGGTTTGATATGGTAGATGATACGGTAGGGAGGTTCAATAACTTCGCGGATCTGGTTGAAATCGTATTCCGGGACTCTTCTGCCGGAGAACGGGTATTCGGCTATCTGCATTGAACGCCGGGTGAGGCGATCCACCATCTGCCTGGCGTACTCTGGGGAGTCTTGCGCAATATAGTTGTAGAGGGCGTCGAGATGGCCGGCTGCTGTATCGGTCCAGTGGACTCTCATGCAGAGAGGTTGTACTTTGCCCTGATTTCATGGACTGTCTGCGTCCGACCCGCCTTGCTGTCGTCCAGCCCCCGTTCGATAACTTCGCGCACGTATATTTCATGCATCAGGTCGTCCCAGGTGGCGTCTGCTGGCATCCGGTCAATGATCTTGTATGCATCTTCCTTGGCTAAGACAGTAGGCATGGCAAGCTCCTTTTCATGTAAAAAGTAGCATACAACAGCCTGCCAATCAATGTCATTGACCAATTAACGCAGTAAAAGCAACCGCAATGCAAGCTGTCTTTGCCGCTGACACCGCTTGCCCCGGATTTATAGTTCATACTTCCAAAGAAGGCAATGGGGTCACTTTCCCCAACATTTTTACCACAAAAACTTACTTTTCGGCGACCCCAGAGTTAAACGCGCTTTCTTCTGCACAAAGCTGATTTAGGCAGTTTCCTGCGGTGACAATCACATTTTTAGTATGGAGGATTAGCTCCAAAACTTCTTTAGACCACATAGAAGCAAACTGCTTATCTCCATAGTTGAATCCGTCAAATTTCACTCCAGCTTTGTTCTTTTGAAAATCAATAAACGAACTAAATTTGACCAAACAACGATGTTTGGAAACGTTTGCGAAGGCGTTTACATATTGAAATCCATCACTCGTTAATAATTGTTCAAGACAACTCTTGAGTTCTCCCGGTGCCAGTTTATCCCGAACACGGTGTATGTTGCATTTTTCTACGCTCAATGTATTTTCCAGAATCAAGCCACGCACAAGTTGTGCAAAAAGGTCATAAAGTGATCTGACAGTATAGATTGCAGCTATTGTATTAGCCTCATTTGCCAGTTTCGCCCATTCAAACTCAGTTGCACGTCCAGTTCCACCCAAGATTAGCTCCAAATGCTCGGTGTTGGCATCTTCGTTGGGTGCGAAAAACTCTTCGAGCGAATCCCTTGCTGTGAACAGGTGGTACCTAAAAAGATTGATACTATTGTCAACAGAGCGAACTAAGTCGAGAAGATGCTGATTTGCTCCCCTTTTCGTTCGGATGAACTCTCGCAATTGTTCAATATTCCAACTAGGAGTCATGGTTTTTCCTGATGTTCAACGTCGTTGCGGGTGAGCTGCGAAGACAGCTCTATCCGCATGTTATAGTCAATTTTTTACGGTAATTTCAAATTCGGGTATTTTTGATTCAGGAATGGTGAATTTAACCGCCACACCACCAAATGCCTTGAAAACAATCGGCTTGCATTTCTCTTCTTTAGTCGTAGCTGAAACGCTCGATGCATCCACGTGAAGATCAGATATTAAATAGATTACCTCCCCATCGCCAGGTAAAGTTTTTTGTATCTGCCATCACTACTGTCCGGTAAAAACTGAGCGTACTACTGTAACTATCTGAATATTATTGTTCTTTGACACAATTGTTCTTTTTTCGATTTGAATTCGTTCCGGATGCTACCTTCCTGACATCACAGGAGGGTGGCGATGCATTCCGGCAAAACGGTTTTCAAGCAGCTTCTGCAGTTTCTGCCCCGGTACGAGTTCAATCTCTGCGTTAGTAGATACCGTGGAGAACATCGAGCAAAGAAGTTCTCAACCTATGACCAATTCCTCTGTCTGGCATACGCCCAGATGGCTGGCCGTGAGAGTCTGCGGGATATCGAAACCTGCTTGAACTCCCATCAGGAGAAACTCTACCACATCGGTTTCCGTGGTAATGTCTCCCGGACGACACTTGCCGATGCCAACGAACGCAGGGACTGGCGCATCTTTCAGGATTTTGGCCATGTGCTGATCAGCATGGCGCAAAACCTTTATCAGAGTGATGCAATCGCCGTGGAGCTTTCTCAGCCGCTGTATGCCTTTGACTCGACGACCATTGACCTGTGCCTTTCACTGTTTCCGTGGGCCGAGTTCCGCAAGACCAAGGCAGCAGTCAAGATGCATACGCTCATTGATCTGCGCGGTCCTATCCCGACCTGGGTAGCCATCACCACCGGCAAGGTTCACGATGTCAGGATGCTGGACCATCTGCCGGTCGAAAGGGATGCCTTCTATGCGATGGATAGAGGCTATGTCGATTTTGCCAGGCTGTATGCCATCCATCAGCAGGGAGCCTTCTTTGTCGTTCGAGCCAAGGACAACCTGAAATGCAAGCGGCTGTATTCCAATCCGAAGGACAAGGAAGCAGGCGTACGGGCAGACCAGGTCATCACCCTGGTGACGCTCAAATCAAAGAAGGGATATCCGGAGCGGTTACGCCGGGTCAGCTTTGTTGACAAAGAACGGAACAAACGCCTTGTGTTTCTCACGAACAACTTTGAGATTCCGGCAGAGACCGTGGCTGCGGTCTACAAGCAGCGCTGGCAGGTGGAGTTGTTCTTCAAATGGCTCAAACAGCACCTGCGGATCAAGTCGTTCATCGGGACCTCAGTCAATGCTGTAAAGAGCCAGATCTAGGTTGCCTTGTGCATCTATCTGCTGGTGGCGATCACCAAAAAGAAACTCGGCATCCAGTGTTCGCTCTACACTTTTCTACAGATTCTTGAGGTCAACTTGTTCGAGAAAAAGCCCATTTCATCACTGGTTGCGGAGGCTCTGAAGCTAAATCCAGACACCCTTGACAGCAACCAACTGAACTTATTCAACTATTAACCGGACAGTAGTGATCTGCCATAAGAAATTCTTAGATTTTAATATTTTTCCTTCATTGGAAACATGCGCAAAAATTCTGCTGTTATGATTATGAATGATTTGGTAAATGCCTTGGGTGAGAATTGCGATAGCAGCTATAATCGCGAAAATGCGCACCCAGAAGACCTTTTGGTGACGTGAAGGAAGGAAACTGTAGATGGTGCTGAATGACAATGCTGATACCCATAAGGCCACAACCACCCAATGTTTCATCATTCTTTGTAATCTCCTTGCTGCTATAGCGCCATAAGCCTGACCGGCAGGTTTTTGGGCCGGTCTTGGCGCTGGTTATTTAATTGTCTGTCAAAAAATTCTCATCGCGTATACTCGCCGGCGATTCAAGACATGCATTTGGTATCATTTCCCCAAAAAATCCGTAAATCTCTTCCAGTCGTCTCTTGTGAGCTTCGAATTCAACCAATAGTTCGTTCGATAATGAATAGTTTCCTACTTTCTTACTTGCATCCCAAACGTATAGTAGAGGCGCCATTCGATCAAAATAGTACTGCGCTGCAGTCATCAACAATACCGAAATCCATTGAGGCGCATTTTCGTATATGTATTTTTTAACAAGATTCTTCGGAGTGGATAAACCTTTGGTTGACAGTTTTCTTAATATCTCATCATCATTCGTTTTTACGGCGGTTTTCAGATCGGCTATAATCTGTTCATAGTCGTTTATCCATTTCTCAATGGTGACCTGAGCATCAATTACAAAATAGATTTTAGGTAGACTTTCAATTTGGCGAACTCTCTTGTCTTGTTCATAACTTTTTATTGCAGATTCAAGAGATTGACGTGTCAGTCGTGTTTGGTACAGGACGACTCCTAATGTTACAAGGGTTAGGACTGTAGATATGATAGTTGCCCATGATGTTATTTTTGTGATTATCTCTTCTTTCTCTTTAACGTCTGCGGCGGCTTCTACCTTTGTTTTTTCGGGTGGAATTATTTTCACATAAACAGGCAATTGCTCGGTGCCACGTTGTTGTTTTCCGGCATTTTGTTGGCTATCAGCCGATGCTACTTCTTGTTTGCGTGGTTGTTGCAGTGGCTCCGCAAAAGCACCAACTCCGCAAAGCAAGAACAACACTACAAAGGAAATCCTCATTCTGGGGTTTCTCCTTGATTCAAAAATAACTCGTAAATGAGCAGTTAGCACAGAGCGCCAGGGTCACAGAGCGCCAGGGTCAGGCTTCCAAGTTGCCAACTTGCATAGAATAAGGGCGCCTCAGAAGGTGCCTCTCCCCTTATTGTTCTTCGAACAAATCGTCAATTCAATTTACAATATGTGCAATGGGGAGGCTTGAGCTATGCTGATTACGAACGGGACACCAGCCTCCATCACTCTCCTGCCAACACCCTGCGAATGGTTTTATCCAGGCTGTTATTGGTGTACGGCTTCATGACGTAGCCGGTTATCCCGGTTTCTCTGGCCTGATTCTCATTGATATCCTCGCTGTATCCGGTACAGAGGATAACCGGAATATCCGGTCTGATGGTCATGAGTTCACAGGCCAACTCCTTACCGGTGAGCCCCGGCATGGTCATATCCGTAATGACCAGGTCGAATCCCTCCGGATTTGAGCTGAAGAGTTGCAATGCCTCACTGCTGCTCGTCGTAACGGTAGCGGTGTACCCGAGCGATCCGAGCAGTTCCTGCCCCAACTCCGCCAGCATTGCTTCGTCATCCACAAAGAGTATCCGCTCTGTGCCGCCGCTCAGTTCGTCATCTGCCGGGTCCCGGGGAACGATCTCCGCCACAAGCTTCGGCAAAAAGATGTGAAAGGTGGTTCCTTGTCCCGGTGCGCTGTCAACACCGATCGCGCCGCCGTGACTCTTGACTATTCCCTGCACCACAGCCAAGCCGATACCGCTCCCCTCTCCCACCTTTTTGGTCGTGAAGTACGGATCGAATATCCGCTCTTTGATGTGGCCCTCCATGCCGTGGCCGGTGTCGCTCACCGTCAGCCGCACGAAAGAGCCGGGCGTGAGGTCCGGATAGAGCGCGCTCAGCGAGGCATCGACCTCGACATCCGACAGGGACACCGTCAATACCCCTCCACGCTCACGCATGGCATGTGCCGCATTGGTCCCCAGATTCATCAGCACTTGGTGGAGTTGAGTCGGGTCAGCAAGGATCAGGTCACTTTTCGAGTTGTCAGCGATCTGCTGTTGAATCTCAATGGTGGATGGAATCGAGGACCGCAGGAGCATCAACACCTCCTCGACGATGGAAGCCACCGGTACCGGTTCCGGCTCCTGCTCACTCTGGCGGCTGAAGGTCAGTATCCTGCTCACCAGTTCTTTGGAGCGAACGCTGGCCTCCTGTGCCCGTGCCAGATCGCGTGCCGCTGCATCGTTGTTCTTCAGCTTGCGCTGTGCCATATCCGTATAACAAATGACGGCGGTAAGGATATTGTTGAAATCGTGGGCGATCCCCCCGGCAAGAGTACCGATTGCCTCCATCTTCTGTGACTGGCGCAGCTCTTTTTCCAGCCTCTTTATGTCGGTGATGTCGCGCCCCTCCGGGATGAGCAATGTGACCTCACCCTGATCGTTGATTACCGGTTTCAAGGAGAAGTCGATGTTGTAGAGATTTCCTCCCCGGTCCTGGTAGTTCGCCTCAAACCGTGCCAACTCGCCTGCTGCAGCCTTGGCGACTGCACCACGTACTTTTTCCCGGAGGTCGTCAGAGTATGTCCACCAGGGTGAGTCCCAAAAAGGCTTGCCGATGACATCCGACTCGGTGACGCCACATATGTTCAGCGCGGTCTGATTGGCCTCCAACAGCATCCCATCGGGGGTTAAGACTCCCATCATCTGGAAGGTCTGGTCAAAGATGGCACGAAACTTCTTTTCGCTCTCCTGTAACGCTTCCTGGGTCTGTTTCAGTTCGTCTATTTTTCCTTCCAGTTCTCTGTTGGCTCGGGCCAAGTCTTTGGTGCGCTGTTCAACGCGTTCTTCCAGCGAGCCTTTTGCCTCCTGCAAACTGGACGTCAGTTCTCTGATACGCAGATGCACACCGACGCGAGCCAGCACCTCTTCGCGCTGGAATGGCTTGGTGATGTAGTCCACGGCTCCGGCGTCAAAGCCCCTCACCTTGTGATCAGTATCAGACAGGGCAGTCATGAAAATCACCGGGATATCCCGTGTGCCCTCAAGGGTCTTCAGCCGGCGGCAGGTCTCATAGCCGTCGATCCATGGCATCATGACATCGAGCAGAATCAGGTCGGGCCGGGCGTATTCCGCCCTGGAGATGCCGCTTTCCCCATCCTCGGCCACCAGAACGGTGTAGTCGCACTCTGCAAGGAAATTGGTCACAATGGCCATGTTGTTGGGATCGTCATCAATGATCAGGATGGTGGGTTGCTTCATTTCTACTCGCATCTGGTTCCCCCCGATATGTTCAGCCGCCAGATATAGAATATAGGGCTAAAATAAGCAGTTGTCCACGAAACGCACGAAAAACACGAACTAAATCAGCAAAATAAGCAACATCACAGTACAACCTGTTCGGTGAATTGCTGATCTGCTGCAATGATGAGTTTTTTCGTGTTTTTTGTGTCGTCCCGTTTTTGGTTGAATCTGAGGGAATCAGGGGGGAGGTACGAGGAGGGGGAGAGCTCAAGCCTTCGACCCTTTCGGGTCTTCTTCCTTGGACTCTTCTGATACCTGTTTGCCGGGTAGGATTGACGGCTTTTGATCTGCGGCCTTTTCATCCATACAACCGTTACAGTACATCTGCCCACAGGCACAGCCGGTCATATATTTCTCCTGACAGCTAGATCGTAACTCGTTGCCTCAATCGCGGGGGATGGCGATCATCCGGTCCAGCGCCCGCTTGGCCGGGACCCGGATCTCCTCCGGCACGGTGACCACCGGTGACATGGTCTGGAGAGCGGCCAGGACGTCTTCGAGCGAGGTGAGCTTCATGTTGGGACAGATCAGGGCCGGCGAGGCGAGGATGAACTCCTTGTCCGGGCTCTCCAGCTTCAGGCGGTAGAGGATGCCGGCCTCGGTGCCGACGATGAACTGGCGGGCCGGGCTTTTGCGGCAGTAGTCGTACATCCCCGAGGTGGAGCAGACATGGTCGGCCAGGGCCACCACCGCAGGGTTGCACTCGGGATGGCAGATGAAGAGGGCGTCCGGGTGCTGCGCCTTGAGCGCCTGCACCGCCTCCGGCTTCAGCCGCTCGTGGGTCGGGCAGTAACCGTCCCAGAAATGGAAAGTCTTGTCACTGGTGCGGGCAATGTAGCGTCCCAGGTTGCGGTCCGGCACGAAGATCAGTTCCCGGTCCGGGAGGGAGTTGACCACCTTGCCCGCGTTGGCCGAGGTGCAGCAGATGTCGCTCTCGGCCTTGACCGCGGCCGAGGAGTTCACGTAGGTGACCACCGGGACGCCGGGATGCTGCGCCTTCATCGCCTTCAGCCCCTCGACGGTCACCATGTCGGCCATGGGGCAGCCGGCATCGAGGCGGGGGAGGAGCACCGTCTTGCCCGGGGAGAGGATCGCGGCCGATTCGGCCATGAAATGTACCCCGCAGAAGACGATGACGTCGGCATCGGTCCTGGCCGCCTCCTGGGAGAGCCCCAGGGAGTCGCCGGTGATGTCGGCAATCTCCTGCACCTCGTCCCGCATGTAGTTGTGGGCGAGCAACAGGGCGTTGCGTTCCTTGAGGAGGGCGCGGATGGTCTGTTTGATGTCAGCCGGCATGCAAGCCTCGCAGCGGAGTGTTCCCGTATGCCGTATACGGCACGGGACAGCGGGATGGTAGTCCATCTGACGCCGTCTTGTCAAATCCTTTGCCCCGCCCCTACCCCATTCCTTGACACCCTTGGGGAAATCTTCTAATATTTCCTTACTTTTTGCATCAGCAGTCAACCAACGCGAGGTCCCCTATGTTTGGCATCGGCATGCCCGAATTAATCGTCATTCTCGTTATTGCCCTCATCGTCATCGGCCCCCAGAAACTTCCCGAACTGGCCCGGTCCCTCGGCAAGGGGCTGGCCGAATTCAAGCGGGCTACCGACGACTTCAAGCAGAACATCTCCGAAGAGGCGCAGGCCCTGGAGGAGAAGGAGCGGATCGCCAAAGAGGTGGCCGAGAAGGAGGCCGCCGAGAAGGAGGTGGCTGAAAAGGCTGCCGCCGGTTACGCCGCCGCCGAGAAAGGCGCTGCCGCAGATGACAAGAAAGAGAAGGAGCAGGTTAAGGGCTGATTCGGAAACAGCATGCAGTGCACGTAAAAAAAGGTATGGGGGCAAACCCCTTTTTTCGTCCGGCCTGGTGAAACGAAGAAGGCCCGCCTTGTTGGCGGGCCTTCGGTTTTTTTTATTTCTTTGTTCCGTTTTTCACGGTGTCGTTCCGGCAGATGCAAGCGCCGGATTCAGACTGCAATTATGTATGGGTCCTGCCAGGCGGAGTTTCCTCGATAGAATTTACCCTCCTTTTCTGAGCAGTCTTGTTACCTTTTCTCTGCAGTCTTGTTACAGGTAGCTACCTGATTAGACTATAGCGCGATGATCTGATATTTACAGTCTATTAAATAAAATTTTCTGCAGGTATACTGCTGAGTGTTGCGCGGAACGGGTGGCTGCCTGTCCAGCGCAATCCCTCCCCTGATGCCGGTCCATCCTTGATTGAACAACACAAAGTCCAAATCCACCACGAAGACACAAAGGGCACGAAGTAACCTGCCTATACTATTGTTATTTTCTTCGTAATCCTTCCTGTCACTTTTTCTGGAGCTCCCCACCTAAGCTCGGATTTCTTCTCCACCCGGCCATCAGTGAGGCTCTTTGCCGAGGCCGGCGCTGCCATTGTCTTTTATTCCGTGTGGGGAGATAATTGTCTCAAGATGGAGGTCAATCATGGAAAAGAGAATATTCACGCGTTCTGATACACAGCCGATTCCCGCCGATCTCCCGGCCCTGGCCGAACGATTCCGCGGGGCAATCTGGGGACAATTCGTGGGGGATGCGTTTTGTCTCGGCTCTCACTGGATATATGACCTGGCTGAACTGTCCCGCCGCTTTCCCGAAGGGGTGACCGGATTCGAGGCGCCGGCCGAAGGGCACTATCATGCCGGCAAACGCTCCGGCGACCTGACCCATTACGGCGATGCAGCCCTGCTGCTCCTCCGGTCGGTTGCCGAACTGGGACATTTCGAGGCGAGGGACTTTGGCGCGCGCTTTGTGGCGCTGTTCGGTTCCGACGACTACCGGGGGTATCGCGATCATGCCACCCGCGAGACGCTGGAGAAGTACCGGGCCTTTGTAAGGGACCACCCCGACCGGGTGTTTCGCTTCCAGGACGGTGCGGACGACGACCAGCCCGCCACCGCGACACGGCTGGTGCCGGTGGTTGTCGCCCATTACTGGGACAACGCCCTGCTCCCGGTGGTGGAGTCTGCCACCCGGGTGGGCCAGAACAATGACCGGGCCGTGGCGTACATGAAGGCCCATGCCGTGATACTGCGGGAGCTGTTCTCGGGGGCCGGTCTGGCTGAGGCGGTCGGTGCCGCCGTGCGGATGATCGGCGACGATGACGCCGGCGCCGAGGCGGCCAGGGCCATAGAGGCTGCTGCGGCTGCCCTGTCGCTGGATGTGCGGGAGGCTACCCTGAAGTTCGGCCAGTCGTGCCCTCTGGCAAGCAGCTTCCCGGCGGCACTGCACGCTGCCCTGAAGTATGAGACGGACGCAGGCCGGGCGATCATCGAGACCGCCAACGCCGGCGGTGACAGTGCCGGCAGGGGAGCCCTCATCGGCGCCTGGCTCGGTGCCCGGCTGGGGCTCGCGGCAATCCCGGCCGAGTGGCGCAACCGGCTGAACGTCCGGGACGAAGTAGGGGCACTGGTGGAACGGGTCGTGACCAGGGCTGCCCGCTGAGTACCAGTCCTGCGGGGAAGGGTCCTCCCCTCACCCCAGCCGTTCCCAAACGGTGAGCTCACTGATGCTGTGCTGGAACTTACGCCTGGTCTCCCTGATGACGAACGGCACGTCACGCGCTTCCCCCACCTGCCGGAAGCGGGGGGCCAGGGCCTCCTGCAGCCCGTCCAGGGTGGTCACGTTCTCGCCCGCCGCCTTGTAACCGCCGAGCCACTCCTCCTTTTTCGTGAACTCCTCCAGCCAGGTATAGGGTGAACTGATCACCAGCAGCCCGCCCGGGTTCAGCCGCTCGTGGATGGTGGTGAGGAAGCGGCGGGGCGAGTAGAGCCGGTCGATCAGGTTGGCCGCCAGGATCAGGTCGTAGCCGGTGAACTTCTCGGGCAGGTTGCAGGCATCGGCCTGAAAGAACGCGACCCGCTCCCTGATCCCGTCCAGTCCCAGTTCGGCCAGGCCGATCTCATGGTACGACATGATCTCCCCCTCTTCGGGGAGGGCGTAGCGGAGATACCCTTCCTCCTGCATCCGGGCTGCCATCCGGAAGAAGCGGGTGGAAAAGTCCAGGCCGGTGACCCGCTCGAACCCGCCCCTGGCCAGCTCGAAGGCGGCCCGCCCCACGGCACACCCCAGGTCAAGGGCGTGCCCCTTGTGCCTTCCGGCCATCAGCTCCAGGCAGATTTGGGCGCAGGTGGCGGGGAAGTTGGGGACGCCGAAATGCTCGGGCCCGTAATGGGCATCACAGTACTCGGCCGCCAACAGATCGGTTTCGTACTGGTCCTGGTGGATCTCCACCGGGGCCGCGCTCTCCACGTAGCGGAACCCGGCGTGCTGGAAGAAGTGGCGGCGGAAGGCGTAGCGCGCGTCGCGGGTCGCCTCGTTGCCGGTGGAGATCCAGGAGCCCCCCTTGATCAGGTTGTGGCGGGTGTCGAAGGTCGGGGTGGAGAAGTCGTCGTACCAGGGGTGGATCGCGAAGCCGTGGAACGGGTAGATGGGGGTCTCGGTCCACTGCCAGACATTTCCCAGCACATCGAAAAAATCGTTGAAGCGAAAGCGGTCCACCGGGCAGGAGGATGCCCAGTGCTCCAGGTTGATGTTGCCCGGCGCCCGGTCCCACCACGGCTGGTCCGGGATGGTGCAGACGTCCCGCAGCCGGTTCCACTCGTCCTCGGTGGGGAGCCTGATCGGCAGGCCGGTGCGGGCCGCCTGCCAGTTGCAGAACGCCTTGGCCTCCAGGTAGTTGACCTCCACCGGCCAGTTCCAGGGGAGCGGGATCTCCTCCGCCATGGTCCTGAGCCACCACCCACCGTCCCGGTTCACCCAGAAGAGCGGCTGTTCCGCCGCCCGGAAGTTCCGCCAGTTCCACCCCTCCTCGGTCCACCACCGCTCTTCCCGGTAGCCGTCCGCCTCGACGAACTCCAGGAATTCCCGGTTGGAGACCAGGTACTGGGACGCCTTGAACGCGGCCACCTCCGCCTCATGGCGGCCGTATTCGTTGTCCCAGCCGTACAGGGGGTGGGCCTTTGACTTGCCGAGCACGACCCTGCCGCCGGGGACCGGCAGCAGAGCGTTGGCCGGGGGCTCGCCCCCCTCGCGGCAGATATCCCAGAACGGGAGCTGCACCACCTGGTCGATGGGGAGTTGGCGGATCAGGACCGACGACGTTTCCAGGTGGATCCGCTCGTGCTCGATCCCCATCATGATCGCCCAGAACGGGTCCTCCCAGGTGATGGGGAGCGTCAGCGGCAGACGGCGGATGACCGTGTCCACCAGATCGCGGGCCTTGTCCCGGTACGCCTTCACCGCCTGCCGGGTCGGCCAGTCGTAGTGAGCGGCATCCAGGTCGTCCCAGGACATCTCGTCCACCCCCACGGCGAACATCGATTCGAAGCTCGGATTGATCCGCGTGTCGATCACCCGGGCGATGGTCAACTTGTTGATGAAGAAGGTGGCGGTGTGGCCGAAGTAGAAGATGAGCGGATGGCGCAGCCGGTCGGCCCGCAGGTAGAAGGTGGCATCCTCCTTCAGGGTCTCGTACAGCTTTTCGTCAATGTCAAAGGTCCGGTGGAAATACT
Source organism: uncultured Geobacter sp. (assembly GCA_964432205.1). Taxonomy (GTDB): domain Bacteria; phylum Desulfobacterota; class Desulfuromonadia; order Geobacterales; family DSM-12255; genus Geomobilibacter. Next base: position 210,530 of record CAYSMK010000002.1, on the reverse strand, counting down.
CCAGTATCTCCGCCCTCTTTGCCTCGGGATCGCCTTCGTTCAGGATGGTGGTATGGGTTCGCTTCAGTTCCATGGCCGTTTCCTCCCTGCGTGCCGCATTGTCCACTCTCCTGCAAGTGTAAGAAACCTTGAGCGGAATGCAACATTCGGGAGGGAAAACCTAGCCGTCACGGAATGAGGACGATCTTGCCGAGGGTGCTCGTCTCCATCACGGCGTGATGGGCCGTAGCCGCATCGGCCAGCGGCAACTGGCGGCTCACCACCGGCCGCAGGGTGCCGTTCTCCAGGCCGGCGCCAAAGGCGGCATGCATGCTTGCCAGTTCGGCTTCAGTGGCGTTGTAGAGGGTCATGCCGAGGATCGTCGCTTCCAGTCCCATGGCGTCGCGCGGATCGATCTCCACCCGGCCGCGGCTACCGATCACCACCACCCGCCCCCCCTTGGCCAGCAGTGGCAGGTCGCTCCCCAGGTTCACGTTGGCGAGCATCTCCAGGATGATGTCTACCCCCCTGCCACAGGTAAGCTCCTGGAGTTGTTCCAGATATCCCGCCGAGCGATGGTTCAGGACATGGTGCGCGCCCTGGGCCGTGACCAGTGCCTTCCCCTCCTCGCTGCCGGCAGTGCCGATCACCCTGAGGCCGGCGGCTTTTGCCAGCTGCACCGCGGCAATGCCGACCCCGCCGCTGGCGCCATGGACCAGGACCGTTTCACCGGCCCGTGCGCCTGCCCGCTGGAACAAGGCGCGGTAAGCGGCACCGTACGGCACGCCGATGGCCGCCCCTTGGGCGAAGGTTACCCCTTCCGGCAGCGGATGGGTCTGGAACTCCTTGCAGAGCACCTGCTCCGCGTAGGTGCCGGACAGGGACCAGGAGCTGTAGACCCGCTGGCCGATCTGGCGGTGATGGACCCCGGGACCGACGGCACAGACGATGCCGGCACCGTCCAGGCCCGGCGTATAGGGGAGCTGGAGGTCCGGTCGGTACTGGCCGGAACGGATATAGGTATCGACCGGATTCACCCCGATGGCGTGTAGCATGACGACCACCTGATTCTCGGCGGGTGTCGGGTCGGGGCGTTCTGCCAGCTGCATCACCTCCGGCGGCCCGAAGGCATGGACACGAATCGCTTTCATGGTACGTCCCCTTTCTCTTGGCGACAGAGCCGTTTCACACATTCAGTATAGCACCACCACTCCGGGAGGGATGGCGTATACTTGAGCTATGGCAGGCATGGCAGTGAAAGGAGACGGGACAATGCGACGAGCCATTCGCTTTGTGATAGTGGGGGCGATAATCGGTATAACAACGGTGATGCTGCCGGTCACGGGGCGGGGTGAGCAGCGGGCAACGGCAACCTTTGCCGGTGGCTGTTTCTGGTGCATGGAGCCGCCGTTCGACTCCCTGCCGGGGGTGATCTCCACCACGGCGGGGTATACCGGCGGCCAGAAGGTCAACCCGACCTACGAGGAGGTGTCGGCCGGCGCCACCGGCCATGCCGAGGCGGTTGAGGTAGTGTATGACCCGGCCCGCATCAGCTACGCCAGGCTCCTGGAGGTCTTCTGGCGAAACATCGACCCGTTGACCGCCAACCGGCAGTTCTGTGATGCAGGGAGCCAGTATCGCTCGGCGATCTATTACCACGACGCCACGCAAAAGAGGCTGGCCGAGGCGTCCAGGGCGGAGCTTGAGAAGTCCCGCAACTGGCGGATCGTCACCGATATCGTCCCGGCCGGGCCGTTCTATCGCGCCGAAGAGTATCACCAGAACTACTACAAGAAAAACCCGCTCCGCTACAAGTTCTACCGGGCCGGCTGCCGCCGGGACCAGCGGTTGCAGGAGCTGTGGGGAGAGGGGCGATAATCGGATTTGAGGGCGAAGCATGCATCCGCGAGGCAGGGAGCCCGGTGGAGCAAGCGCACACGATTCCCGCGGCCGATGGGCAACGAGCCGCATGCGCCGTCTGAGGTCAGCCAGAGAGACTGAATGCATCTCAAAGGCCAAATCGTGGGTGTTTGCGGAAACGGGTTCCCTGCCTCACGGTAACTATAAAGCAGAAAACAGCTTGCCTTTGTAGACGATCGGTCTATTATTATAGCCATGGAACGGAACGAGACCAGACAGCATATCGTCCAGGTGGGGACCAGCCTGATCACCCTGCACGGGTACAACGCCACCGGTATCGATGCGGTACTGAAGGAGGCGGGGGTCCCCAAGGGGTCGTTTTACTACTATTTCAAGAGCAAGGAAGAGTTCGGCCTGGCGATCATCGATCATTTTGCCGAACGGTTCGAACAGAGGCTGGATACGTTCCTCAGAGACAACGAGGTCACGCCGCTCAACCGCATCCGCAATTTCCTGGAGAGCGGCCAGACGCGCGTCATTCAGAACGAATGCTCGAAGGGGTGCCTTATCGGCAACCTGGGGCAGGAACTGGCCGATATCAATGAACGGTTCCGCGCCCGCCTGGAAGAGATCTTCCGTGTCTGGCACGAACGCTTCGTCTCCTGCCTGGAGGAGGCAAAGGGTGCCGCAGAACTGCCGGCCGGCATCGATTGCAAGGCGGTTGCCTGCTTTATCCTTTCCGGCTGGGAAGGGGCGATTCTCCGGGCAAAGGTGATGAAATCCCCGCTGCCGATGCGTGCATTCATCGATGTGCTCTTTGCATCGGTGCTGCACAGAGGGTGAAATTTTTTCACCCCGTCATAGACGACCGGTCTAATTCGATGAAGCGACGGGACGGAAAGGGGGAACCGATGGGAGGAGTTGACAGGTTCAGGGCGCTGGTGGTGGAGAAGACGGATGAAAAGGTGTTTTCCCGAAGCATCCGTGAACGGTCAATGGACGACCTGCCGGCCGGCGATCTGCTGGTGCGGGTGCACTGGTCTTCTCTCAACTTCAAGGATGCACTCTCCGCCACCGGACATCCGGGCGTTACCCGGCAGTTCCCCCACACTCCCGGCATCGACGCCGCCGGCGAGGTGGTGAGTTGCGGCGACGGGTCGTTCTCGCCGGGAGAGCAGGTACTGGTGACCGGGTACGATCTGGGGATGGAGACCGATGGCGGGTACGGCCAGTATATCCGCATCCCGTCATCCTGGGCGGTAAAACTCCCCGAGGGACTGACCCTGCGTGAAAGCATGGTACTCGGCACGGCCGGCTTCACCGCCGCACTGTCGGTGCTGAAACTGGTCCGTTCCGGAGTTGCTCCGGAAGCGGGGGAAATTCTCGTGACCGGTGCCACCGGCGGGGTGGGGAGCCTGAGCGTGGGGATTCTGGCACGGGCCGGCTACCGGGTGGCTGCGGCCACCGGCAAGGCCGGAGAGGCCGACTTTCTCCGGGCGCTCGGCGCCGGCACGATCATCGGCCGGGAGGAACTCCTGGCCGGCGCCGACCGGCCGCTTCTGAAGGAGCGCTGGGCAGGCGCAATCGACGTGGTGGGAGGCGCGACCATGGCTGCCGTCCTCAAAGGGACGAAATACGGCGGCACGGTCACCTGCTGCGGCCTGGTCGGATCTCCCGAACTGCCGATGAATGTGTACCCCTTCATCCTGCGCGGGGTGAGCCTGCTGGGGATCGATTCGGCCCAGTGCCCCCGCGCCATCCGCGAGGAAGTCTGGCAGCGGCTGGCTGGCGACTGGAAACCGGCACGGTTGGCGGAGAGCGTCAACGAATCTACCCTGGCCGGGCTTGAAGAGAAGATACAGGCCATCCTCAAGGGGGCGATCCGCGGCCGGGTTGTGGTGAACCTGCTTGAGAGCTGAAATAACCAAAGGAGGAGCATGATGAACGTTGTCAGTCTGTTGGGAAGTCCTCGGTCAGAGGGAAACAGCACGGCCATTGCCAACCGTATCCTTGCAACAGCGGCCAAGGGCGGCGCTAAAACCCGCTCGTTCGAGCTGAACCGCCTCAATTACCGCGGTTGCCAGGCATGCTACGCGTGCAAGAAGGAGAGCGACAGTTGCGTCCTGAACGACGACCTGTCCGAGGTGCTGGCCGCGGTGCACGAAGCGGATATCGTGGTGCTGGCATCGCCGGTCTACTACGGGGATGTGACTGCCCAGTTCAAAGGGTTCATCGACCGGACCTTTTCCTATCTCCATCCGGACTACCTTGTCAACCCGCAGCCGAGCCGGCTGGCTCCGGGCAAGAAGCTGATTTTCGTCCTGACTCAGGGGAATCCCGACGAGAAGCTGTTCGCCGACGTCTTTCCCCGCAACGAGATGTTCCTGAAGTGGCTGGGATTCACCGACATCCGGCTGGTCCGCGCCTGCGGGATCGGACCGGCCACCGTCGATGAAGTGCCCGCTGCCGTCCTGCAGCAGGCCGAGGAGACAGCCCGGGAGCTGCTGGCGTAGCCGACCGGCGCCAGCCATCTTACCTGGAAAGGGGGTGACACATATGCTACGGAAACGTTATCAACTGCGGGCAACCGCCCACTGCAAAGAGGGCTGCCTACTACCGTCCCGGGCATGACGTTAAACTGCCCATCCTATTTGGGAAAGAGGGAGATGGGACGCGAGGTAGAAATTGGCGATTCTCAGAAACATGGTCACGGCTGCGTGGCAGGTGACGGGGCTTCATGACTGGCAGTAATACCGAGAAAGGGCAGCCGGCATTGTCCGTACTGCTGCTGATCAGCTGTACGGTCTGTTTTGTCTGCTTCTTCGGCTCGTACATGCGGATACCGGTGGTGCCTCTTTTTGCCTCATCGCTCGGCGCCGATTCGGTCCAGGTGGGGATCATCAACGGCGCCTTCATGCTCATGGCCGGCTCCCTTTCCATACCGTCGGGGCTGGTGTCAGACCGTCTCGGCCGGCGCCTGCCCATTCTGGCCGGACTTCTGCTTCTCTCTGGCTCGTCGTTTCTGCTGTTCTGGAGCACCAGCCCGCTGCAGATGGCCGGCATCTATCTCCTGTTCGGCGTCGGCCTGGCGGCATTCGCCCCGACCCTGATGTCCTACGTGGCCGATTTCACGCCGCCCGACAGGCTTGGCCAGGCGTTTGGCTGGTATACCATGGCGCTGTACGGCGGCATGACCATCGGTCCCGCGACCGGCGGCTTTCTTGCCAAGCTGCTCGGGCTGCGCCAGGTGTTTCTCGTCTCCGGCGGGCTGATTTTCGTCACGTTCTGGGTGGTGCTGTTTTTTCTCCCCGTAGCGCGTACACCGCACAGGACAGCGCCACGGCCGGCAATCATCCCGTCGCTGAAGGGCCTGGGGCACAACCGGGCCCTGCTCGCCTGCCTCACCGTCACCGTCGGCACCTGCATGGGGTTCGGGCTGTTCGTGACCTTCATGCCGCTGTACATCACCAGTGTGGGGCTGAGCGCCGCGGATGTGGGCACCGTCTTCGCCGCCCAGGCCCTGGCCAATGCACTCTCCAGGATACCGTTCGGCCGCCTGGGCGACCGGGTGGCGGATCGCGCCGTTTTCGTGACCTGGGGGCTGGCGGGATTCAGTCTCACCATTGCCGCCTTCGCGTTCTGCACCACTGCGATCCCGCTCATGGCCGTTGCCGCCATGATGGGGATCAGCATGGGGGTCGTATTCACCGCCATCGTCGCGCTGATCGCCGATGTGGTGCCCCGGGAGCTGCGGGGTCTGGCCATGGGCTGCTACAACACCTGCATCTATTTCGGGATGATGGCGGGTTCGGCGGGAATGGGGACAGTCATCCGGTCGTCAGGCTTCAAGACCTCCTTCCTGCTGACTGGAACTATTACCGCGATGATCCTGGTGATCTTTTTTTTCCTGTACCGGCGGCCGGCCGTGACCGGCGCTGGTGAACCCAGTTTGTGAACGGGAGGGGCCATGGAACAGACGATACGCGAAGAGATCCAACGGTTTGTTGCGACCAGCCAGGAGAACCGCTTCCCGGGGGGTGACGGACACTATTTCGACGAGCCGCTGGTGGGCTATGCCGCCGCCGGCGATCCCCTGTTCGCTGAATACCGGCAGATCATCGGTGCGTTCCACCAGACACCGGCCGAGGTCCTGACAGCCGCCTGCGGCGACGGGGTGACGGCGGCAACGGTCATCAGCTGGGTCCTGCCGATCAGCCGGCCCATCCGTGAGAGCAACCGGCGGGAGGAGCGCTGGCCCTCACGGGAGTGGGCGCTGACCCGCAGCAACGGCGATGCCTTCAATACGCTCCTGCGCCGGCACCTGGTCGCCTGGCTCCAGGCTGCCGGCTACCGGGCCGTGGCCCCGCAGCTGGCACCAACCTGGCAGCAGCTGACCGAAACACCGGTCGGGCTGGCGTCGACCTGGTCGGAACGGCACGCCGCCTATGCGGCCGGGCTCGGCACCTTCAGCCTCAACGACGGCCTGATTACGGCAAGAGGGATCGCCCATCGCTGCGGCAGCGTGATCACCGATCTGTCCATGGTCCCGACCCCCCGCACGGCTGCCGGCCACCGGAGCAACTGCCTCTATTACCGGGACGGGAGCTGCGGCGCCTGCATCAAGCGGTGTCCGGCCGGCGCCCTTTCCCGGCAGGGGCACGACAAGCAGGCCTGTCTGGGCTACGTGTATGGGGCGGTGCCGGCGGCGGTGGGAAAAGAGTATGGCGTTCCCCACATCGGCTGCGGCCTCTGCCAGACCAGGGTCCCCTGCGAGGCGCAAGTCCCCGACCGGACCGTAGGGACGCCGCTTGCTGCGCCCTAACGCCGGGCACCTACATCAGGGTCTTGATGCGTACGTGCCCGAGTAACATCAGTAGTGCGGCGGCGGTTCTTCCTCGCCCTGACTTCTGGTGAGGGAGGGTTGCATCATGGTGAGCTGCTCGCGCAGCTCCATCACCATCCGCTCCAGCCGGTAGATGGTCTGCTCCTGGCGGAAGACGGCTTCGTGCAGCTCCTGAATGGCCCTTTCCTGGTGCATGTAGCGGGTCTCCAGTTCGGTGAGGCGTGTGTCCATGGTCTGTCCTTTCGTGCACAAATAGTCTCTTCATCCCGGGGCCGGCCGGAAACCACAAAAAAGGGAGAAGCGGTTACTTCTCCCTGTATCATCATCTGCCATCGCTCCTGCACCACGCTTACAGCCCGTGCAGGTTGCTGAATTCTCCCCATTCCAGATAGGTATGGGGAGACTCGACAAAATCGTAGATGTTTTCGATCACCTCAAGGTGCTTTTTCTCGTCATCGGCGATCTTGTGCAACAGCAGCCGGGCATTGGGCTGCGTTTCTGCGGCGGCCATCCCCTCGTAGAGCCTGATGGCCTCTTCTTCGGCCTTCACGATGTGCCAGAAGCCATCCTGGTCCTTCCGCAGTTCATGCATGGCGTCGCTGCTTTCATACAGCGTCTGGAACCCGCTCTTCACCTCTCTGGCCCGCTCCGCCATCACCGATTCGGCATCGGCCGGATTGATCTGCTGCTTCATGGTTGCAAGGGATTCACAATGCTCCCGTTTCGTTGCGGCGAGGAGTCCGAAGATCTCCTTCAACTCCCTGTTCTCCGTCTCATGTTCGAGCCGCTCGAACAGCCGCAACCCTTCCTCTTCGACCCTGGTTGCATAATCGAGAACGTTCATGCGTGCTCACCTCCTTCTACCATTCAAGTATAGCAGAAGGAGCGCATGTTTCACGGTCGGCTGCTCAGTCTCGGTGCACCTGGCCGCAGGCAGCCGATGCTTGACGAACTGCTGCTCAACCGATACAGTTGACTCCGCACGGATAACTGAACAGAGGAGGCCCGATGATGAAGAGCGCTGTTGGAACTCTGGTTGCCTTGCTGGCCCTTGCCGGTGTGGCCGCAGCAGCTGATGTGAGGGTGAACGTCGGTGTCGGCGTTCCGGCCCTGCCGGCACCGCCGGCGATCGTGGTGCCGGCACCACCGCCACCGCCCGGCGTGATTGTGGTCGAAAAGGGCCGGCGCGGCGACCAGGGGAAGCATCTGGGGCATTACAAGGAAAAGGGCAAGAAGAAGCACCACAAAAAGAAGCACTGATCCGCTGATCGGCAATGGTGGTCACAAGAAGGGGGCGTAAGTCCCCTTTTTTGTTTCCGTGGCCAATGTTCCCGGTCCTACTCAACGGTCTTCCATCTGCTCCCCTGCCGGGTCCCCCGCCGCTCCAGTTCGGCATCGATGGCGTTGAGCAGCGCCAGCTTGTTCCAGCGGGGGGCGATCAGGTCGCGGCTGCCGTCTCCCACCAGCCGCTGGATCAGCACGGTCGGCGCCAGGCGCTCCAGGAAGTCGCAGACCAGACCGATATAGTCGTGCTCGTTCAGCAGCGCGACCTCTCCCCGTGCATACTGTCTCGCCAGCTCCGTTTCCTTCAGCACATGCAGGTGATGGAGCTTCACCCCGGCCACTCCCAGGCTGTTCAGGTAATCGGCCGTGGCCAGCATCTCCGCACGGCTCTCCCCCGGAAGACCGAGAATGACGTGGGCACAGACGCGGATTCCCCTGCTGCCGGCGCCACGTGCCGCCGCACTGAAGCTGGCGGCGTCGTGGCCGCGGCCGATCCACGCCAGGCTCCGGTCATGGGACGACTGCAGCCCCAGCTCCAGCCAGAAATAGGTGCGTTGTGCATACCCGGCCAGGAGGTCGAGCACTGCCGGCGGCAGGCAGTCGGGTCGGGTGCCGACAATGAGGCCGACGATGTCCGGCACTGCCAGCGCCTCGTCGTACAGGGCCCGCAGTTGCTCCACCGGGCCGTAGGTGTTGGAGAAGGCCTGAAAATAGGCGAGAAACTTCTGCGCATGGTACCGCCTGGCCATGAACGCCTTGTCCACCTCAAGCTGCTCCGCCACAGACCGGCCGCGGGCAATGCCCGGTGCCCCGGCTCCCCGGCTGCTGCAGTAGATGCAGCCGTCGCTCCCCGCGGTTCCGTCCCGGTTGGGGCAGGTAAAGCCGGCATCAACGGAAATCCGCTGGACGCGGCAGAAGAAGAGTGCCCGCAGCTCTTCGGTAAACTGGTTGTAGCGTTTGGCTCGCATCGGCCTACCATAATCCACCCGGCCCGCTTTTGCAAGGCACCCCCTTTTCCCCTTGCCTGACCGGCGGTCACGGATTACACTCCCGGGACCCGCTGAGGTGGGTGGGGTTATCAAACCGATGGGGAACGTTTCATGACCAGGACCGAGAAGAGCTGGATACTCTACGATGTGGCGAACTCGGCCTTTGTGCTGGTCGTCGTGACCGCTGTCATGCCGATCTTCTTCAAAGAGATCGCCGCGCACGGCGTAGCACCGGAGGTTTCCACCGCCTGGTGGGGATACGCCAACTCCCTCTCGTCCGCCATCCTGGTCGTTCTGGCCCCAACCATGGGCACCTTTGCCGATTACGGGGGGTGGAAGAAGCGTCTCTTTGCCCTCTTCCTGATTGTCGGCATCGCCGCAACACTGCTCCTCTTCTTCTGCCAGCAAGGTGGCTGGGTCTACTGCCTGACGATGTTCGTCGTGGCCAGAACCGGCTGGGCCGGGACCAATGTCTTCTACGATGCCTTCATCACCGACGTTACGGAACCGGAGCGGATGAACACGGTCTCCTCGGCCGGCTACGCCTGGGGGTACATCGGCAGCGTCATCCCGTTCCTGGCCGTGATCGGCCTGATCCTCGGCATGAAGCCGCCCGGGACGGCCGGCATCCCGGCATTGGCCGCGCGGGTCGGCTTCGTCATCGTGGCCGTCTGGTGGCTGGCGTTTTCCATCCCGCTCCTGAGAAACGTTCGCCAGCGCTATTTCTGCCCCCCGTCGGACCGCCCCCTGGCCGAAGCGTTCCAGCGGATCGTGGTCACCTTCCGGCAGATCCGGAACCACCGCAATGCCTTCCTGTTCCTGCTGGCCTATTTCTTCTTCATCGACGGCATCGATACCGTGATCACCATGTCCGTGGCCTACGGCGTCGACATCGGGCTCAGTGCCGCCTCGCTGATCCTGGCCATCCTGGTCATCCAGATCGTTGCCTTCCCCTGCGCCCTCGTCTGGGGGAAGCTGGCAGGGCGCTTTGCCGTCAAGCCGCTCCTGCAGGCAGGCATCGCCATCTACTGCCTGATCACCCTGATCGCCTTTCTCCTGCCATCGCTCCCCTCCGTGCAGGCCCGGACCGCGGTGTTCTGGATCCTTTCCGTCCTGGTCGCCACCTCCATGGGGGGCATCCAGGCCCTGAGCCGCAGCTTTTTCGGCCGGCTGATCCCGCCGGACCGTTCGGCCGAATTTTTCGGCTTCTACAACGTCTCCGGCAAGTTCGCCACCATTACCGGGCCGTTCCTGGTCGGCATCTTCGGACAGATGGCAGGACACTCGCGCTACGGCGTGCTGAGCATCCTCATCCTGTTCGTGATCGGCAGCCTGGTGCTGACAAAGGTCAACGAGGATATCTGAGGAGCCGGCATGATCCTGTACCGTCTTCTGCGACTCTTCTTCACCCTCTGGCTGCGGCTCGGCCACCGGCTCACCATCACCGGGGGAGAACGGATTCCCGCCACCGGCCCCTTTATCCTCTGCGCCAACCACTCCAGCTACTACGACTCCATGCTCCTCGGACTCTGCACGCGGCGGCCCGTCCGGTTCCTGATCATCGACGATTTCTACCGCCACCCGCTGCTGGGGTTCGTCATCCGCCACTGCGGCGCCATTCCGGTCACGCTCCGGGGGGGCGACCGGGAGGCGTTGCGCCGTGGGACGGAGATCCTGCGTAGCGGCGGACTGCTTGGGATCTTCCCGGAGGGGAGACTCACGCGTACCGGCCACGTCGGCGGCGGCAAGCCAGGCGCGGCACTCCTGGCCGCGGCCAGCGGCGCCAGGATCGTGCCGGTCACCATCCGTGGCGCCTACGACGTCTATCCGAGGGGACGCCGTCTCCCCCGGCCGGGGGACATCAGGGTGCTGGTGCACGAGGCGATACCGGTCGACGCGGGGCGGCGGCACGACCGGGAATATCTCCGGGAGGTTACGGACAGGGTCATGGCCGTCATCGGGAATGGCCTGGAGGGAGCCTGAGCGCGGCGGGGTCTATGCCGCCTGCCAGATTCATGAGTCGGGAAACAACGGTTTACAAAAAGCTTTACATGTCGGAGTCGATCGGCTATATTCCTCGTTCGCGGAGAGGTGTCCGAGCGGCCGAAGGAGCACGACTGGAAATCGTGTGTACGCTTATCCCGTACCGAGGGTTCAAATCCCTCCCTCTCCGCCAGATTTAATTCTGATTCACCGATGGAAGTGGGACGGGATGCTCATGGTGTCAAAGACAGCAAAAATGGCAGCATACGCAGCACTGGTTCTGACGGTGTCTGCCGGCTGCAGCAAGAAGGAAGAGCAAGCCCCCCCAAAGCATCCGGTTCAGGAGTCCAAGCCAGCAAAGAAGGAGACCACGGTCTCCATTCCCGCCAGCGTTAAAGGGAAGTGGCAGGCGGTAAAGATCAGCGTTACTGACAAAAGAAGCAACAAGGAAGCGGTCTACGCCATAAACATCGGCTCCACGTTTTCCATCCCCGGCTCCGACCTTTCCATCAAGGTGGAAAACTTTCTCCCCCACTTCATGATGGAAGGGACCACTCTCACCTCCCAGTCCAACAGCCCCAAGAACCCGGCCGCCCAGATCAGGATTTACGAGAAGGGGAAAGAGGTCTTCAAGGGATGGCTCTTTACGCTCTATCCCAGCACCCACGCCTTTCAGCACCCCATGTACGGTTTTGCCCTGGTGGACTACGTTCCGACCAAGTAACCCATTGCCAACATAGACAACAAAAGAGCCCGGGAAGCAGTTCCCGGGCTCTTTTGTTTTTTTACCAGCCCCCAAGGCCCGACAGACGTGTCAGGACCTGGCGTGCGACTGTTCGCGCAGAATGGCCGTGAAGAGCGTGATGCCGTCGGCTGTCGAGGCGGAAAGGGCAATCTCCACGTCAGTTGCCGTACCGGTCGCGCCCGTCACCCGCTGGAAGCTCGACTCCATGCCGCGGCTGCTGTCTCGCAGATACCGCTCGATCTCCTGGCGGAACAGCTCGCCATTCTCCAGAAAGGAAAATATGCTTTCGCCGAGCAGTACCTGGCGGGAGCGGCCCAGGAGCCTTTCGGCCTGTTTGTTGGCGATGACGATCTTGCCGTCACCGAGAAAGGTCACCACCGCCGACTGGGCCATCTCGATAAAGCTCCGGTACCGTTCGTCGGACGACTGCTGCTGGACCGTCTTGCGGCCGAGTTCCTCCATCATGTCGTTGAACGCGCCGATCAGCCGGCCGATCTCGTCCCTGCTCCGTTGCGGCAGCCGCTCGGCAAAACTGCCGGTCCTGGTGACCGTGCCGATGCTTTCGGAAAGCATGGTGACCGGGTCGATGACGGTCCGGCGGATCAGGAACTGCATCACCATGACGATCAGGAAGAGAATCAGGGAGCTGACGATCAGGTCGTTCTTCAGGTTCATGCCGATCTGACGATACAGCTCGGCCATGGGGATGCTCACCGAAACGGCGCCGATGACCTCGCCGACCTGATAGTCGTAGGAGATGTGCCCCCGCGGGAACCGGGCCTTGATGAAGTTGGGCGCCTCGTCGTAGCTGCCATGGCAGCGCAGGCAGGACTGCTCGGCGCGCATCGGCATCAGGTAGCGGAACAACGCCCCGTCCTTGCCGTCGATCACCTGATAGGTCTCCTTGGGGACCGAGGTTTTGAACCCCTGGAGCTGCGTCGCCTCGTATTCGTCGGGGCGATTTTCCGGATTGCGGTAGCGCAGCGAGATCTGGCGGACGTGAAACTGGCTCCCCTCGCTCATCATTTTGGCAATGCTGGTTGCCGCCACCTGGGGGATCAGGTTCGGGTTCCGTTCCGGTTCGTCACCGGTGACCCGGGACAGATATTCGCGGGACTGGACGATCTGATGCGCCAGGATCTGGGCATGGTCGACTGCCCCCCAGATGGCCAGGGCCTGCTGCCGGCGGTAGTCGTCGATGGCGTTGGCCGCGACCAGGACGAGAAACACGATGATGACAATGCCGTTGAACTTCGCTCTGAGCGTCAGGCTCCGGGCCATACGTTCCTCCTCGCTCTCAACTAAAGAGATAGTATAGCGGGAGGAAGCGGCAAAGCAACCCGGAGCAGGCTATCGATGGGCCGTTCAGCAGTCTCTTCACCCGCCCACCCCCTTCAGCAGCCGTAGGGACAGAATATTTCATTGACGCCGGCACAATCTCTGCTATTCTCACTCCACAGATTCATCATCGTACGGGCATCCCCCACCGCATTACGCTAGGACAATAACCAAAGAAGACCTTCTTAGCTCTGGCTGATTTACAGTCAGCATGAAGAAGGTGCGTTACCATACCTAATGCTTCGCCAGGTTTCCACAAGGAGGGACTAACCATGAAAAACGTCAAAGATATCCTGAAGAGCAAGAAAGTGGGCATCTTAACCATCGCCCCTGACGCAACGGTGTTAGCTGCAATCCAACTCATGGCAGAGAAGAATGTCGGCTCACTCCTGGTAGTGGAGGGTGACAAACTGGTGGGGATCATCACCGAGCGCGATTACTCCAGAAAGGTCATCCTGGCGGGGAAATCCTCCAGCAATACGCTGGTCAAAGAAATCATGACCCAGAAATTGGTGGTCATTCAGCCCAGCAGTACCATTGAAGAATGCATGGTCCTCATGATCGAAAATTCTGTGCGTTACCTGCCGGTTATTGAGGATGGCAGGGCTATCGGCGTCATATCGATCGGGAACGTGGTCAACACGATCATCTCCGAACAAAACATCGTGATCAACAATCTGCAGCAATACATCATGCAGGGTTGAACAAGACCGTTTGGCGATAAATTGAGCCAATGGCAGACAGTAAGGCGACACCTCCGGGGTCGCCTTTTTCTTTGTCTCGAACGCTTGCAGGATCGGTGCAGGAAAGAGAAATCCCCGGACTCGCCATGCGAGCCGGGGACCATTGGTGAAGGAGTTGCGTCCGATTGTCAGGCGTCGTGGGCCGGGAGGAGATAGCGGCCCACCCAGTTCTTGGCGAACTGGTAGGCGGTCCGCCCGCAACGCTTGCTCTTGTCGTGGGACCACTTGACGGCACCCTGCTCCAGCTCCTTGCTCCACGGGATGTCGGCCTTCTGCTGTTTCGCCTCCCGCTCGATGCAGAGTCGCACGGCATCCAGGTACCGGTCCTGGGAAAAGGCGTAAAACGCCACCCACAAACCGAACCGGTCGGACAGGGACACCTTCTCCTCCAGCGCCTCGCTCTGCTGCAGCTCGCCGTTGACGAACTTGCCGCCCAGATGGTCCGTTTCGTACTCGGGCAGCAGATGGCGGCGGTTGGAGGTCACGTAGATCAGGACATTGTCCGGCGGCGAGTAGACCGAGCCGTCCAGGGCGCTCTTCAGCATCTTGTAGCTGAGCTCGCCCACTTCGAAGGTCAGGTCGTCACAGAGGAGGATGAAACGGTACGGCTCGTTCTCCACGGCGGCAAAGATCTCGGACAGGTAGATCAGGTCTTCCTTTTCCACCTGGATGACCCTGAGCCCCTTGGGCGCGTACCTGTTGAGCAGGGCCTTGATCAGGGACGACTTGCCCGTGCCGCGCGATCCCCAGAGCAGGGCATTGTTGGCCGGCAGGCCGGCCAGGAACTGGCGGGTGTTGTGGAGCATCACCGTCTTCTGCTCCTCCACGCCGAGGAGTTCGTCCAGGGTGGTGGTGTCGGTCACCTTGACCGGTTCGAGATAGCCGGAAAAGGAGTGGCGGCGCCAGTTGGCGGCATAGCATACGGTCCAGTCCACCGGCTTGGTCGTCCTGGGGAGCAGCATCTCCACCGAACCGAGCACGCGCTCGAGCTGGGCAACAACTTCGGGCTTCAGGTTAATCATGATCTCTCTTTCTCTGCAGCATTGATGTTCCTTACGGCGCAGCACCGCAAGGAGGTGAAACGGGGAACGGTCTGGGGGTGGGGAGTACGAGGCGAAGGGGAGGGGCGGTCCCGGCAACTCCATGAAAAACGGCTAACTATTTGAAACAAGGTGAAATAGGCGTTGTGTATACGGCATCGATCCGGTTATTGTCAAGCCAATATTTTCATGAGAGGGGTGGGAAGGGACGTGGCAGCGGCCCTGTTGAACGATCAAGCGGCGCATATCAGCGGACAGGTCTTTGTGGTACGCAAGAACGAGATCATGCTCATGAGCCAGTCCCGCCCGCTCCGTTCCGTCCATAATGGCGACGGTTGGACGCTCGACACCATTTTCGAGGTCGCCCTCCCGGCGCTGACAAAGAATTTCTACCCGCTGGACCGCTCCCAGGATGTGTTCAGTTGGGACCCGGTCTGAGCGCCTCTGGTGGCTGGCGTCATGTTGGATCGTACCCGTTGTCAGCGGTTCTCGGCTACGGCTCTCAGTGAAGCGTGGTCTCCTCCTTCCCGAACGGAAACTTATTAGCTTGGTATTGTTTGCCGTTTGGCATACTGTTAACAGGTGAGGTGGATATGGACAATTTCAAAACGGCTGTAGATACGAAGGAACTGGTACAGAGGATCAACAGGGTGCTGGCAAAGGGACAACATCGCCTTGTGAAGTCGCGCAGCTCGAGCGACAAGTCGAACATGGGTGACTGGTATATCATCAGCACATCTACAAAGGCGGTTACGGCCTTGTATAGTGATATCGTCGCGCTGGCCCGCGAAACGGATGTTTTGATGCCGTATGAATACTTCAACGAGGCGGTTTGATCCGGACCGGAGGGCAATAAGGGGCTGATTATTGATCCCTTGGTGCCTCACTCAATGGTTGCCCGGCCCTTATTCTGCCAAACGTAGTTCTTGAAGGTATTGAAGACCGATGCAGTGAGGTGAAAGAGATTCTAAACTCAATAGAAAAATAGATAACAGCGTTGACTCACAGCGTCCGCTGACTCATGTGATTCGAAGGCCGCCGCTTGGCCGCCTTTGTTGTTTCAGGCTATCTCTCCGGTGAATACCATGTCGCTTTGCCCGTGCCGTGCTGCCTCAGGTACCCCTGCTGCACCAGCTGCCGCAGATGGAGCTTGACCGTGTTCCGGTTGGCGGAGAGGAGCGTCACCGCGTCGGCAATGGTAATCCGCCCCCGCTCCCGCGCAACGACCAGCATCTTTTCCGCCAGAGGCGGGAGCTTTTCCAGTAACTGTTCCCACTCGATCTTGCCGAGCAGGACATCTTTCTGCCGCTTCAGGCTGGTCAGAAAGAAGAGCAGCCAGTCGTCCAGATTCTCTTCGTTGCTGCGGATCAGCTTCTGCGATGCACGCAGTGCCCGGTAATAGCTATCCTTGTTCTCCTCCACTATCCGCTCCAGCGAGCAGTACGGTACATACCGGTAGCCGCTCTGCAGGAGCAGCAGCGTCGTGAGGATTCGGGATAACCGGCCGTTGCCGTCCTGAAAGGGATGGATCGCCAGAAAATGGACGACAAAGGCACCGATCACCAGGAGCGGATGAAGCTCCCTTTCCCGCAGGGCGATAACCGTCCCGCTCACCAGTTCCGTCATCAGGCGCGGCGTGTCAAATGGCGCCGCGGTTTCGAAGACCACGCCAAGGCTCGTGCCATCGGCAGCAAACGCCTCGACGTTGTTGGAAAACTTCTTGTACTCTCCCCTGTGGGGCTCATCTTTCGTGCTGTACTTCAGGGTAATGCCGTGGAGCTGCTTGAGATGGTTTTCAGTCAGCAGGATATGCTCCCAGGAATCATGGATCGTGTTCATTGCCTCGGCGTAACCGGCAACTTCCTCCTCGTCGCGGGAGCGGAATGATCGCATCTCCAGGTTTGCCAACAGCGCTTCGACCTGCGCGTCGGACAGCCTGGCCCCTTCGATCCGGGTGGATGACCCCACGGATTCGATGGTTGCCACACGCCTGAGGGAGCCGAGCCTGTCCGGCGACAAGCGACCGAGCATCTCCCACCGTCCCTTGAATTCATCGAGTTCGGCGATGAGATTCAGGAGTCGGGGCGTTATGGTGATGGCCGAGGTCCTGATCATGTGCGACACCTCCACCCGCAATCATACCCACAAATACCCATAACTGCAATCTCGATTGTCCGGAAACCTGCCCGCAAATACCCGATTTGTGTGCCTCTGAGTCAAGCTTTGCTTTCGGTGATTTGGCAGGGTAGGGCTTTGTCCTCCAGGGTCAGTTTACACTGACCCTGCCGTTGTTTTTCTCACAGCGGCGGGGTGCCGAAGATCAGCACCCGGGGACCGTCGCTGATCTTGTGGAACGTGCCGGGGTCGTGACGATTGCCGATGACCCATCGATAAAGCTCCTCGGCGGCCCTGAGAAGCGGTGGTTTCAACTCGTGGTAGTACGGCTTGTTCACTTTCCGGTCATAGGCGCTGTAGTATTCCTTCTGCATTTCCTCGTCGTAGAGACCGATACAGCCGTGAGAGGCGGGGTAACCGGGGACGTCGCGGCCATGGATATAGTAAGACGGCCATCCGTCGGCTTTCTTGTCGACATAGAACCGGAGGGCGTAATGCATCGGATACCGCCGCCCAATCTCCTCGATGGTGTAGAGATTCGACCTGTGCATCCGGTCTGCCGCATCGATCCTGAATTCGCCGTTCGGTACCCGGTGCCCTTTGATGCCGACCGCCGCCGGATGGGAAAAGACGAGCTTGCCGTGTTCGTAGGCTCCCAGGAACATCTCCGTCTGGTCGACCAGAATAAATTTCTCGTCCCCGGCGGCATCCGGGAACTCTGCCGGCAACGGCGTGAAATTCCTTATCTCGTCCAGCCGGACCGGGACCTTGATCGATCTTCCACCGTAGAAATGTCGCCGATCCATCCGGTTGAAGCGGAGCACGTCCGGCCAGTGCTCGCCGAAAAGCCCCTCGGGAGTATCCGTCCACTTAAGTTTCAGACAGTGCCACTCGATGCGGGCATCACTGGGATAATGGATATCGCAGAGCGATTTTACCTTCACGGTGGCAGTAACCGGAGCGGTAAAGCAGATCAACAATGCCAAGGTTAAGCTGGAAATATATAGCCATTTCATACAGTTATTGTATCACGGCAAGGTGGGGAGTGACAGGGCGGTCGAAGGGGCTGCCTGCTATTTTTCTATTCAAGATCATCGAGGAAGGCTGAACGTACGGGGGCAAATTTGGGGGACATCCATGCTTGATTCAAAGGTCCGGGGTGCCCGCCTTGCCGGCACGTGAAAAGCCCTTTCCAAACGGGGATATTTATGCTACCTTCCCCAGCGCGCTAAGAGCGCGAAGTTACGTGGTTTAAGGTATTTTTTACCAATTGAGGACAGCATGAGCAGAACCATTTGTATCGCCAATCAGAAGGGTGGCGTCGGCAAGACCACCACTGCGGTCAACCTGGCCGCCTCCCTGGCGGCGGCCGAAAAACGGACCCTCTTGGTGGACATGGACCCCCAGGGGAATGCCGGCAGCGGCGTCGGTATCGACAAGGGCGCCCTGGAAGAGAGCATCTACGACGCCCTCATCAACGGTGTGGATGCCGCAGGGCTTGTCATCCCGACCGAACTCCCCTTTCTCAGCATCCTGCCGGCAACCTCCGATCTGGCCGGCGCCGAGCTGGAACTGGCCACCATCCCGGAACGGGAATTCGCCCTGAAGAAGGCCCTGGCCCCCCTCGCAGACCAGTACGACTACATCCTGATCGACTGTCCCCCGTCGCTGGGACTCCTTACCCTCAACGCCATGGCCGCGGCAAAGTCGGTGCTGGTGCCGCTCCAGTGCGAGTTCTACGCCATGGAAGGGCTGTCCCAGATCCTGCGCACCATCGGCCTGGTGCAGAAGGGGCTGAATCCGGGGCTCGGCATCGAGGGGATACTCCTGACCATGTACGACGGCCGGAACAACCTCTCCCGCCAGGTGGCCGAGGAGATCCGCAACCACTTCAAGGGGCAGGCCTTCCAGACCGTGGTCCCGCGCAATGTCCGGCTTTCCGAGGCGCCCAGCCACGGCAAGCCGATCATCCTGTACGACATCACCTCCCGCGGCGCCGTCAGCTACCTGGAACTGGCCCGGGAGCTCATGGAGAGGGGCGCCAATGGTTAAGAAGACCGGCCTGGGAAAAGGAATGGGCGCGCTGCTGCCGGTGGTCAGCGAAGACCGGGGAACCTACTTTCTCTGCCCCATCGAGGAGATCAAACCGAACCGCGCACAGCCGCGCAAGACCTTTGTCAACGAGAAGCTGGAAGAGCTGGCCGCCTCGATCCGGGAAAAGGGGATCATCCAGCCGCTGGTGGTCTGCCGCAAGGGACAGCACTACGAACTGATCGCCGGCGAGCGGCGCTGGCGGGCCGCGCAGAAGGCCGGGCTCCGCGAGGTGCCGGTGGTCATCCAGGACGTGTCCGAAGACACCGCCCTGGAGATGGCCCTGATCGAGAACATCCAGCGGGAGGACCTGAACGCCGTGGAAGAGGCCGAGGCCTACCGCGCGCTCCTGGAAAAGTTCGACTTCTCCCAGGAGGAGCTGGCCAAGCGGGTCGGCAAGGACCGCTCCACCGTGGCCAATGCGCTCAGGCTCCTGAAGCTGCCGGAGGAGATCCAGCGGGACATCGTGACGGAAAAGCTCACCATGGGGCATGCCCGGGCGCTCTTGGCCCTGGAGTCGGCCGACCTGCTCAGCCAGGCCCGCGAGGAGATCCTGAAGAAAGGGCTGACCGTGCGGGCCACCGAGGCGCTGGTGAAGCGGTTGAAGAACGCCAAGCCCGCAAAGGCCGCGACCAAGGTCGACCCGGAACTGACCGACCTCATGGAGCAGCTGAAGCGCCACTTCAAGGCAAAGGTCGCCATCCGCGCCAAGAGCCGGGGGGGGACCCTGGAGATCAGCTACGGGAGCAAGGACGAACTGTCCCGGATCATCGACCTGCTGAACCTGTAAGTTCCTTCGTAACGGGAAAAGGCAACCAAGAGCGGTTGCCTTTTCCCGTTGCCTGAACCATGTTGCACCGGCGCAGATACCTCATGACCCGACCCAAGTTCAAGAAAGACCATATCGTCACCTCGGTGGTGGCGGTCATCATCAACGACGACCGGGAAGTCCTCTTGACCAAGCGGAATATCCCCCCGTTTCAGGGTGAGTGGGTGATGCCGGGGGGTAAGATCGACCTGGGCGAACCGATCATCAAGGCGATTGAGCGGGAGGTCATGGAAGAGGTGGGGCTGCAGGTGGAGGTGGTGGACCTGCTGGACGTGTTCGAGCATGTCACTCCGGGTGACGAGAACTACCACTTCATCATCCTCTACTACCGCTGTCGACCCCTGTTCTGCGACATACGACACAATCGGGACGAGGTTGAAGAGGCCCGCTGGGTGGCGCAACAGGATCTGGCCGCCTTGAAGATGCCCGACGGAACGCGGTTCATCCTCGGCAAGGTATTTCCACAGGAGAGTCAAGACACCCCATGAAAAACCGCTACGCCATCCTTGCGGCAGTTACCGCACTCGTGCTGGTGGTCGATCAGGCGACCAAGGTCTATGTCGACCGGACCATGCAGCTCTACCAATCCATACCGGTGGTCGACGGCCTGTTCAGCATCACCTACATGCGGAACAAGGGGGCGGCCTTCAGTTTCCTCTCCAACTTCGACTACCGCCTTCCCTTTTTCATCCTGGTCTCCCTGGTGGCAGTGGTCGCCATCCTGGTGGCCTATCGCAAGCTGCGTGACGACCAGCGTTTCGCCGCCCTCTCCCTCTCCCTCATCCTCTCCGGGGCGGTGGGGAACCTGATCGACCGGATCAGGCTCGGCGAGGTGATCGACTTTCTGGACGTCTTCTGGCGGACCCATCACTGGCCGGCCTTCAACGTGGCCGACTCGGCCATCTGCGTCGGGGTTGCCCTGCTGGCAGTGGATATGGTGCTGGAAGAGCGGCGGCAGAAGCGGCAGTAGCAAAAACCTGCGGGCTGAGCATCCTTTACTGCTCGATGACCGGCAGGGTCACCGTAAAGGTCGTCCCTTTCCCCACCTCGCTCTCCACCCGGATCTCGCCCCCGTGTTTCTTGACGATGTCGTAGGAGATGGAGAGGCCGAGGCCGGTCCCCTTTCCCACCTCCTTGGTGGTGAAGAACGGATCGAAGATCTTCTTCAGGATCTCCTCCGGAATGCCGCAGCCGGTGTCGGCGATGGCCACATGGACAGCGCCATCGCCATGCCAGGACCTCACGGTGATCGTCCCCTCCCGTTCGAGGGCATGGGCCGCGTTGACCAGCAGGTTCATGAAGACCTGGTTGAGCTGGCCGGGATTGCATCGTGTCAGCGGTAGCCCGCCGAACTCCCTGTTCACCACGGCCCTGTACTTCAGTTCGTTCCAGACGATGTTCAGGGTGCTCTCCAGGCAGCCGTTGATGTCCGTCGTCTGCCACTCGGCCTCGTCTATTCGGGAGAAGCTCTTCAGGTCTTGGACGATCTTCTTGACCCGTTCGGCGCCATCGATAGACTCGCTGATCAACTGGCCCAGATCGGCAATGATCTGGTCGAGCTTCAACCGCCGGCGCAGTTCTGCCAGCTCCGCCGTCTTCTCGGGAGAAGGGGAGGCAGCCAGGGCATCGGCCTGGGCCTGAATGAAGCCGGCGAGCCGTTCCCCGTACTTGCCGAGCGTGGTGAGATTGCTCATGATGAAGCCAACCGGGTTGTTGATCTCGTGGGCCACCCCTGCCGCCAGCTGGCCGATGGAGGCCATCTTCTCCTGCTGCAGGAGATGCCCCTGGGTCTCCTTGAGCTCGGCATATGCCCGCTCCAACTCGGCGGCGACCAGTTTCGTCGCCGTGGTGTCGTGGAGGGTGATCACGACGGCGGAAAGGTTCGCATCTTCCGCCACCCTGAACGGGTAGGAACGGAGATCGAACCACCGGCCGCTCGGGGCGTGGTAATATTCGCCGCGGTTCTCCGCTTCCTGCCCGGAGACTATCCCCTCTTGCGGGAACAGCCCCTCCCACGCCATACCCCTGAGCTGCTCGAACCGCCTGCCGGTCAGTTCCGTCACCGCCTGGTTGCATCTCTGGATCGCGCCGTTGCCGTCCACCAGCATGACCAGATCGCCGATGCAGTCCATGGTGCTCTCCCACTCCTTCTTGGCGATCTCCACCTGGCGAAAGATATGGTTCAGTTCCTCGTGTTTTACCTGGAGTTCTGCCTGGCTCTTGCGCAACTCCCGCTCCACCCCCTTCAGCCTGGTGATGTCGATCCCCAGTTTCAACACCAACTGGGAGCCGTCGGCATCGGTGAAGGGGTATTCGTTGATCTGAAAGGTCCGCCCATCCTTTCCCGGGCTTTCCCAGACCAGGGGGGTGCCGGTCTCGAAGGCCCCGTGCGTCGGACACTCTTTACACACCTCGTTGCGGCCTTGGATCACCTCGTGGCACCGCTTCCCCTCGAAGTCGCCGAAGAGCTCACGGAAGCGCTGATTGCCGAAACGTATGGAGTAATCGGGGGCCTGGAGATAGACGAAGCCGGGGAGCCCGTCCAGGAGCGAGAACAGCCTCTGCCGCTCCCCCTTAAGGGCCTCCTCCATCCGCCTGCGCTCGGTGATATCCTCCTTGATGGCCAGGAAATGGGTGATCACTCCCGTCTCGTTGAGGATGGGGGCAATGAAGGCGGATTCCCAGAAGCACTCCCCGTTCTTTTTCCTGTTGTAGAACTCGCCCCGCCATTCCCTGCCGGAGGTGATGGTCTGCCACAGCTCCCTGTGGACGGCGGGGTCCGTCTCTTGCGTCTTCAGTATCCTCGGGTTCTGCCCGATCGCCTCTGACTGGGCGTAGCCGGTGTTTTCGGTAAACCTTTGGTTCACGTACTGGATCGTCCCCTCCGTGTCGGTGATGACGATCGAGGCCGGGTTCTGCTCGACGGCAAGAAAGAGCATGCGGGAGAGTTCCTCGCTCCGCCCGAACGCCTCCTGCCTCATGTCCAGGTCCCTGACCATGGCGTTGAACGCCTCGGCCAGGGTAGCGGTTTCGTCGTCCGACGCGAGCCGCACGAACCTCTCCTCTCCCTCCTTGTCCGGCATTTCCCTGATGTGGCTGGTGAGCAGGAGCAGCGGGGCGGTCAGTTTCCGCATCAGGAAACGGACCAGGAGTACGGACAAGACGCCCATGCCAACCAGGCTGGCGGCAAGATACCCCTTTGCCGCCCGGATCGGGGCGAACGCCTCGCTCACCGGGTAGCTGGCGGACAGGACCCACCCTGTTGCGCTGAGTTGCCTGGACGACGAAAGCACCGGCACCCCCCGTGCATTCACCCGCACTCCGCTTCCTCCGGGTTCCGGCAGGGGCTTGGCATCCTTTCCCATGATCCTGGTGCGATCCGGGTGCATGACGACGACCCCGTCGCCGGTGAGCAGCGACAGGTACCCGCTCCTGCCGACGGTGAGCCGGGAGAGCCTCCCGATGGCGTTGTCGCCCATCAGGTTCATGCTCCCCCCCATGACCCCGGCCAGTTCGCCATCGGCGCCGATGACCGGGGCCGCGAACATGATGGCGGGATGCCGGTTCCCGTTGCTGGAGATGTATGGGCCTGAGATATACGGTTTTCGGGTTGCAGCGACCTTCCGGAAATATTCCCGGAAGGAGAAGTCGCCTCCCTTCCTGCCGGGGACGACCGGACTTTCCGCGATCAGCCTCCCGTCCCCGGAGAGGAGGACCAGGCCGTTGTCAAATCTCACCTCCGCCTTCCCGCGCATGTCGAGTAAGCGCTGGGCCTTCGCCGGGTCCCGGAGGGTAGCCGGGGTGATCCCCTCGGCGATCTCGGCAATCTCGTCGCGAGAGACCGCCAGGTCATGGTCGATCCCGTCGGCAAGGGCGGAAACCATGGCAGACTGCTGGCCTCTGATGGTCTCCTTGAGCTGGTCACGGAAGAAGGTGAGGCCGGCAAGGCCGAGGAGAAGGATGATACCGGCCACCAAAGTGGAGACCGCAATGGTCATCTTGGACGTAAGGGATAGATTTTTCATCGTATCTCCCTGGGTATCGGCTCGAATCGTACGCGTGGGTCCGGAGGCGAAGGTTAAATGTTACCCAATGATACACTAAACTGCGCTGGCAACAAGGGAGGGAAAAAGTCAGCGGTTGCCGGCGGAAAGGGTGTTGCGGGGCTTCAGCACCAGGAAGAGGAGGGCCAGGGCCAGGTACCCGGCAGCCAGATGCCAGACTATCGGGTCCGGCACCGCCCAGGGGAGGAACATGGCGCCGGAGGGGAGCGGCGAGTGGATGATGCCGACCAGGGTGGCACAGGCAGAGACCAGCATGAACAGGGCGGCGCGTATCAGCTGGTGATCCAGCAGGGCGGCGAAGCCGCCTCCCCAGAGGAGGGAGGTGACGATGAAGCCGTTCCCCAGGAGGAGGGTCGCCCGGTAGAGCGAGGCAGCATCGCCGGTGAGGTCGGCGCCGCTCTTGCCCAGGTTGGCGAGCAGCTGGCCGAATTCGATCTGGATGAGACAGGCGACGACCGGCAGGAAGGAGAGGGCGATGGCCTTGAAATGCCGCGACGGCGAGGCGTCGAAGGCCTGGGCCGTGATCTCGATCCCGATGAAGATGAGGATCGGGGCCACGGCCGCTTCGGGCAGCAGGTCGACGAAGAACGAAAGATAGCCGAGCATCCCGCCGAGGCCGATAAAGAGGCCTGTGGCCAGCGTATAGCCGGCCCTCCCCCCCATCTCCTTGTAGGCCGGATGACCGATATAGGGGCAGGACTGGATCACGCCGCCGCAGAGGCCGGCGGCCAGGGTCGCCACCCCTTCCACCAGCAGGATGTCGCGGGTGTGGTACTCGTCACCGGCCGCGGCGGCACTCTCCGTCACATCCACCCCCCCGACCACGGTGGCCAGGGCAAAGGGAAGGGCCAGCGGGAGATAGGTCAGAGCCCTCTCCAACCCGCCGAGGAACGCCAGGGTCGGCAGGGGGAGGATCGGCCGGAGTTCCGGCAGGGAGGGGATGGCATGGTAACCGTCCGGGAGCAGCCCGGCCGCTCCCAGGACGTAGTAGGCGATCGTGCCGCAGAGGATGCCGGCCAACGCACCGGGCAGGCGCAGCGGTAGCTTCAGGCGGGCGATGAGGGTGACCAGCACGATCCCCAGTGACAGGAAACCGACCACCGGCGAGGCAAAGAGTTTGAGCAGCGGCAGGTAGGCGATCAGCAGCAGGGCCACGGCCGCGATGCTCCCCAGGAGCCCGGCTCTCGGGACGGCCCGGCGGAGCGCCGGGCCGCAGAAGGAGACCGCAACCTTGAAGACGCCCATCAGCACGATGGCGGCCATGGCTACCTGCCAGGTGAGCAGAGGGTCCCTGGTGGCCAGGTAGCAGGGGCCGATGACGCCGAAGGCCATGCCGAAGGTCGACGGGGTGTCCAACCCGAGCGGCATGGCGGTGACGTCGCCCCGGCCGCTTCGCCGGGCCAGGCGGACTGCCAGCCAGGTGTAGAGGAGGTCGCCGACCAGCACTCCCACCGCACTGCCCGGAATCATCCGGTACAGCACCAGCTCCCGCGGCAGCTGAAACACGCCGGTCAGGATGGCCGCCATGATGACCAGATCCGACATGTTGTCCAGCATCAGGCCGAAGAAGGCGTTGATGTCACCGACGCCGAAGATCCGGTACCGGTTTCTCATGAAATGCCATCCCTGCAGGAGGGGGTTTGCTGCCTGTCATCACGCATGATTGCCCCGACACGGGAATATGATAATCTGAATGTAGCAAACATCAGCAGGAGGTGTGTCATGCCGATCTACGAGTACCGGTGCAGTGCGTGCAATGAAGACTTTTCCCTGCTCCAGAAGATGGGGGCAAGCGCCGCCGAAACCAGCTGCCCTAAATGCGGTTCCAGTGAGGTGGAAAAACTGATCTCGGCCTGCGCGGTCGGCAGCGGGAGTGCCGGTTCCCATGCAAGCGGCCCGGCCTGCGGCATGGGCGGCGGCTGAGCGCCGCATCGCTGAACCGTGTGTTCGGCCCAGCAGCACGGAACGAGGTCCGAGAAGGATGGTGCCCTTATCCTCGAGCCTCGCTCCTCGGACCTGTCGTCAACAGATCCTCGGCAGCTGCTCCCCTGCCAGCATCTCCACCTTTCGCAACCCGCCGGCCACTGTCTCCAGGACAATAGTGCCGGTGCCGCTTCCCGTCACCTCGCCGATGACCGCGGCATCCCTCCCCAGGGGATGCTGCCGCATCCGCGCCACGATGCGATCCGCAGCCTCGGGCGCCACCAGTGCCAGCAGTTTCCCCTCGTTTGCCACGTACAGCGGATCGAGACCAAGAATCGAGCAGACCCCCTTGACGGCGCTGCAGATCGGCAGCGCGCTTTCCCTGAGGTACAGGTCCACGGCAGACTGACCGGCGATCTCTTTCAGGGTGGTGGCAACCCCGCCCCGCGTGGGATCCCGCAGGGCGTGGACGGCATCCCCTGCTTCCACCAGCATCTCCGCCACCAGGCCGTGCAGGGCGGCAGAGTCGCTCCGGATGTCCGCTTCCAGCTCCAGCCCTTCCCGGCTGGCCATGATGGCGATGCCGTGGTCGCCGATGGTGCCGCTGACGATGATCCGGTCGCCCGGGCGGGCATTGGCGCCATGGATGACGAACGGGTGGTCGATGATGCCGATGCCGGCAGTGTTGATGAATATCCGGTCGGCCTTGCCACGAGGGACCACCTTGGTGTCGCCGGTGACGATGGCCACCCCGGCCGCGTCAGCCGCCTGCCGCATGCTGGTGAGAATCCGCACCAGTTCCGCGCGGCTGAACCCTTCCTCAATGATCAGGCCGGTACTGAGCCAGAGCGGCCGGGCACCCATCATGGCCAGATCGTTGATCGTGCCGTTCACGGCCAGGTCGCCGATAGTGGCGCCGGGAAAGAAGATCGGATCGACCACATAGGAATCGGTGGTAAAGCAGAGCCGCTCGCCGGCACGTTCCAGCACGGCGGCATCGTTCTGCCCGGCGGGCGGAGTCCCGGACAGGATCGGGATGATGACCTCGTCCAGCAACTGGTGGGAGAGCCTGCCGCCGCTGCCGTGGCCGAGGAGGATAAGATCCTTGTTCATTTCGGCTCCCTGCCCCCACCCACCCCTCCCCCGCTGGGGGAGGGCACAGAGCTCTCCCCCCGGAGGGGGGAGGAAGGAGGGGGGAATGTCGAGTTATCAGGCTGTTACGAGTCACCAGTCGCGGAAGTTCTTCCCCGCCGCTTGACCAGAAGCACCAGGTTGGCGACGGTGAAGAGGATGGCACCGGCCAGGGCTGCGCCGCCGCCCGGCTCCTTGTGAATCTCGAGCAGACCGGCACGGTAGGGGACCAGCGCCACGTCCTTCAGGTAGATGCCGACCCCCTGGTAGAAGAGCGGATGGTTGGGTCTGATGGTGGCACTCCTGGCGATCCCCCCCTCGGCATAACGGATGGTGGCGCTCATGTCGGTCGGCATCCCCATCTTCCCGTAGGTGGCTGCCAGTCCGGCGATCTCCACCCGGGAACCGTCGGGAAAACCGATGGACATCCCTTCCTGCACCTGCAGCGACTCTTTGAGGGAGCCGGAAGCACTGAGCAGGTGAGCCAGGACGATCAGGAGGAAGCCCAGATGCATGACCTGCGGCACGATCCGCATCAGGAAGCTTCCCCGCTGCCACTTGGCCCGCAACGACTCGATGCTGCAGAGGATGGTGTTGGCCACCAGGAGAACGAGGACGGCAAGGGTCAGCCAGAGCCACCAGGTCTCGCGGGGCGGGGCCTGCCGCAGCCAGACGAAGAGCGGCACTTCATTGATGGCCGACCCTTCGCTCGCCACGAAGGAGCCGACCGCCATGGCAAGGCAGACCCCGGCCAGGAGCCAGAGGCCGAAGGTGAGGGAAGCAAGGGAGTCGTAGATTCTTTTTAGCATGGGCAACCCATCTGTCTAAAAGCTGTGCGAGCTTTTCATCAGCATGCTCACCCCCAGGTAGGTGAACATGGTGATGCCGAAGCCGACGATCCCACCCCAGGCCACGGCCCGTTCCCAGTTGCTCCCCTTCAGCCGCAGGTGGAGATAGAGCGTATAGAAGAGCCAGAGAATGGAGGTCCAGAGTTCCTTCGGGGTCCAGAGCCAGTAGGTGCCCCAGGCATAGTACCCCCAGATGCCGCCGGAAACCATGGAGGCGGAGAAAAAGGAATACCCCACCAGGGCGGCCTTGTACTGGAGGTCCAGCAGGTGGCGGTGCCCGTCCTTCAGAAAGAGTATCCCCAGGAGCGCGCCGATGGCAAAGAGGGCATAGGCGAAAAAGGCCAGGGCCACGTGGAGCTCAAACCAGAGCGTGTTGAGGATCGGCGGCAGCGGCATGGCAAAGGCCGGGAACGGGAGCGACAGCAGGGCAAAGAGGGCCACGGTGAAGCCGGTCAGCCAGGGGAAGAGGTCCGTGTCGCGCAGGGAGGGGAAAAACAGGAACGGCAGCGCCATGACGCCGATGGAGGTGGAGAAGAAGACCAGCGTGTCGTGGGGACCGATCAGGGGGAGCCGTCCCAGGTCAACGCCGCGGATGGCCAGGTAGGCCAGTTCGAGCAGGATGCCGGTTGCCAGCAGCGGGCGCCGGAAGCCACCGAACAGGGTGACGCCGGTTGCGGTGAGGAGGAGCCATTTCATCGATTGATAGTCCGGACGGAAATTGGGGCGTTCACAGCCCTGCGCACAGTACACCGGTGGAAAATGGAGGGTCAAGGGAAATGTGGCCCCATCTCCGCCACAGTAGCTGTTCGTCCTGTCACTGCCGGCCCGGACCGTGTCAATTATTTGAAAACAGACATCCTGCCGGCACACAAACCTGCTGCCAGCAACGGCTACCACGCACAACCACACGTAAATTCAGCCAGTTAAATGATTTGGCATTTTTAATGCTTACAGCTTCAAGCATTAAATTCATGCAGTGTCGGTGCATCCCTTTAGGCGATACGCGGAGACAAAACGGATGAAGAGCATGATTTCTACCCCATTTGCCGCTCCATACACCAACAACCTGCGTACCGGCATCGGTCAGTCGGTGGGCTTTGCATCACCGGCACACCAGCTTCAGGAGCTGAATGAAGCGATTTTCCTCAGCCAGTTCACCTGTGCCGTCATTGCGACCCTGGACCCGGACAGCGTCTGTGCCAGTGCTGCCCGTCAGCTGTACGATTATACGCCGTACCGGATGATCGTCTTCCGGCTCACTCCGGAGGCCGGCGGCAAGACCATCAGCTATGCCCCGGCCCAGGGACGGCGCGAGCCGACGGTCCTGCCGTTCACCGAAAAGCAGCTCACCTTCAAGGCGGCCAACATATCGTTCAAATGGGACAATTGCCAGCGCCTCGATCTGCCGAGCGCGATGGGATGTATCGAGATCTGGCCGACGGAACGGGACAGGGGGAGTCTCTCGGACAGCTTCCGCGACAACCTCACCTCATCCTTTGCCATGGCGCTGCAGAATGCCGTCGAGCATTCCCGTGTCAAAGAAATGGCAATGCAGGATGGGCTGACCGGCCTCTTCAACCGTCGGACTTTTGACGAGATGCTCAACCTGGAGGGGCGAAAGGAACTGCTCCCCCTCTCCCTGCTGTTGATCGACCTGGATGACTTCAAACTGGTGAACGACCGGTATGGGCATCAAGCCGGCGATCAGGTCCTGGCCCGTTTCGGCCGGCTTCTCAAGGAGAGTTTTCGCGGCACCGACCTGCTGGCCCGGTACGGTGGCGAAGAGTTTGCCGTGCTGTTGCCGAAGACGCCGGTGTCGAAAGCGGCCGAGGTTGCCCAGCGACTGCTCACGCGGCTCGCTGATACGACTTTTGAATTCGATGGCCAGGAGCACCGGGTGACGGCAAGCATCGGGGTTGCGGCCATGGCCAAGGGTGACCGTCTCAATGTCCACGGCCTGGTGGAGCGGGCGGACCAGTCGCTCTACAAGGCAAAGCGGGGCGGCAAGAACCGTCTCGTGACCGCCGACATGCAGGCGCCTCGTGGGGACAAGGCCAACCAGGCCGGCCAGAGCCGACTGCCGGGGCTGTAGCCCCGCATTTCCCACAATTTTTGGTTGCACCTTGGCTGGCGATAGTTCAGAGTATTTCCCCATGATCGCCCCCGCAGATACCCTCCTGAAAAAACTCCTGTCAGCGCTGGACCCTGTCAGGGCACGGGTCCGGCTATCCGGGCTGCGCGGTTCGGCTCCGGCCTTCCTCCTCTCGTTTCTCGCCGAGCGTAACGCCGGCCCCCTGTTGATCGTCACCGCCGACAGCGACACTGCTGCCGAGCTCTGCCGGGAACTTCGCTTCTACAGCGCCAGACCGGAGACGATACACCTCTTCCCGTCCTGGGATAGCCAGTTCCTGGAAAACGTTTCGCCCCATCCCGATGTCACCGGCGAACGGCTCGCCACCCTTTCGGCCCTGATGAACGGCAGTGCCCGGGCCGTAGTAACCCCCTGGCCCGCCCTTAGCCAGCGGGTCATCCCCCGCCAGATCCTCGGCGACGCCTCCCTCTACCTGGTGGCCGGCGAGGAACTGGACCGGGAGGCGCTCCTGCAGAAGCTGGTGAACCTCGGCTACGCGCCGGTCCCTCTGGTGGAGGACCGGGGGACCTTTGCGGTGCGGGGCGGCATCCTGGACATTTTCCCCCCTGCCCTTGCCTCGCCGGTCCGGGTGGAGTTCTTCGGCGACTTCGTGGAGACGATCCGCACCTTCGACCCGCTCAACCAGCGCTCCCTGCACCCCCTTGCCGAACTGGTACTCCTCCCCTCCCGGGAGGTGATCCTCATGCCGGCATCGGTGCAGAGCTTCACTGCCCGCCTGAAAAGGCGGTGCGAC
The DNA here is from genome assembly GCA_964432205.1 of uncultured Geobacter sp. Taxonomy (GTDB): domain Bacteria; phylum Desulfobacterota; class Desulfuromonadia; order Geobacterales; family DSM-12255; genus Geomobilibacter. The sequence goes on along the minus strand of CAYSMK010000002.1, from coordinate 179,840 downwards.
GATCTGGACATCCCGGTGGTCCGCCGCCGCGAGCTCATGGAGCAGCTGCAGAACGACTGTTACCCGGCCGGGGTGGAATTTCTCCAGCCGATGTTCCATGGCCCGCTGGAGACCCTTTTTACCTATGCCGGTGCGGATAGTGTCACGGTCCTGGTCGATCCCGAGGGCATCGTCGCGGCCCGGGAGGCCTTTGCCGCCGACCTGGCCCGGGCCGAACAGCGGGCACTGGAGCATGACCGGATTTTCGCCCCCCGGGAAGAGCTCTATTGCGATGCCGATGCGGTAGAGACGCTGATCGGAACCGGGCGGCTGGTGACGATCCCGGCCCTGGAGCTGGCCGGAACCGAAGGTGACACAGCGGTTTTCCGGTTTGACGTCCAGGACAACCGGGACCTCAGGATCGACCTGGCACCGGACAGCGAGGGGGTACTCCGCCCTCTGGTGACGAAGCTGCAGGAACTGCTCGGCGCCGGGGTCCGGCCGTTCATCCCCTGTCACCAGCAGGGGCAGGCCCAGCGGCTCCTGGAACTTCTCACCCCCTACGGCCTCCCGCTCCATATGGCCGAGGAGCCGTTTGCCGATGTGCTGGCCCGGCGCGACCAGCGGGTGGAGATCATGGTCGGCGAACTGTCCCGCGGCTGCCGCATGCCGGAGTTCGGGGTGGCGGTTGTTGCCGAAGAGGAGATCTTCGGCCAGCGGGTCAGACGGCGCGGGGTCTCGGAGCTGAAGAAGAAACAGCTCCTCACCTCCCTGGCGGAACTGAAGCCGGGTGACCCGATGGTGCACCTGGAGTTCGGGGTCGGCATCTACCGGGGACTCCAGCACATCTCCCTGGGGGGTGTGGCCGGCGATTTCCTGCTCCTGGAGTATGCGGGAGGGGACAAGCTCTACCTGCCGGTGGACCGGCTCGGCCTGGTGCAGCGGTATGTGGGAGCCGAGGGATTGGAACCCCGAATCGACAGGCTCGGCGGGACCTCCTGGGAAAAGGCCAAGGCCAGGGCACGGCAGGTGGTCGAGGAGATGGCCGACGAGCTCCTGCAACTCTACGCCGCCCGCCAGGTCCAGGAAGGGATTGCCTTCTCTCCCCCCGATGATCTCTACAAGGAGTTCGAGGCCTCCTTCGCCTACGAGGAGACGCCGGACCAGCTCTCGGCCATCGAGGACGTGCTGAGCGACATGCAGCATAGCCGCCCCATGGACCGGCTGATCTGCGGCGATGTGGGCTACGGCAAGACCGAAGTGGCCATGCGCGGCGCCTTCAAGGCGGTGATGGACGGCAGACAGGTGGCGGTCCTGGTCCCGACCACGGTCCTGGCCCAGCAGCATATGGAGTCGTTCCGGGAACGATTCAAGGCCTATCCGGTAAAGGTGGAGATGCTCTCCCGTTTCCGCACCCCCAAGGAGCAAAAGGCGATCCTGGAAGGGGTGCAGAAGGGCGGCGTGGACATCATCATCGGCACCCACCGCCTGCTCCAGAAGGACGTGAAGTTCAAGGAGCTGGGGCTTTTGATCGTCGACGAGGAACAACGCTTCGGCGTGGTCCACAAGGAACGGCTCAAGAAGTACCGGGCCACGGTGGACATCATGACCCTCACCGCCACCCCGATCCCCCGCACCCTCTACATGTCGATGATGGGCATACGCGACCTCTCCATCATCGATACCCCGCCGGTGGACCGGCTGGCGATCAAGACCTTTGTGGCGAGGTTCAACGACGAACTGATCCGCGAGGCAGTGCTGCGGGAGCTGCGCCGCGGCGGCCAGATCTTCTTCGTCCATAACCGGGTCCAGAGCATCGGCGCCATGGCCGAGCACCTGCAGCGGATCGTGCCGGAGGCGCGGATTGCGGTGGGGCACGGCCAGATGAACGAAGGGGAGCTGGAGAAGGTGATGCTCGGCTTCATGCACGGCGAGACCAACCTGCTGCTCTGCACCACCATCATCGAGTCCGGGCTGGACATCCCGTCCGCCAATACCCTGATCGTCAACCGGGCCGACGCCTTCGGCCTGGCCCAGCTCTACCAGCTCCGGGGGCGGGTCGGCCGCTCCAAGGTCCGGGCCTACGCCTACTTTCTCATCCCGGCAGAGGGGGCCATCCCTCCCGACGCGCGGGAGCGGCTCAAGATTCTCCAGGAGATCACGGAGCTGGGGGCCGGCTTTCGCATCGCCACCCACGACCTGGAGATCCGCGGTGCCGGCGACCTCCTGGGGGGGCGCCAGTCGGGGCAGATCGCCGCGGTCGGCTTCGAACTCTACACCGAGCTGCTGGAGGAGGCGATCCAGCGCCTCAAGGGAGAGGAGACCGTGGAGCGGGTGGAGCCGGAGATCAAGCTCAGGATTCCGGCCTTCATTCCGGAAGAGTATGTGCCTGACGCCAACCAGCGCCTCGTCCTCTACAAGAAGCTGACCCAGGCCCAGGCCTCGACGGACATCGACGACGTCCTGACCGAACTGGTGGACCGTTTCGGCAAGCTGCCGCCGGCCGCCGGTTATCTCCTGGAGGTGATGCGGCTGCGGCTGCGGCTGAAGGAGCTGCTCATCCGGGAAGTGGAGTTTGACGGCCAGCGGCTGATCTTCTCCTTCCACCAGAAGACCCCGGTTTCGCCGGATACCATCATCGCTCTCATCCGCCAGCAGCCCAGGAAATACCAGTTCACCCCCGAGTTCCGGCTGGTGGTCGAGCTCCCGGATACCGGCTTCGACGGGGTCCTGACCGAAGCCAGAAATGTCTTGAACCGCTTGGTTTGATATGTTAGGTTTCGACCGGTTATACTGCGCCTAGTGCGTTTTCTCACCAAATCATCCCTGAAGGAGCTGTCATGATCCACGTTCGTATGATGCGCCTCGTTGCGGTGACCATTGCCCTGGTCGCCCTGGCCGGTTGCCAGAAACAGGCCGGCGAAGCCAAGAAAGAGACCAAGAGCGGCCCGGTGCTGGCCGAAGTGAGCGGCACCAACATCACGGTGGACGAGTTCAAGAAAGAAGTGGAGAATCTCCCCCCCTATCTTAAGCCGATGGCCGAAAGCGCCGACGGCAAGAAGGAGATGCTGGAGACCATGATCATCCGCGAGCTGATCCTCCAGGATGCCAAGAAGGACGGTATCGAGAACAGCCCGGCCGTCACCGAAAAGCTTGAGGACCTGAAAAAGAGGCTCGTGGTGGAAGTCTACCTGAAGAAGAAGGTGGATGAGCAGTCCAAGGTGACCGACGAGGAGCTCCAGAAGTTCTATGACCAGAACAAGGACAAGTTCAAGAGCGGCGACGAGGTCAAGGCGAGCCACATCCTGCTGAAGGACGAGAAGAGTGCCCAGGATGTCCTGGCCAAGGTGAAGGGGGGCGGCAACTTCGAGGAACTGGCCAAGAAATACTCCATCGATTCTGCCGCCGCCAAGGGCGGTGATCTGGGCTGGTTCGGCAAAGAGGCCATGATTCCCGAATTTGCCAAGGCCGCCTTCGCTCTCAAGGAAGGCGAGACCTCAGGCATCGTCAAGACCAAGTTCGGCTTCCATATCATCAAGGTCACCGGCAAGCGCGCTGCCGGCACCCGCAGCTTTGCCGACGTCAAGGAGCAGATCAAGGCGGCCATCCTCCCCAGCAAGCAGCAGGAAGTGTTCCAGAAGCTGAAGGACGAACTGAAGAAGAGCGGCAAGTACACCATCAAGGAAGACGTGCTGAAGGGGCTGGGTGGCGCCCCGGTCGGCGAGTCCAAGGGGGCCGCCGCCATGCCGCCGGCCGAGCCGACGGCACAGGAAGTGAAGAAGTAAGGACATAACTCCCCCTTCCCCCTCTTAACTTAAGAGGGGGAAGGCAATCGCCACCTCCCCTTAAGATAAGGGGAGACCGGAAGGAGTTATGAGGGCAGCGGTAGAATAGTTGCGAAGTGACCAGGAAGGCCGGGATCAACTCCCGGCCTTCTTTCATTACAAAGAAATCCGTTCCCCTCCTTCACGCCTCTGTGGTAAAAGAGTTGCATTATGAGAAACCATACGATTGCTTCCATTCTTCTGCTTGTCCTTGCCCTCGCCTCTCCGGCGGCTGCCGAGATCGTGAGCGGTATCGCGGCAACGGTTAACGACGACGTCATTACCATCTATGAGGTCAATCGGGAAACCGCCCAGCTCCTGAAGGAGGCCGAAAAACGTGGCCCAGTGACCGATGCAATCCGGCAGCAGGTCCGCACTGCCGCCCTGAATGCACTGATCGACAAGCGACTGGTCCAGGAGAAGATCAAGGAGCTGAACATCCAGGTCAGCGAAGAGGAAGTCCGGCAGGCGGTCGAAGAGATCAAGAAGCAGAACAGCATGACCCAGGACGGCCTGGTGGCGGCGCTTCTCACTCAGGGACTGACCTTTGACCAGTACAAGGCCCAGCTCAAGGAACAGTTGGAGCGGATCCGCCTGATGGGCCAGGAGGTCCGGGCCAAGATTCAGGTGAGCGACAGGGAGGTCCAGGATTACTATGCGGCCAACAAGGCCAACTACAGCGAGGACGAAACCTACCGGGCACGGCACATCTTTTTCCGCGTGCCGAAAGATGCAACCGCCGAGCAGGTGAAGGAGGCCATGTCCCGGGCTGCTAACGTCCTCATGGAGGCCAGAAGCGGCAAGGACTTTGCCGAACTGGCCCGGAAGCATTCGGATGAGACGTCGGCAGCCAAGGACGCCGGGGACCTGGGCAGCTTCCGCAAAGGGGAGATGCTCCCGGAGATAGAGAGCACGGTCATCGCCATGAAGCCGGGAGAGGTCAGCGAACTGATCGCAACGCCGGCCGGCTTTCACATCATCAAGCTGGAAGAAAAGGCCCCTGCCAAGATCAAGCCGCTGGAAGAGGTCAAGGGAGCCATCGAAGAGCTGCTCTACCGTAAAAAATCGGAAGAACGGTTCAACCAGTGGACCACCGACCTCCGCAAGGCGGCAACGGTGGAGGTTAAATAAGGAGCGAGGTTAAAGGAACGAGGATAAGCAAACCTGATACCTCGATCCTCGATCCTCAGATTCCTTCCTTTCCCAGCTTCTCCAGCAGTTCCTGCTGTTTCGGGGTGAGCTCTTCCGGCACCCGGATCCCGATCCTCACGTAGAAGTCCCCCTTGCCGGTACTCCCCAGATGGGGGAAGCCGAGCCCCTTGAGCCTGATCCGTGTTCCCGGCTGGATGCCTGCCGGCACCTTGATCCGCTTGGTGCCGTCCAGGGTCGGCACCTCCAGATATGCCCCCAGGGCGGCCTCCGTGAAGCGGATCTGCCGCTCGATGACAATATCGTCTTCCTCCCGCGTGTACACCGGGTCGGGCCTGATGGTGACGTTCAGGTAGACGTCGCCGGCCGGACCGCCCCCGCCCCCCGGCCCACCCTTGCCGGCCAGCCGCAGGCGGGCGCCATTCTCGATGCCGGCCGGAATCCTGACCGACAGGGTCTCCTTCACCCCGTTCTTGCTGAAGGCGACCCGCTTTTCACACCCGGCGTAGGCCTCCTGAAAGGTTACCTTCAGCTCCATCTCGAAGTCTTCGCCCCGGCGGCGCCGGTTGAACCCGCCACCGCCGCCGCGCTGGTACCCGCCGCCGAAGATGCGCGAGAAAATATCGTCGCCGAGCCCGGCATCCCTGAAGATGTCCCCCACGTCGAAACCGCGGAAGATGTCCTCCTGCGAGAAGCGTTCGTGAAAACCGGTTGAGCCGAACTGGTCGTACTGGGCCTTTTTCTGCGGGTCGGACAGGACCGCGTACGCCTCGTTGATCTCCTTGAACCGCTCCTCTGCCGCGGCATCGCCCGGGTTCTTGTCCGGGTGGTACTTCACTGCCAGCTTGCGGAACGCCTTCTTGATCTCATCAGGGGTTGCACCCTTCTGCAGGCCGAGTGCCTGGTAATAATCCTTCTGCGCCATTTCCCGATCCTTTCACTTCTATCTCAACGACAATCTAATGGGACTCGGCGGGCAAGTCAACTCCGATGGCACGCAAGCAATACTACCTAGTACCCGGTAATTCTTGAACTAACATAGGTTGGGTTAGGCGGTTGTATCGCCGTAACCCAACGAATCAGCGGCATTTGTTGGGTTACGCTGGCGCTAACCCAACCTACAATTCTGAGAATGTTACGTGGTACAAGTCATTGTGGAAAAGACGCCGCGGACAAGAACTCCACGGCGTCTTTAGTTCGACGTCACTCGCCAATTGACGATGCTGCACTCCGGGCTTTCACGATTACAACTTACACTCACTCGTTGCTTTCATCGCGACATCGCCAGGTCTCAAGCTGCCATCGACAACTACCCCCTCGACATAGCGGTTCCCCAGGTCTTTTGTGATCCTGATTGTTCCCACCTCGGACTTGATGTAGTAATAACCTTTCCCCATCCGATATACCGGCACGACGGAGTTAACACAGAACGCATCCTTTACGGAGGAGGGCATTCCATAAAAAAGACGCACGGTGTCGCCGGTGCTGGCGAACCTCGAATCCCTCACAACGGCTCTTATGTGGTCTTCTGATCTAAGAGCACCCGATGCCGTTATGGCGGGCACTGTCAGCATAAGAAACGCTATAAATAATCGCGCTATCCTGTTCATACACTGCTCCTTTTTATGCCTCGATTGCTCCTTCCATGCCCCAATTATATCAGGGTTTCGGGTATTCATTATGGGAATTCAGAGGCACCATGCCCGGTTACCCTTGATGGAACCGTCCCCGGAAATGATCGTATCCGATCCCATCACCCCCTGAAATTTCCGACTGCACAACTTGACAAGCACTGTTCATTCCGCTAACATTTCGGTACACGAACTATTCGGCACCATTGGAATGAACATGGAAAATATCGAACGTATCGCCCAGCTCTATCCGGTCATCATGCGCGTCATGGGCCGGATCAGGAGCATCGTCCACGAGGGGATGGACCTCACCTACAATCAGTACAAGATGCTCCTGACCATCTACGACAAGGGGAGTTGTCCCCTGAACCTGCTGGCCAGGGAGTTGCAGATCGCCATGAGCTCGGCCAGCGAGATGGTCGACCGGCTGGTCAACCTGGGATTCGTCTACCGGACCGTGGACGAGGAAAACCGGCGCCAGGTGATCATCTATACCACCGACAAGGGCGAGGAACTGATCAGGGATCTGCGCCGCGGCATCGTGGAGAACTACCGCACCCTGCTGGCAAAACTGCCGGAGCGGGACCAGGAGCGGCTGGTCCAGTCGTTCGAGACCCTGGCCGAGATATTGGGGACGCTGGAATAAGTACCCCGCACAAAGAAGAGGAGACAACCATGAAACAGGCAATAATAGTCGGCGGCGGCATTTCCGGGCTGGCAACCGCCTACCTGCTGCGGGAAAAGGCGAAGGGGGCCGGGGAGGAGCTTGCCATCACCCTGCTGGAGAAAGAGCACCGGGTCGGCGGCAAGATCTGGAGCCGGCGGGAGGATGGCTTCCTGTGCGAATGGGGCCCCAACGGCTTCCTTGACAACAAGCCCCAGACCCTGGAACTCTGCCGCCAACTGGGGGTGGACGGCCAGCTCCTGCGCAGCAACGACAACGCCCGCAAGCGGTTCATCTTCTCCGGCGGCATCCTGAACCGTCTGCCGGAAAACGGGCCGTCATTCCTGAAGAGCTCACTCATCTCCTGGCCGGGGAAGCTCCGCCTGGCCATGGAGCCGTTCATCCCGCAGTACACCGGCACTGCCGACGAAACCCTGGCCGCCTTCGGCCGGCGGCGGCTGGGGAACGAGGCGCTGGCCAAGCTGATCGCCCCCATGGTCTCGGGGATCTTTGCCGGGGACCCGGAAACCATGTCCCTAAAGTCCTGTTTCCCGCGCATCGCCGAGCTGGAGGCCGAATACGGCGGCCTCATCAAGGCGATGATCAAGCTGGCCAAGAAGAAGAAACAGGAGATCGCCGAAGGCAAGGTGGTTGCCAGTGCGGCCGGTCCCGGAGGCGTCCTCACCTCGTTCAAGGACGGCATCCAGACCCTGACCGACATCCTGGCCGCGGAACTCGGCGCTTCGGTGGTGCGGTCCGGCAGCGGGGCGGTCCGGATCAGCAGCGGAGGGACCGTTCCCTACCGGGTTACGACTGACAGGGAGGAACTGGCTGCCGACCTGGTGATCGTGGCCGCTCCCGCCTATGCCACCGCAGAGCTGCTCCGGGAGCTGGATGCCGGGATCAGCTCGGTGCTGAACGAGATCCCCTACTCGACCATGACCGTGGTCTGCTTCGGCTACGAACGGGAGCGGATCAGCCGTGACCTGGACGGCTTCGGCTACCTGATTCCCAAGGAGGAGGGGCTGTCCACCCTCGGCACCCTGTGGGATTCCAGCATCTTCGAAAACCGGGCGCCGGCCGACCGGGTACTGCTTCGGAGCATGATGGGGGGGGCCTGCTTTCCCCAGTACATCACCCTCTCCGATGCCGAGGTGGAGAGGCGGGTTCGGAACGACCTGGAACGGGCCATGGGGATCACGGTCCCCCCCAGCTTCATCCGGATCTTTCGCCACGAGCAGGCGATCCCCCAGTACGTCGTGGGCCACGGCAAAAGGCTTGCCGCCCTGGACGAGCGATTGCGGAGCCATCCCGGCCTGCTGCTCACCGGCAACTCCTACCGTGGCATCGGCCTGAACGACTGCGTGGCCGCTGCGCACCGGGCCGCGGAGGAAGGGGTGGCCCTCCTCCGCTCCCGCTGATCACAGGTGGTCGGCACTGGTGAAACGATTCGAGAAATTTCTGTAAAACTGGGCGGTTGCAGGTCAAAGCAGCAGTCCAGTTTTGAGAAGCGCCACTAGCCCCGTTTGGACAATCCTGACGGGGTTTTCTCTTGTTATGTCAGGGGTTATTCAGTAATCTGACGGCAGCTGGCGGAGCCAGGTGCGGAGGTAGATAGTGAGTGATTTGTTTTCCATCACCGGCGCCTATGCCGACATGCTCCGAAGCATCAAGACCGCGGTCAGGGACTCGCGGTTACGGGTGCAACGAACTGTTAACCGCGATCTGATCGACCTTTACTGGACCATTGGACGTGAAATCGTTCAGCGACAGGTGCAGGAAGGATGGGGCAAGTCGGTCGTCGAACGGTTGTCGTCTGACTTGTGCCGTGAGTTTCCGGGGATGCAAGGCTTTTCGGCGCGCAACCTTTGGGATATGCGCCGATTGTATGAAGAATATGGTGGTGAGCCAGATCTGCGACAGCTTGTCGCAGAAATCCCCTGGGGCCAGAATCTGCTGATTCTCAACATGATAAAAGACATGGCGGCCCGCGCCTATTACCTGCGCATGACTGCCGAACAGGGCTGGAGCCGCAATGTTCTGCTTAATCAGATCAAGGGGCAGGCATATGAACGCCATGCCCTGGCGGAAAAGCAGCATAACTTTGCCAAAACGCTGCCGGAGCATCTGGCCGGACAGGCTGATGAGGCGATGAAGGATGTTTACCTGCTGGATTTTCTCGGCATCGCCAAGCCGGTGGTAGAGCGGGAGATGGAACGGCGCATGGTGAACAGGATCAAGGATGTGATCCTGGAGCTGGGCTACGGTTTTGCCTTTCTGGGGAATCAGTACCGGGTAAGCCTGGAGGGGAAGGATTACTTTATCGATCTTCTCTTTTACCACCGGCGTCTGAAAAGCCTGGTGGCGGTGGAGCTGAAAAGCGGCGGTTTTCTACCCGAGTATGCTGGTAAAATGAATTTCTACCTCAATCTGCTGGATGATCTCGTCCGCGAGCCGGGGGAGAATCCTTCCATCGGCATCATTCTTTGCGCCGATCGTAACCGAGTGGAAGTTGAATACGCCCTGCGCGGGATCGACAAGCCGGTGGGGGTGGCGGAATACACCCTGACCCATGATCTGCCCAAGGAACTGGCCGGGAAACTGCCCGATGCCAAACAGATTGAGGCGGAGATTTTGCGGGAACTGTGCGCGGAGGTGGAGGGGTGAGAGAACGTCGCCTTCAGTGGGGCGGTTGGGGGGGTGATGGGAAGAAGCAGGCGAAGAAGTTGAATGGGCGGCTATTGCAATGCATCTTCTCCAAGTTGGCAAACTTGGAAACACGACACTGGCGATTTCTTCTTTGCAGGCAGACAATCGAACCATTTGCATTTCGACGTGTCGATGACCTGTGGAATGGGTATAACATGAAAATGCTTGTCTGTTAAAAGGCGGGCAGCAGTAAATCTACAGAGAGAATATCTCTGTTGCTGTAGCCAGCTTCCTTAACGAGCCAATCTGCCCCATTACTTAACCTGCATTCTACTGGGAAATATTCTGCACCATGCGAAAGCAGCCAAATTGTTCTGGTTACACCATTAGTAAAAGCAACATATTTGGAGCTATTATGATCATTGCAAACGACATCAGGCACAGGCACTGGATTTATAATTCCATATGAAAAACCGGTCACAGCATCTGTATATTTTTTGTCCTTGACCCATGTTTCAGGAGTCCCGCTACTTTGTTCTAAATGTATACTGCAAGGTTCATTGCGCCATAGAGCTAGAAATTTTGAAGCATTTACGACTACAATACATCTGTCCTCGTTTTGAAAATTTGTACGGGCTATTGACATGTATACTTTTTGATTACCTTGTAATGGCACCTCAAAAAATGCTTTTGGATGATACCCAGGTATATTTTTTGTCGAATGATATCCAGTTATCATAATATTCACCTCCTTAACAGTTTGATTGATTTACATAAATAATTTGCTGCCGATATTACTTTGTCAACCACGCAGCATATGCCTGAATATCTATCATTGAAACAGTGCCACTAAACTGGAGTTGTGAAATTAACTTAAAAAGAAACGCTGTGGCAGCCTTTCCCTCACAACACATCACATAATTTTTATTTTCATCTAAATAGAAATGTCCATGCGCAGCAACGCATCCAATATCTAATCGGCTTTTATCATCCCCAATAGCAAGAGAATCTTGTAGAGGTTTGCCAAAGGCAGGACTCCAGTCACTCTCAAAGGTCAAGATCCCCCCAATGATTGGGATCAATGCTTTAGCAGGGTAAGTGCCATTCGCATATGGTATCGGAAGGCTTGTTCTCTGAAGGTTGCGGACGCTCGCTATTTTTTCGCGAGCATAGTTAATCTGGCCTGCGTTAATTGCTTGTTTTGCCTCGAAGACCGCATAAACACTTTCAGCAGGAATTATTGTCTGACCTTCGTGTGTAAATATAAACGGTGAATATTGCCGGTCAAAAACTACAACATCTATCTGTTCGCTGAAATTCCCCTGGCTATCGACAACATGCGCTTTTTCTGCTTGATATCGTTGTGGTAAATATGTTCTTAAGAGCTGTAGCCAAACATTTTCACTTGCATCACCTTTTGTACCAGGATGACTGAGAGTTTTTCTCACTCGCTCCAATCGTTGCTCGATATCATCGTGCAGCCCGGCAAGAAGTTCCGACAGTGACCATGCACTCATATTGAGCCCTCCTGAAAAGGTGGTGTTGGAATTATATTTTTTGCAATCTCGATTGCCCGAGATGGATGTACAGATTTAGATGGATAAGCATCAAGCACGATTGCAGGAAGTAGCCGTTGTGTTAGATCCGAAAAGGTAAAACTGTGCCGCTGTCCGTTATTCCCACCAGTGGCGGCTACAAGCGCATCAATATCTCTTGTCGTAAAAGAAAAACAATCCAGAGCAGTAGACAGCACAGTGTGGCGTTGTAAGTCTCCAGGTCTCCCAAATTGCAGTATATCTGCCGCGCGCCGCTTTACTGCGGGGTCAAGCGCACCAAATCTGTTTGTGCACATGATCACAGCGACTGGTAGTGCAGAACTGCTGATTCGATCAATCCCACGAATGAATGCGTTAACTCCTGCACGGTCTTCATGATGCATTTGAGCTGCTTCACGTGACTGAGCAAGGGCGTCAGCTTCATCGACAAGCAAAATTACACCACCTCTAGCCTTATTGTTGGTTGAACGAAGCTTCATTCCTTCCGTGTAGGCGTATTCAAATGCTGACGCGAGTAATTGAGTCATTTCCCCAACTCGTCCTTGACCTCTTGCAGAAAGACTCAGAGGGAAAAGAGAAATCTCAATTCCTTCCTGTCGTGCAACAGCATCGCCAACAGTCTCGGCAAGTTCTGTTTTGCCGGAACCTACGTCACCTGCCAACACAACTAATGGTGGGCGTCTCAAAACGGTATTGACAATAGACGTTGCACCAGGGTGATGTTTCTTCATCCATGCTTCAAGCCCAAATGGATTTACAAGGAGGCTGAGTATCTTTGTCAGACGTTCTTTCTGATCATCGATACCAACAAGGCGTTGGAATCGTTCACGGGCATCAATATCAGGATAGTTGATACGTTGCTCAAAGACTTGATCTATCGTCGTTCTTTGTTGCATCAGTAACTCCTTACGCTGCCACGGCTTAATGCTCGTCCGCCAGCTGAATATGTTTTGTCATCAAGCATGTAACCATTGACTACAGGTTCATCAGCATAGCCACGCTGTAACGGAACGCGATTTTTTATTGCTGATTGTTCCGAGGGGGAGAGGTTGTTCCAGCGTGAACTATATGTGAGGTAACTATAGAAAGTCGCATTGGTGATGTCTGCGTTAGGGCGAATCTTCCCAGGATCATCGTCAGCAGACGTCCCTCCGGCAAGATCCTTAGCAGAATACCTCAATGTCGGCTCAATCCATTTCCCCTCTCGTCGGAAACCGTAGAAGACAGTGTCTAGGCAACCAGCCTTTATCAACTCTATCAATTCGGTTTCGTAACCTAAGATCTCTGAATCACATGGTTTGCCGTACAGGCGTTGCAATCTCTTGAGGTCAGCCGCCACTTTTGCAGCCATGTATTTTGCATGGGTAACAGTAAAAGTGGTTGTTTCAGATGTTGTGTAGCTAAAGCTCATTCCAGAACCTCACACTTGAAATGTCGATCCGAAGACCTTTTGCCAATAATAGACGGTTCGCTCTTTTGTAGGTGCAGATAGGGCAGAGTCAATTGCATCTCCGGCATCCAGCGCGGCATCAACTATAGCGTCGGCTTGGCTTGCAGAATACAGCTTGCTGACGTTGTTTTTTGCGTTCACTGGATCAATAATTCTTACTTGGTCAGTAAATGAAGGTACTGTTGATGACGTGTAATAGTCTGTGAAAAGAATCTGATCGCGCATATTGCTTCGGGCTATGTAAGTGAAAAAATGTTGGAGTGCTTCCGGGTAATCTGAGAAATCAAGCCCTTTGTCACATAAATGCGAAAGAATCATTTCAATCATAAAAGACTTAAAACGGAATCCATCACGTTCGCGCTTCATATTTTTGGCCCAAAATTTCACGAGGCGCACGACTTGGGAAAAATGGACTTCCTGTGCTTGCTTCCGTTTTTTTGTGAATTCAAGATGGAGAGGTATGCTTGTCTCTAGTAATGAGCCATCTTCTTGGCTTATGAGGTTGCCATACCATTGCGGGTCACCGCTGTATAGGATTGGAACAATGTCTACATCAAGCCCTGAGCCACGGAATGAAACAGTAACGCTGTAGGTTTGAGGCTTAACTTGATCAGGGCTAAAATTCGGGTAAGCTGTTCTCAGCCGCTCGGCTAAGTAATTCAGCAAGGCAGCCGTATCCTGTGGTGCGTCTGCCCCACTGATGTAGCAAGCGACATCAATGTCGTTAAGAGAGCGTAGTGCTGTACCTTTTGCCAAGCTACCAGAGAGGAGCATTTTTTTCAGAGTGAAGTCAGGATGCTCCGCAATATAGCCATCAAGTTTCTCTCGAAGTCTCCGCACTTGCGCCCGGTACTCATCCGCCTTGTCTTTAGGTAGGTTGACCTTTTCCAACGCGAAATTGACAATTTCTTTGTGATCTACATGATGTCGTGCCACCCCTAATTACCCTCCAGAGTTAATCATTATTTCCGCTTCGAGCGGTTATTTTGATGTTTCGTCACATACACATGTTCGCTATTGCGAACCTGGTGCACCATGTATAGCGATCAATATTCGCGATGTCAACATATTTATTCTTGCTGAACGAACTTTTTTGAGGTATACCGGACAGCGTGAAATATCCAAATATGGGGTGCCCTGTGGAGACGATTGGCGACAGAATTAAGAGCATTCGAGAGAAAAAGGGTATGACCCAGGAGAGACTCGCCGAGGCATGCGGCATTAGCAAAGGTTTTTTAAGTGATGTAGAAAATAATAAAAGAAATATTGGTTCGCAAAAATTACTGAGTATCGCAAACACCCTTGGTGCGTCTTTAGAATATTTACTTCGAGGGACGCAGATCAAAATTGAAGAAGCGGAATCCGTCGTTATTCCTCCCGAACTCTCACAGGCAGCGGAGGAGCTACACCTTTCATATAGCGAGACACTTGATGTAATAAATGCGTATAAGTCCGTTGTTGCTAGAAGAGCGGATAAGTTTCGACGCGACCTTACAGTTGAAGAGTGGAAAAAGCTCCACCGTGCAATAAAGGAGACATTTGGGTAATGGCATTAATGCTGAATTCATCACCAAAAATTGGGAAGCTCGCGCACGATTTGGGGATTAAATCTTCAGTTAATCCGGTGGCGGATATTGTCGCGTTCTGTGAAAAGAAAATTAAGAAATATCTTAAAGATTTTCCGGAATGCGATACCTTGCACGGGCTACTCGAATGGGTTGCCGGTCAGCTTGGTACATCCTTCGTTGAGATACATTCAGATCTGGATCTTGATAAGGTTAAAGCTCAGTATATAAAACTGGGAGAGAAGGTGTTCGCTAGTCTCGAATCATGGCTCTCAGAAGATGTTGGCGGAATCACGATCAGAATAACAACAGCTGAACCCTGGGAAAAGCAATACGTCTCGATTATTGATTGTAGAGGTGGGAAGGCAAGAAGAGCTTATTTTACCAAGTGGCATGAACTAGCGCATTTGCTAATTTTAACCGACCAAATGCGGCTTTGTTTCAAACGAACCCTCCATTTGTCCGAAAAGGACCCGGAAGAAGTGTTGGTTGATATTATAGCGGGTAGATTTGGCTTTTACCCGCCGCTAATACATCCACACACTGGTAATAAAATAACCTTTGATGGAATTGAGGCGGCACGGAATTCGCTCTGTCCCGATGCAAGCTATCAATCAACTTATATCGGTTTTGTTAAAGCCTGGCAGAAGCCTTGTATGTTGCTCCAATGCAGGCCTGCTCTAAAAAAACATCAAAATGGTTATCTGTTCCAGGAATCTTTTTCATTCGACGAATTGCCGGAGCCTGAGTTGCGCGCAGTCAGTGTGACTGCAAATGAATCTGCGAGAGAAATAGGTCTGAATATTTTTAAAAATATGCGCGTTCCGAAGGCCTCCGTTATTTTTTCGGTTTTTTCGGAAGAGCATGATTCTTTAAATGCAAATGAAGATCTCTCATGGTGGACAACAAGCGATGGTACCGTACTGAACCAGAAAAAAGTGTTAGTTCAAAGTAAGCGTGTCGGTGACGATGTTTATGCGCTAATTACCCTAGAATAACGGTTTAGTACTCACTACGGTATTTGCGTTTAAGAATCTTTGGACACGAATTCCGGGACACCTTGATTCTTGTTAACCCCAACCGTCACTCCTCCTCCCCCTGCGGCCGCCGCAGCGGAATAACTTTGGCCGGCCCCTCCTTCAGAAATCTCGCGTGCCTCTCCAGCTGATCGTAGAACAGCTCCGTCCCTTCCGCCCCGGCTTCGGCAAGTTCACCACTCCAGTCTGAGAATAGATCCGCAATCATCAGGTCGGAGATATCCCTCATCCAGGGCTGGTAAAGAACCTCCCCTTCTCCCGTGTCGGTGTCGGCCTTCAAGAACAGATACTTCTTGCTCTCAGCGATGGAGGTGAAAATTTCCTCGTCGATCTCGGCCGTATCATCCAAGGCAACGGCGTCGACACCGTATGCGTCGGGATCGAAGCTCCCGTGCCACGCATCCTCCGGGATGGTTTCCGCCCCTGCCATCGCCGTGAAAAGAGCCTCATGCTCCTCCCCAGCCTCTACCTCAACATCCACAAACTGGAACACCGGCCGGACCAGCCTCACCCTGAATCTCTTGTTGCCCATTGAATCCCCCCTTCTATACCGCAGTCTTCATCCTGATCTCGAGGAGATGCCTATTACAACAACTGCCGATAGTCGCAATGCAACGCCTCCGCAAGCTTCTTCGCCCGCTCTTTCCCGATGCTCCGCTTGCCGTTCTCCATCTCGCTGATATGGTGCTGCGGGATTCCCGTCAATTCGGAAAGCTGTTTTTGCGTCAAGCCCTCCCGGTTGCGATAGGCCCGGAGCGCAACTTCCTGCTCCCTCCCCGTATACTCCGGGAAAACCTCCGCAACAGAGTAGGCCCTTTCCTCTGCTGCTTTGAGGGAATCGGCGTAGTGTCTTAATTGAGACACCTTGCTGCGAGGGACGTGCAACGTTACCGTTACAACATCGTCAGTAGGGTGCTTTTTCGTGTGTGCCCGCATAGATTATCTCCACCGTTACGGTTCCCCGATCTTCGGTCCATACCGCAACATATGCTGGATGTCCTTTCTTCAGGTGGCAGTGGTGGCGGTTGTTGCCCAGCCTTGAATAGTTTGGCCAGTCACCACGCACGGGACCCGATGCCTCGATGTCCCTGGCTAGTCGAAAGAGCAACTCCCGAATCCGCTCGGGGAGTTTCTCTTTCTGCTTTCGAACCTTTCCCGCGAAAAGAACCGTCTATGCCATAGGCAAACAATATACCCGTGAAGGGGATGTTGCAAGCGCAGTTTATGAAATCACGTCCTCAGAGCATCTGCGCCTCGACATGGTATCGCTCAAGTCCGAACAAGCGGACGTCACGCCGTGCCGCAGAACTGTCACAAATAAAGAAGGCCCACAACATGCGTTGTGAGCCTTCGCCGCTAGTGGCTCAGGGTTTTGCCGCTCCCTGCTTACTTGTAGTTTTTCCGTCTGAACAGCCCGGTCTTCAGCGACACGATCCTGTCGAGAAAAAGGATGCCGTCCAGGTGGTCCAGTTCGTGCTGGATGGCCACTGCCTCATAGCCGCTCGCCTCAACCTCCTGCATCGCCCCGTCGCCATCCAGATAACGGAGCGTTATGCCGGTGGCCCGCTCAACCTCGCCGGTGTAGTCCGGGACACTCATGCACCCTTCCCGCATTATCCCCGCTCCTTCCCTGGCCACTATCTCCGGGTTGATGAGCACCAGGAGGCCGTGGTTGTTCTCCTTCCCCAGCTTGCTGTTGGAGACATCCACCACGCAGACCCTGAGCGATGCGCCGATCTGGGGGGCGGCCACACCGACCGAACCGGGGCCGGCCCGCATGGTGTCGATCAGGTCATCGGCCAGTTGGCGGATTTCGTCGTCAATGGCGGCCACCGGCCTGGCCATCTTTTTCAGGACGGGGTGGGGATAGAGGAGGATCTTCTGGACTGCCATGGTATCAGAGGGTCACCGGGGTGATGCTTCTGACCCCGATCTCCACGTTCAGCTCCTTTTTCAGGTTCTCCAGCATGGCGGTTGCGTCATCCACTCCCATGCCATCGGGGAGGATCGCCTCCAGCATCAGGACATAGACCGGCTCCTCCTTGGTGCCGATGAGGCGGGTGTTCAGGTCGGTGATGTTGACCTGCCGGTCGGCCAGCTCCCGGGTCACCCGGTAGACGATACCGGGCTGGTCAGATCCGTAGACCGAGATGATGCAGAGCTCGCCCGGCGCCTCATGGCGGCAGACCTCCTCTTCGCTCAGCGCCCGGACATGGGCGGCCAGCCCGGTACGTTCGTGGAGTGCCCTGAACTCGTCGGCAAGCCTCGCCTTGGTGAACGGCTTCGCATGGGAAACGATCAGGATCAGGGCAAAGTCCCCCCCCAGCATGGTGCAGCTGGAGTCCTCGATGTTGCAGCCGAGGCGATAGAGGACCTCCGTGGTGTCGGCCACGATGCCCGGACGGTCTTTGCTGATGATGGTCACGGCGAAGTGGACCAGGTTTTCTTTGCGGCATTCGCTCATGGGGCCTCCCGTTGACTGGAACAACAGAATGTCAGCATGCTAATGCATCGTATGCCGGCTAGTCAAAGATATTCTGTCTGCATCAGGATGCCGATAAGAGAGCAGAGAGGCGGTGGGGATGAAAAGGGCGCGCTGATAGGTTCCCGTGTTCTGTGGGGTTGGTAACGCTGAAGGGTAACGGGAGGGCGATCGGAATGAACGGCGAAGCGTTAGCGGCTGTCCTTTATGAGGGTCCTGGAATCAACCTCGGCATAGATCAGTGCCGAAATATCCCTGATTATTTCTGCCTGTATCTCTTTGTCATGCCCTCGGGTCATGATTCCCAGGATATATGCACCCTTGGGGTGGTAAACGATCCCGAATTCATGCAGCTGTTTTTCCTCTCCCTGCATCCCCCCGGTCTGCTCGCCGAATTTCGACGCAACCGTGACACCTTTCGGTACGCCCGCAACGATCCCTTGAGTAAACTCCTGAAGGCTCAGGAGCTGCAGAGCCTTTTCCGACATTTCGCGATTCAGGTAGGCTGCGTTGTAGAGGATGCGGAAAAAACCCGAATACCCATGCGCGGTAATGGCATTGCTGCCATCGCTGGGATCATTGTTGATATCCATGCTGTCCAGGACTTCATTCAACTCCTTCGTGCTCAGCCCGTTGTAGAGCAATGCCGTGGCATTGTTGTCCGAATAACTCAGCATGTAGTGCAGCAGTTCTTCAACCGTATAGCTGCGTCCGGGCGTAATGGTTTGTCTCGGCTTGATCTCCTGCATCGCGCTCCGGTCTTCGCGGCCGTCATAGACGAACGTGCGTTTCAATACATCCGGATTGAGTTCGGCGCGTTTCAGCCAGGCGATCATGACCGGCACCTTCATCATGCTGGCGGGGTCGTACTTTACGGTAGCATTGATGCCAAACCACGGCCCGTCGAGCAGGTCGCGGTAATAGACCGTCAAGTCCTGCACCTTTCCGGCATCGATCTGTTTCTTGACGAAATCCTTGATCTTGAACTTGAAGGGGATCGGCTCCTGGCTGACACTGACCCCCTCCGGGAGCTCGACGTCAAGGAGCGGGCTGATGTAACGAAACCCCTCCAGCCTGACCCGCCGTTGCTGAGAGGCGTAGTTGTGGTGATACCAGCTGCTGGCATACCAGCCGATGCAGACCAGAAAAAGAGGCACAACAAGATAGGTTACGCTATGTCGAAGGGTAAACCGGCTCATGGCAATAAATGGTGGCGGTCTGTCTGTGGATATAGTTCAGCCGGCAAGCAATTTCGGCGCTGCTGCGACGCGCCAGCTGGCATTTCGGGACAGAGGCAGGGGATGATGTCGGAACGGTGCCTCCAGATTGACGTTAAACCAATGGCAGCCGTGGTGTCAATTCATTAAAACATGACGGCATAATTCCCGCTGCATTCTACACATTTTTGATCTGGGTCATGCCACCCGGCCCGGAGTTCGTCTACCGTTGCTCTTCACAACAGCCATGCTGACTGATGGCTGTAACTACAAAACAGGAGGTACAGTATGGGACAGTGCGGATGTGGCCACGCCGCTGGGGCGGGGCCTTTTGCCGAAGGCAGGGAACTGGTGGAGTTTGTCGCC
Organism: uncultured Geobacter sp.; assembly: GCA_964432205.1. GTDB lineage: Bacteria > Desulfobacterota > Desulfuromonadia > Geobacterales > DSM-12255 > Geomobilibacter. The sequence goes on along the minus strand of CAYSMK010000002.1, from coordinate 160,271 downwards.
CAGGCCCATGGTGGGGAGCTCAGGGAACGGCCGATCCCCAATGGCGGGTTGCCCACAACCTGTCAGGGATGTGGAATGGCCTTTACCCTGACCACTTTTGTCGACAGTTGCCCGGCTTGTGGCGGTGTGCATGCGGTTTCACCGCCGCGTTGCAATGATCCGGCTAATATCCAGTTTGCCGGGCCGGGGTACACGCTGGACTGACGCGGCAAGGGTTACCGTGGGCCTCTTCCCTGCTTGCAATCCTCCATCGGTTGCCATACTCTGCGACGTAATTTCCCATGTCAGGATTGTCCATTATGAAGAACGTCAGACCCTATTTTGTCCTTCTCACTGCCGTTTTTTCCATGGTTGCAGCCGGTTGCAGCGGACTTCCCATCGCCGGCCCTCTTCCCGACAGTCTCGCTGCGGAAAAGATTGCCAGCGTCGATGCGAGCTCATCAGCGTTCGCCATCTCCCCGGACGGCAAGGCTGCAGCCTTTGTGGATTCAGGATTGAAGCTTCTCCTGGTAGCCACCGGCGAAAGAGTGGCCGTCTCCCCCAAGAGTCCACGCGAACTGGCGTGGTCCCCTGGCGGCGATATCCTTGCTGCAACCTATGGCAGCGGGGAGAAGAGCAGTATCGTCACGTACGACCGTCATGGCGTCCGGACGGCAGAGACGGAAGTCGAAGGGGTCGTTACCGATCTTGCCTGGCTCTCCGAACGGGAACTGATTGCCGGCGCGCTTCTGGTCACCAGATACAAATTCGGCAGCAACTACAAGAGTATCATCCAGAGGTGGCAGCCGGGCGTATCCGCTCCGGTGGGCACCCCCCTGAGGGATACGACGCTGCAGCTCAAGACTACCGCCCGCTGGCAGGCTCTTCTCGACCGCGGGCCGATGCTGGATCTGTCAGGCTCGGCCGGCTATATCCTCTATCTGCACCCGTATGACCCCCCTCTGCTCACCCCTTACTACCGGCTCATTCTCAGGGAACTGGCAACCGGCAGGGAGATGGAGATTGCCACCCAGGGGCTTAGCGCCAGCGGCGGCAGATTCTCCGCTGATGGCGACACGATCCACTATGGTGACGGCATGGCACGGACAACCGTGTACGACCCCTGGACCGGAGAGACGCTGGGGAGTCGCAAGAATAGCGGCAAAAACCTGGCGCTCTCGCCGGTCGGCGGCTACTGGTTTGCCGATGGCGTTCTCTCCGTTGGGGACTCACCTGTCGTCAGCCTCACCCCCGGAGCAGTTGCCAGATTCTCCCCGGACGGCAGGGAGCTGTTTGTCGCCGGAGGCGGCATCCTGTTCCGGCTCTCCGGGCTGCATCCGGACGGAAAGGGAAGAGTAACTGGAGGCCCACCGGAAAAGGTGCGGGAGCTCCGCTCCTGGAGGATCGAAGGGCTCATCTCCGCCACAGAATACCGAGAAGCCATTGAAAGGTTGAAACTGCCATGATGATCCGCTCGATCCAGGCGGCCCTGCTTGGTGCTGCTCTGCTACTCCATGCCGTGCCCGCTTTTTCGGAAGAGTGCATCCCCTGCCACCGGGAGAAGACCCCGGCCGCCGTCAGCCAGTGGGAGCAGAGTGCCCACGGCAGGGCGGGGATTGGATGCGCGAAGTGTCACGGCACCGATCACGAGAAGATGAAGAGGGGGGAGGCACGGGTGGACATGCAGGCCTGCGCCCCGTGCCACCAGAAGGCCTTTGACAGCCACAGGAAGAGCCGGCACGGGATGGGGCTCCATTCGGGATGGGGGTGTACCCGCAACCTGCCGGGACGTAACCAGCGGGAGTGCGCCTTCTGCCATGACGAAAACAGCGCCGCGCCGCTCTCCACGGTCCAGTGTGCCCGCTTTCTGAAACAGAGCGCCGAGATGGGAGAGGTCGGCTGCAATTACTGCCACAGCGTGGAGAACTCCTGCGCCTCGTGCCACACCAACCACAACACCGATCTGAAGATCGTCCGCGACCCCGCATCCTGCGCCAAGTGCCACATGGGACCGGATCACCCCCAGTGGGAGATGTGGCAGACCTCCCTGCACGGGACACTGTACGGCACTGTGGGCGGGGCAACCGGCCCCACCTGCCAGAGATGCCACATGCCCGAGGGAACCCATGACGTCTCCATCGGCATCACCATGAGTTCGGGAGGGGTCGCCTACCCGCCGGAAAAGGGCAGGCCCAACCGGGCGGAGATGATAAAGATCTGCAGCCAGTGTCACGCCGCCGGCTTCGCGGCCCGCGAGCTCTCCCGGGGAAACGCCGTCCAGAAGCAGAGCCTCGCCATCGTAAAAGAGGCGGAGCAGATCGTCCAGGATCTGGCCGACCGGTCTCTGCTCGACCCGATGCCCGACCGGAGACCTCCGCACCCTCTGAGCGGCAACAAGCTGGTGCTCGACAGCCAGCTCCTCTACGAAGACACCTCACATATCGAGCGGCTCCTCTTCAAGATGAAGAAGTACGACTATGCCCGTACCATCAAGGGGGCCTACCACCAGAACCCCGCCTATACCCACTGGTACGGCAACGCCGAACTGAAGATGGACCTGGTGGACATCAGGGCCGAGGCGAGCAGGTTGGTGAAGGCCGGCAAAGGACCAGCGGCAGCAACCGGGAAAGCGGCTTCGGGCGAAGAGGAGGGGCTCAGATTGCTGAAGCGGCAACTGGAGCGGGGGGCGTTGTCACCGGAAGGGTATGAACAGGAAAAGAAACGGCTGCTGCAGGATTTTCTGAAGGGAAAGAAATAGGGGCATTGCCTCTCAGCCGGATCTGGAGGAGCCTTTTCTCCACAGATAGGCATAGATCGCGGCATTGATCACCAGTGCCCCGATCCCCAGGAGCAGTTGATGCCGCAGTGTCAGCCCCAGCGGGTAGAGAAGCGGCTCCAGGTAATGATGGATGAAGGTCCCGCCGTAGCCTGCCTCGCCACCCAGCCGCCGAAAATGGTTTTCCAGGTAGGTCAGGGGACAGATCCAACCGGTGAACTCGATGGCCACTCCCCAGGTCGCGGCTGGCAGGTGCAGCCAAGCCAACCGCGGCCAGCGGAGCACCGCCAGACCGCCGCCGACCACGAAGAGCACAAACAGGGCGTGGGCCAGCACCGCCAGATCGGCCAGCACAAGGTAGAACATGCGTTGCTCCGTCAGCTGCCGCGAGAGGGTAGGCGGGTACCGATGAGCAGATCGGGCATGGTCTTCCTCGGCGGCCCCGACCCGTGCTCAGGTCCTGGGCCAGGATCAGGTACACGCCAGCGCCACTGCCGGGTTGTCATGTCCGCCGGTGGCCGTTGCTACCCTTTCAGCTCGAAGGATACCTTGAGCACCACTTGGTACTCGGCGACCTTGCCGTCATCGCCGATATGGCCCCGGATATCCTCCACCTCGAACCAGGAAAGCTTGTCCAGCGAGCCTCGCGCCTTGGTCAGGGCCGTCTCGATGGCCGCCTCGATCCCCTTGGACGAAACGCCGATGATTTCCACCTTCTTGTAGATTCTCTCTCTGCCGTACATGAAGGACTCCTTTCGTCAGCAGACTGTTCCTGATGCAACAATAACAGAGGCTGCGGCAACTGCAACAGGCTTGTAAACCGGCAGCCATGGCTGTTCTTGACGGCAGAGGGCTCTCCACAACGGCGCTTGCCGGTCACAAAAAAGCCTGCCGGGTCGGCAGGCTTCGGGTTGTTTGTGATCATTGTCTTCATCTGGTTATCGTCGCCACCTCAGGTGACGTCCGAATGAACGCCCGGCTCACACACCAGAGATGCGTCGTGGGCTTTTGCCCCGCACATGCCGCAGGTGACCGTCGGCGCAGCGGCAAACCGCGCATATTCATTCGGGTCATCGATCAGGCATATCTTCCGCCCTTCTCTTTCGCCTGCCATCGTCATACCCCCTTCCTCCTTTATGCTTTAGTATATTATACCGCTGCCAGCGGACAGAGAATCAACGAACTTTCGGCAGGTTTGGCGGTGGCCCTACATTCCGGATACTGAATGTACCGGCTATCTGGCTCGCCACGGAATCTCCCGGATTGCGTTCGTTCCTACATCCGGGTACACTCCGGTCAGGAGAATGGAGACAATGACCCTGCTCTACAGCCTCGATCTGCTTGGCACGGCCGCCTTTGCCGCGTCCGGCGCCCTGGCCGGCATCCGGCGCGATATGGACCTGTTCGGCGTACTGGTGCTCGGCATGGTAACCGCGACCGGCGGCGGAACCTTGCGTGACCTGCTCTTGGGAGATACGCCACCGTTCATCTTCAAGGACGAGACCTATTTCTACCTCTCCATCGTCATTTCCCTGGGGGTTTTTCTGTTCCACCGCCAGATGGAGTTCCTGCAGCACCCCCTGCTCTATCTCGACGCCCTGGGTCTGGGAACCTTCGTGGTGATCGGTACCGGCAAAGCGCTCGACTTTCACATCGGTTTCATCGGCTCGGTGATGATGGGGGTCGTTACCGCCACGGCAGGGGGGATGATGCGCGATATGCTCTCGTCACAGATCCCGCTGGTGCTGCAAAAGGAGGTCTACGCGTCTGCCTGCCTGGTTGGCGGAACTCTCCTCTACCTGCTGCATCTCACTCCCCTGCCGCCCCCCTGGGCGCTCTGCCTTTCCGCACTGTCAGTCATAGTGCTACGCCTTTGTGCCATCCACTACAACTGGTCGCTGCCGAAGGCCAACCGGCACGCCAACAGCTGATCTCGGCACGGGTCTTCCCCGTCGCAGTGCAGGAGTGCGTCTATGATCGCGCCAGTAGTAACCATACAGTTCCCTAAATGGGTTGAAACCCTTCTGGCCCGATCGGAAAAAGTGTTCCCCGGCAAGGAAGAGCGGATGCGGTTTGTGATAGAACTCGCCCGTCTGAATGTCCGGCACGGGAGCGGGGGACCGTTTGGCGCGGCTGTTTTTGACCACGATGGCAGGATGATTGCGCCGGGAATCAACATGGTTGTCAGCGCCGGTTGCTCGTTGTTCCATGCGGAGATGGTGGCGCTGGCCTCAGCCCAGAAGGTGCTGGGACGGTATGATATCGGCGCTGCAGGCCGGCTCCGTTATGACCTCTATGCCACATCGGAACCGTGCGCCATGTGCTTTGGTGCGATTCCCTGGTCGGGGGTAAGCGGTCTGGTCTGCGGGGCGCGGACGGCAGACACCAGGTCCATCGGATTTGATGAAGGGATCAAGCCTGTCGATTGGGTGGCGGCTCTCAACGAGCGCGGTATCAGCGTGGAGCGCGATCTGATGCGCAAGGAAGTTGTTGCCGTGCTGCAGGAATATGTGACAGCAGGCGGGGTGATCTACAATACCGGGACCCGAACCGCGTCCGGAACGCCGACATGACGTGGCACGAGCGTACGGCAAAGGCGGCCACTGGACCGCCTCACATCATCTGTCCCCTGCTTCCTCGGTTGAGGCTGACCACGATCCGGTGATTATTTTTTCTTCTTGGCTACCCTGGGAACTCGGGGGGGCTTTGTTGCGACAGTAGTTTCGGGGGGGGGTGAAAAAGACCCGGGTGCGGCTGGCTCCAGGGTAGTGAAGTGGGATGCTGCGATTTTCCGGTTATGTCCGTCGCTGAACTGGATCATCACCGAGGTGGACGTTACTTCCAGGACCTTGCCGGCGCCCCATCCCAGGCCGCCTGAGTGACTTACAATGTTGCCGACTTTAATCGTCATCGATTCGTACCGCTTTCTTATTTGTTGAGGTGGGTGAGTGCACGTAGCAACTCGCGGGCCTGCCAGTAATGACAAAAACAAGCAAAATCACCACTAAAATTCAACATATTCAGGTAACAATACGGCAAGGTCACGACATTAGCAAGGAACGTTCATGGTATTTGTCGTTTGGCGAATCGCCTGTGACCTGGAAACATCTGTTAACATGCCATATTGACAGGGTATTTTATAATATTTAGCTAAAACGGAGACGCACATAAAGGAAAGGAAGAGTATGCAATAGCGGGTGCTGAAAATATTTCAGCAGATCATGCTTGAATATAATAGATTGACATCAACAGAACAAAGCTGCTAGGGTCAAAAACAGATTCGGCATAGAGCCGGACAAAAACAACAGGAAGTAATCAGGAGAAGGTACACAAATGGTAAACGGAACAGTAAAATGGTTTAACGACAGCAAGGGTTTTGGTTTTCTTGAGCAGGAAAATGGCGAAGACGTATTTTGTCATTTTTCCGCCATCTCAGGTGACGGATTCAAATCCCTTGCTGAAGGTGATAGAGTAACATTTGAAGTAACCAAGGGTCCGAAAGGGCTTCAGGCCGCAAACGTGACCCGCATCTAATCATCGTCTCCAGTAGACCCCAAGAGCCCCGGGAGAACCTCGGGGCTTTTTTTGTCCTGGGCGGCTCACGCTGTCCAGATACAGGCACCACGCACAGTACCTGTTCCGTCAGGGTCGATCTGACCCAGATCACGTTCGTACAGGAGTGACTCGATGGCAAAGCCCAATTTCCAGTTTCAGAAACGGCAAAAGGAATTAGAACGTAAGAAAAAGAACGAGGAAAAACTTCAGCGCAAGCTGGCGAAAAGCAGCAGCACCACTGACGACGACACCCCTGAACAGTCCCCTGCAGAGGATGAGATCGCATAGGACGGCGAATGCCGGACCGCCGCTCGTTGGGCTGTCTCATCGTGGCACAGAATTCGATGCCTGCTTCCGCGGCACACGGACGCTGCCGGCAGTCGCGGCTTTGCAATTGCTCCGCACGCAGTAACATGGTATATCTAGCAGGCACCTGCACCACAGGGACCAACCCTGTGGTTTTTTATTGGGCACAGCAACCGAAGGGAGAACATCATGAGAGGACAACTATCGGCCGGGAGTATTGTTGAAACACGGTGTACCCGCTGCCGGAAAATAATGAACCATACGATTGTCGCCATGGTCGGCGAGCAGATTGTGCGCGTCGAGTGCAATACCTGCCACGGCGTCCACAATTATCATCCGGTCAAGACAGCCAAGGAGCCTGCTACAGCCAAAACCACCCAGAAGAAAGCGGCGACTCCCCGCGCTGCGAAGGCCGATCCGGCGGCGGCGGCCGCTGCCGAGTGGGCGGTACTGCAGTTGGACATGGATCCGGCACAGGCAATTCCCTATGATATGAACGGTACATACCGCGTAAAAAATCTGCTGCGGCACCCGCAGTTCGGGCTCGGCATCGTGCTGCTTGTCCTGCCAGGCAAGATAGAAGTACTGTTTCAGGAAGGAAAGAAGCTGCTGCGCTGTGGTTGATCGACGAAACTGCCTTCAGGTTCCTTTCATGTGCCGCTGGCAGGTCCCGCGAAGAGGCAACGGTGGCATGATGCCGGCCCGGGACGGGGAGCTGAAGGCACAGGGGTAACCTCCTGATTGCCATGCGCCGGTACGGTTGAGTCAGCGACACTATGGCTGAGAACCGGTTCCTGACGCCTGAACAGCGCCAAAAGGCAGCCAATCGGCTGCCTTTTTGATTATTGCGGGGATGATGCCGTGCACCTTGGTATCCTGTGCGGTTAGTTCGCCGCACAGGATACTAGCGTACCGGTTTTGCAGGTACCTGTGTCAGGCGCCAGATCTCGGCGTTGTACTCGCGCATCGTGCGGTCGGTGGAAAACCGGCCACTGCAGGCGGTATTGCGGATGCTCATCCGCGTCCACCCCTCCGTGTCGCGGTAGGCAGCCGCTGCCTGCTTCTGCGCCTCCAGGTAGCTGCGGAAATCGGCGATGGTCAGCCACGGATCGTGGGGGCTCACAATCGACTGCACGATGGGATCGAAGATCCCCGGTTCGAACTGGTTGAAATGGCCGCTCTCCAGAAGCCGCACCACCCGTGCCAGCTCGTCGTCGGCAGCAATGATTGCCGCCGGGTCGTAATGGTGCCGGCACTCCTCCACCTCCGCGGCGGTGAGCCCGAAGAGGAAGAAGTTCCCGGCCCCCACCTCCTCCCGGATCTCGATGTTGGCCCCGTCCAGGGTGCCGATGGTGACGGCGCCGTTCATCATGAATTTCATGTTCCCGGTGCCGGAGGCCTCCTTGCCGGCGGTGGAGATCTGCTCGGAAAGGTCGGTTCCCGGGGCGATCGTCTCCATGGCCGAGACCCGGTAGTTGGGAAGAAAGGCCACACGGAGCAGGGTGCCGGCCTCGGGATCGGCGTTGATCACGGCCGCCACGTTGTTGATCAGCTTGATGATCCGCTTGGCCATGAAGTAGCCCGGAGCGGCCTTGCCGCCGATGAGCACGCAGCGCGGCGTCCAGTCGGCCGTATCCCCACGTTTGATCCGGTCGTAGAGGTGAATCACGTGCAGCACGTTCAACAGCTGGCGTTTGTACTCGTGGATACGCTTGACCTGCACGTCGAAGAGCGCCTGCGGGTCGAATGCCACCCCGCATTCAGCGGCCACCAGCTGGGCCAGGCGTTCCTTGTTGGCCAGCTTGACCCGACGCCAACGCTCCCGGAAGTCCCCGTCCTCCGCCAGGGGGAGCAGGCTGCGCAACCGGTCCAGGTCTACCTTCCACTCCGCCCCGATGGTTTCGTCCATGAGTCCCGTCAGGCCCGGGTTGCACCAGGCAAGCCAGCGCCGCGGGGTAACGCCGTTGGTCTTGTTGTTGAACTTGTGCGGCCACAGATCGAAGAAGTCGCGAAACAGCCCCTCTGCCAGGAGCCGCGAGTGGAGGGCGGCCACGCCATTCACCGAGAAGCTGGCAACAATGGCTAGGTAGGCCATCCGCACCATCGGCTCGGGACCCTCCTCGATCAGTGACATCCGTCGCAGCCGATCGGTATCGCCGGGCCAGTGGCGGCCAACCTCGGCCAGGAAACGGGCGTTGATCTCGAAGATGATCTCCATGATCCGCGGCAAGAGCTGCCGGAAGAGCCGAACCGGCCACTTCTCCAGTGCCTCGGGGAGCAGGGTGTGGTTGGTATAGGCCATGGTGCGGGTGGTGATCTCCCAGGCCGACTCCCAGGCCAGCCCGTGCTCGTCCATCAGTATCCGCATCAGCTCGGCCACAGCGCAACTGGGGTGGGTATCGTTGAGCTGGAACACGTTCTTGTCGGCGAAATGGGAGAAGTTGATGCCGTGGGTGCCAATCCAGCGATCCAGGACGTCCTGCAGGCTGGCCGAAGCGAGAAAGTACTGCTGGCGCAGCCGCAGCTCCTTGCCGTTCTCGCTGGAGTCATTGGGGTAGAGTACCAGGGTGATCTGCTCGGCAACGTTCTTGGCCGCCACCGACTCGGGGTAGAGGCCGGCATTGAACTCCCCCAGGTCGAACTCGTCGGTGGCCGCCGCCTTCCAGAGGCGCAGGGTGTTGACGGTGCCGTTTTGGTAACCCGGAACGGGAACGTCGTAGGGGACGGCAAGCACGTCGTGGGTATCGAGCCAGCGCACCCCGAGCCGGCCGCTGCCGCGGTGGAATTCGGTGCGGCCGCCGAAACGTACCCGCTGGGTGAACTCGGGGCGCTCGATCTCCCAGGGGTTACCTTCGCGCAGCCAGTGGTCCGGCTCCTCCACCTGCTCCCCATCGAGGATCTCCTGGCGGAACATGCCGTAATCGTAGCGGATGCCGTACCCGGTCACCGGCAGCTGCAGGGTTGCGCAGCTGTCGAGGAAGCAGGCGGCAAGCCGTCCCAGGCCGCCGTTGCCCAGTCCGGCATCGTGTTCGGCCTCGGCCAGCTCTTCCAACTCCATGCCCAGGCACTGCAGGGCCAGGACCGTGTTCTCGTCCAGCCCCAGGTTGAGCATGGCGTTGCCCAGTGCCCGCCCCATGAGAAACTCCAGGGAGAGGTAGTAGGCGTGCCGGCAACCGTCCTCCTCGTAGGCGTAGCGGGTCTGCTTCCAGCGCTCCAGCAACCGTTCGCGCAGAATCAGCACCAGCGCCTGGTAGGCGTAGTGGGTGGATCGGCTGTGGCGGTCGCGTCCGAGCGTGTGGGTGTAGTAGCGGCGAAAGTCGTCAACCAGACTGAGCACGTCCATCCCCAGGGGGGGGAGTTCGGTCAGGCTGGCACTCAGTTGACTGCGATCGAAAGGGCTGTCGGTCACGATGTCACTCCTGTGGATGTTCCGGCGGCATGCACTCCCGTTGGTACCCCCGGGCGCAGCAAGAGTATACTACGCTCATTCGTCTTGTCACCTGTCCAGCATTACGCAACCTGCATTCGCTGCAAAGGGTGGTGACGGTGGAGAGCCGGGTGGGCGCAAGGTGCTGGGGCATGGCCGGATTTTCGGCGGCAATGATCGGATCTCTGTCCGGTTTCAAGAGTAGCAAATACTGTCTGGTGCGCAACTGGGGCCAGTGGGCCCGCGAACGGCAACGTACCGGAAGGATGGGGGGCAACGGTCCAGGAAAATGACGTGCCCCTTTTGTCTTTTGCCCGGAATTGAGTACACTGTCATCACCCCCCGAAGATACCTTGCACAAGGAGGAACTGACATGGGAAAGACGGTACGGGTCGATCAGGACGAGTGCATCAGTTGTGGGATCTGTGTAGAGAGCGTTCCCGAAGTCTTCCGTTTTGACGACAACAACAAGGCAGAAGCCTATGATCCCGCAGGGGCGACGGAGGAAAAGATCCAGGTTGCTGTTGATGGCTGTCCGGTCTCGTGCATTCACTGGCAGGAATGACGGCAAGGAGGGAACAACACCATGCAAAAATGGAAATGCATCATCTGTGGCTACGTCTATGACCCTGTCGAGGGGGATGCGGAGAATGGTGTCCCGCCGGGAACCGCCTTCGAGGAGGTCCCCGATGGCTGGGTCTGCCCCATTTGCGGCGCCGGCAAGGATCAGTTCGAGGAAATCTAGCCGGCGACGAGGAATGGTGAGTCCTGTATCGACAGGACTCCACGCGGGATCAGCATGACTGACGAACTGCCCTAACCGGCAGTTGGAGCTGCCCGGAGCCATTCGCAACCTATTGCATTTTGCCGCCGGTCATTTTGTCATACCACCCCCAAGGGTTTTTCCGCCTGATCCAGACCGGGACCACGAACAGCAATACCACCAGCGCGAGCCCCAGGAAGATCTGCAACAGAATGCTGCCGGAGAAAAAACTCTTCCCGTAGTAGTTGAGGATGATGGTACCGGGAGTCATCCCGATCAGCGTGCTCAGGGCGAAAGAGCGCAACGACATCCCGGTCAGTCCGGCTCCGTAGCTGACGAGGGCGAACGAGAATACCGGCTCGAGGCGGGCAAACAGGACAATGTACGGAAGATGGCGGCGGGCTATCCGGTTGCTGAAGGTGATATCCCGGTGCAGGAAGCGGGCGATCGCCTCCCTGCCGAAGTGACGGGCGAGAAGAAAACAGACAATGGCCCCCGCCTCGGACCCGAGCAGCGCGTAGATCGTTCCCCAGAACGGTCCGAAGAGCATGCCTCCGGCGATGTCGAGGGGGGCGTTGGGGACCACGGACACCACAATCGCGACGACCCTGAGCAGGACATAGACGAGCGGCGCCAGTCGTCCCCCTCCTGCCAGGAACTGTTCGATCCATAACGGATCGAACAGTTCCGGAGGAGTTTCATGCCAGACGAGGACGCCGAGCGTGATCAGGAGCAGAACCAGGACAGCCGCCTTTACTCCGTGGTAGCGATGTTTCCTGCCGGCAGCACCCATGGCGTGCTCGCTCCTCCTTTGCGACAACCTGCCCGCATCAATGGTCAGACAGTATCCGATCCCGTGCCTTTCCCCGTCAACCTGACTCCCTCATCGGTCAGCATTACCAGGCCATCCTTGTAGAGTCCCCCCACCGCCTTCTTGAAGGTCTTCTTGCTCATTCCCAGGGTCTTCTGGATGGCCGCCGGTGAGCTCTGATCGTGCAGGGGCAGGCTGCCGTCATTGGCCGCAAGCACCTTGAGGATAACGTCCCGGGCCTCTGACACCCCCTCGGCCCCCACCTTGCGCAGCGTGACATCCAGCTTGCCGTCTTCGCGCAGACGCTTGACGTAGCCGGCCAGTTGCGTGCCGGTGCGGGTTCCTGCCGGCAGTTCGTCCCGGTAGAGCAGGGCGGGGAAGCGCTGGTCGACGATGACCTTGGCGCCGAGGTCGGTGACCTGCCAGACCAGCAGGGCGACCGCGTCGCCTTCATGCAGGTCGGGGCGTCCGCGGTCGAGGCAGTCATCGATCCGGGCATTGGCAAAAGGCCGGCCCTGCGGATCGAGATCGACCTTCACCAGGTAGCGCTTGCCGACCTGCATCCGCTCGGGCTGGAGACTGAACGGTGCCAGTAGCTCCTTTGCCATGCCCCAATCGAGAAATGCCCCATGGGGGCCAACCGACCGTACCGTCAGCAGTGCGAACTCGCCAGCCTGGGCCAGCGGCAGACGGCAGGTGGCCTGCAGCTCGCCGGCCACGTCCTGATACAGGAAGGCCTCCAACTGCTCGCCCGGCACTGCATCGGGCGCCTCCCGCAGGGGGAGGTGCGCCAGTCGTCCGCCGGCCTCCAGCCAAACGCCGCGCTTGTCAACGCGGGCCACCGTCAGGATGTGCAGGCGGCAAAGTTCCGGTTGTTCTCTGTTCTCCATGTCCTCTCCTTCGTAACCCGCTTACACCATTCAGGAAACAGCTTTTCAGCACCAGGGTGCTTTTGCCTGCGCCACTCGGCCGCGTCATCCCCGGCGCTCAGGCGGATCTCTCCCCCACGAGGGTTACCCAGGGGCCGGCTGCCCCTAGAACAATCCCTGCTGTCCGATGACTGGCGGCAGGCACGTGGGCGCCTTGATCCGCAGCTGCTTGTTGACATTCATCCGCCCGAACACCACCTGAATGTCGCCGACCGATACGCCAAACTCGGCAGCCAGAAATCGCACCATATGGTCGGTCGCCCGTCCTGCACGGGGGACTGCCGTCACGCTGACACAGAGCTGGTGCCCCTTCACCCTGCCGATGGCGTCCCGCTTGGCATTGGGCGTGCCGAGGATGTTGAGCACGAGCGTATCCCCCTCCCACGCATAAAACGATTTCTTCATCATTCCTCCGCTGGTCGCGTGGTGATCCGCAACCCACCCGGCAGGTCAGCGCGTACTCCGCGCCAGGAGCGGCTTGAGGAATTTTTCAAAGGTGGCCAGCTGTTTGGACGACAGCAGATCGATATTCCCTTCGTTGTCCAGCAAAAAGGTGCCGACGCCGATGACGGTCTTTGCCAGATAGCCGGTTCCGGCAACGCTCTGTTCGATCTCATCCCGACGTTTGCTTATCAGGTTGCGCAACTGGTGCAGGTCAAGTTCCACTGTGGTATCTCCTGTTGGCAGTGAATCGCGTATGGTTTCCCCGGTGGTTTACCTGATGTTCTTGCTGGCGAAGAGAACCACCTTATCTCCCAAGAAATTAACCGTGATGTTCTTCTGCTCGTCCCCCCAGACACAGTTCCTGACAAACAGAGTCTCCGAGCAGTTGTCAGGCTTGCCGAGGATCATGACCACTTCGTTGTACTCAATCCCCATCTTGATTCTAGAGTAGTTCTCCACTGTCAACGTGCTACAGCCAAGGAGCATGACCAGTAAAGACAGAGCAATTATCAGCCGAATGTGTACCAGCACGTATCTTTCCTTTCCCTGTGGTCTCTTAACCCGGATGCCGCCACTATACCAGAGGGAAGTGAAAGTGTCCCTGTTTTCTCGGGATACCCCCAGTTGCCCTTAAATTTCCGGGCAAAGCAACGCCAGGCACCCATCTACTTCTGGATCGAGTATACTGAATAGGTAGGAAGTCATCAGGTTGAAGCCGGGAAAGGGGGTTTGACCATGCAATTCCCTGCAACCACTCAACGTGTCGTACTGCACAGTGCCCCATGGAAGACCCGCCGTATCGAACAGCAGATGGAGCAGCGGCTCTGTTATTTCGCTGCCCATCCGGACGAAATAGATCGCCGCCTGCGCGAGCTGGACGCCGAATGGGACATCGAACGGGTCCTCGAAACCAACGCGTCCTCCCTCGCCCTGCTGGGGCTTACCCTCGGCGCTACCGTGAACCGTAAATTTTTCCTGATGCCGGCCCTCGTCATGGGCTTCCTCCTCCAGCACGCCCTCCAGGGGTGGTGTCCGCCGGTGCCGCTCTTTCGCCGGCTGGGCATCCGCACCCAGAGCGAAATCGAACTTGAGCGCCATGCCCTGAAAGCGCTGCGGGGAGACTACGGCCCCTTGGGGGACGAAGCGCAAGGAACCGATCTCACCACTCGAGCCCTGGCGGCGGCACAACGCTGAACAGCCAGGGTCAAAGGGTCCTTGCCTACGCGCCTCCATCCTCTCCGCTCACGGCGTCGAGCGGCCTGATGAATGCCAGGAACCGGGTCTGCAGCCGCTCCGCATCTTCGTTGTTCCCGGTGCTGCGCAGGATCTCTATGACGCATTCGGCCGTACAGAGCCCCGACTCCTTCTGGTTTCTTCTGAGGTTGTACACGGACCGTGCAGCGGGTTTGAGGCCAATACGCCTGGCCTTCTGCAGATAGGGGCTTTTCTGGTGAATTTTCCGTGCTTCATGCCAGGTGCTGTCGATGAGGATGACGTGCCGTATCCCGGTAAGATCGCCGCCGGTCTCGTCCGCAGTACCCGGATAAATCAGCGCCACACCACCCGCCTCGATCTCCTCCACCAGCCTGGCCGGCGGCTTCGTCCGGTCCCAGCGGACCTGTTCGGCCCTGCTCCCCAGGACATCCATCACCAGACGACCGGTGTTCGATCGTTTTTCCAGCTCCTTGAAATGGGTCAATAGGGTGAATTTCATGGCAGGTCCCCATTTCTGCACGGATGGGCGCGGCCGATTGCCGCCTTTTCATCGTTCATCGTGAACGTAATGCTTCCGTGCCCCGGTTGTCCCGCGTCACCGGCCGTTCCCTCCCGGCTCCTGTGCCGTCCCGGAACGCCCCACGTATTTGTCGCCAAGCGTCAGGCCCCGGATGAAGTTCCGGAGCATCTGGTCGCCACAGGGTTTGAAATTTCTGTGCCCCTTTGCCCGGAACAGCGCTGACAATTCGGATTTTGAGAGCTGAACGCCGGCCCGGGCGAGAATCGCCAGCATTGCCTCATCATTCAACTCCAGGGCTATCCTGAGTTTCCTGATGATGACATTGTTATTCAACGCCGGCTCCGGCGCCACGGCCGCACCGGGCTTCGGATCGTGCGCACCACGCCGGGATAGTATCAGGCCGTCCAGGAACGAGCCCATCACCCTGTCGTTGCAGGCCACAAAGCCGGTCTCATCCTCTTTCTTCAGCAGTTTCAGCACGTCCAGCGGCCTGATTTCATACCCCCCCGTCGTGCACAGTTCGGCTATGGATTCGCCGTTCAGGTTCAGCACGTAACGGAGCCTTCGGAGTAGATCGTTATTGTTCATCGGTAGTTCCTTCGAGAGCGTTCCTGACGGTAGGTGTACCACACTTCAGGCCGGAATAGTACTGCGCAGGATTGCCCGGTCAGTTGCTGTAGCCGCTGCCAATGGCGGAAAACGGCAGATCCAGCCCCAGTTCCGGCACCTGCCGGCCTACCCAGGCGGTGAAGGTGTTGCTGTTCGGCCCGGGGAACGCCTCGTAGGTGTCGGCCCAGGGATAGGCGCGCGCGGCCTTGTCCACGCGCGTTACCAACTGATCCACCCCCGCTCCCCGATGCTCTTTCAGGAGTCTCGGCTTCTCACCGAACCAGTAGCGGTCGGGCAGGTCTTTTTCGATACGCACCACGGGGAGGCCGCGATGCTTGCGCCAACCGATGACCTCGTAGACCGTGTATGAGGTCTCGCCGGTATGTTTGGCGGCGATCCAGGTGTGGATGGCGAACCAGCCTCGCCACCCCCACGTGGAAGCGCCGTATACCTGCAGCACCGCCTCCTTCGTGGCAAGCGGGTCCGGCGCTATCCCGGCCGACTCACGGCTGGCAGTACGCCAGTCCCTGCCGGAGGAGCAGGCCATTACGAAAACCAGCGTCATGATGAGCAGGATACCTTTTTTCACTCTGACCTCCCTGCCACCCCGACACACCTTTCATCTCCATTGTGATCGGTTCTTGCCCTAAAATTCAACTGCTCAAACGCATTGATCCAACCGGTGCCTGACAACATGCATTGCGCCTTCCGGATGGCGCCCTGCATTTCCGAAGAAGCCGCATGCCCCATAGGGAGTATAATTAATGTAAGGTACACCAGTTTGGTCAGAAAGGAGAGCGAATCATGGCAAATCCGTTCGTGCATGTGGAGCTGATGACCACCGACGTGGCCAAGGCCAAGGAATTTTATACCGGTTTGTTCGATTGGCAGCTGGAAGAGATCCCGGGGATGGACTATACCCTGATCAAGGTGGGCGAAGGGACCGGAGGCGGCCTGATGAAAACCGTCGAGCCCGGTTCACCTTCCTGCTGGATCGCCTACGTCCTGGTGGACGATGCGGCCGCAGCCACCGAGAAGGCCCGGATACTCGGGGCGACGATCTGCAAGGACGTCACCGAGATCCCCGGTATCGGCTGGTTCAGCGTCATCACCGATCCGACCGGGGCAACCCTGGCGCTCTGGCAGATGAACCCGGCCTACCAAAAATCCGCGGCGTGATCAGAGCGTGAAACGGGAAAGGAGGTACCCAACCATGGCGACGGTAACGGGAACTCAATTGGCTCAGGGCATCCGCCAGAAGCTGGCGGAGCTGCAGAACATATGCGCAGGGGTTGACGAGAAGATCTGCTCCGGTGCCCCCGCGGGACGATGGTCTCCCAAAGAGGTCCTTTCCCATCTCTGGGGACCCGAAGGGACCGGTCACCTGCCGATCCTGCAGGCGTTTCTCAACGGGGAGACGCCGACGATAGATATCGATCCCGGGAATCCGTTTTTCACCGAGCAGCGCTCCCGGATGACCTTCAAGCAACTCCTCGCGGAAGTCGAAGGCGAGTATGACGGTATTGCCAGGTTTGCGGCTGATCTGACCGCCGAGCAGCTGGAGCGCAAGGCGCATATACCCAGGCTCAAGGATTCGCCGCTGGGAGAATATCCCACCCTGGAAAACATGGTCAACGGTTTGGGAGAGTTTCATCTTCAATTCCACATCGACCATCTGCGCGAGATCGTGCAGGCGTTGTCAGAAGAGGGGCAGGGACTGGTCATAACCCGCACGTTTGCCGCCCCCCGGGAACTGGTCTGGCAGGCGTGGACAGAGCCTGAACGCCTCATGCGCTGGTGGGGCCCGAAGGATTTTACGGCCCCTTTCTGCAAGGCCGATCTCCGGGTGGGGGGGAAGTATCTTTACTGCATGCGCTCACCAGACGGTCAGGAGTACTGGAGCACCGGCGTGTACCGGGAAATCGCCGCGCCTTCGCTCCTGGTCTGTACCGACAGCTTTGCGGATGAGCAGGGGAATGTGGTTCCGGCAACCCATTACGGTATGAGCCCGGATTTCCCGCTGGAATTGCAGGTGACGGTGACGCTGGCGGAAGAGGCCGGCGCGACCAGGATGACGCTGCACCATGTCGGCATTCCGCCGGGCGAGATGAGTGAGATGTGCGCGCAAGGGTGGAACGAGTCTTTCGACAAGCTCGCCGAAAGCTTGCGCTGAAGCGAGGAGAGCGCCACGCTGCTTCAGGGCACAACGCAGTGACTTACGGGGCGGGGCTGCGCGATAGCCCGTGCCTTCGCGGCGAGGGCGTTGCTGCCTCCCGCATTCTCAGATCCTTCCTGCCATCTTGGCTTACTTGACCCCCGTCAATTACTCCGCCCTGATGCAGCGCTATCCTGAATCCAGAACAAACGCCTGACAGCCAAAGGAGGAACACCATGCACGCTGCATCCATTGAAGAATTGACATCGGCGACAGCAACCGTCGGCGAGATCGTTGCTGCAGACTTCCGCACCGCCAGGGTCTTTGAGGACCATGGCATCGACTTCTGCTGTGGTGGCAAGGTTTCCCTCGCCTCGATCTGCACGGAAAAGGGGCTCGATCCGGCCGCGCTCCAGCAGGAGATTGCGGCGGCAATAAGCGCACCGGTCGAGCGGAGCCACAACTATGCCGCCTGGGCACTGCCGTTTCTTGCCGACTACATCGTCAATACCCACCACGCCTATCTCAACGAGAACACTGACCAGATTGCAGCCTACGCCAGCAAGATCGCCTCGGTCCATGGCGCCAGCCATCCCGAAGTCATCGAGATCGCCGCTATCTTCGCCAAAATAGCCACCGACCTGGCTGCCCACCTCCGGGAGGAGGAGGAAGTGCTCTTTCCGGCCATCAGACGGATCGACGCCGCCACAAAGGCCGGCAAGCAGGCGGAGTCCGAGGATGTGGCAACGATCAGGGCCTCCCTCGGCAAGCTCGACCATGAGCATCAGGAGATCGGCGATGCCGTTCACGCGATCCGCCACCTGGCCAACGGATACACGATCCCGGACGACGTCTGCAACACCTACGTCGTTACCTACCGGAAGCTCCGGGAATTCGAGGATGATCTCCACAAGCATGTCCACCTGGAAAACAACATACTTTTCCCGAAGGCGGCCCGGCTGTAGTACGTGATGCCTGGTCTGACCGCAGGAGAAGTGGGTGCGTGTTCGAAACAGGTGGTGTTCAAAAGTAGATATCTTGCCAAGGCAAAAGGCGGCCGATTGGCCGCCTTGCGTATATTGTTATCTGCCTCCGCGCCCCTTATGGCCGGAAGACCTTCAGCTCCAACTCCTTGACGATCTTGAAGTGCTTGGCATTACCGGTCGCCAGCGGCATGCCGTTCTCCGATGCGGTGGCGGCGATGATGGCATCCCCCGCCCGCATCCCTGACGACAGGCCGTACTCCTCGATATATACCAGTGCCCGATGGCCGATGTTCTCCGTCAGCGGCAGGACCGAAAACCGGAAATCCGAGATAAAGCGTTTCACCAGGCGTTGCTGCTGTTTGTCTCTGGCACATTGGAGCAGTTCCATATAGGTCTGGACGGAGAGAAAACGGTCCTTTGCGCCGTCGATCAACGCGGCTGCTTTCAGATTGCCTCGCTGTACCCAAATGAATATGTCGGTATCAAAGATCATGACGGCCGCCGCGCAGACGCTCCATTACCTCTTCCACCGATTCGGTCTCGCCGGAGTACATGTTGAAGAACTCGTGCTCACAGACCTTGCCTGCAGGGGCATCTTCCAGTGGGATGATGGTGCCCCTTGGTTTGCCGTGGTAAAGGATGGTGATGCGCTCCCGCTTGTCCAGGGCGGCCAGGATGTCGCTTGTCTTATAGCGCAGATCGAGGATTGAAGCATTCATGGCTATCTCCAAAATGACTTTAATATTGTAGACATTTTATAAGGTATATACCAGGCTGTCAATATGAGTAACGAAGGGGAACAATTCCGTTAGTGAGAATATATGAGAGTCCGTCACAAGTGTGTCAAAAAGATGCCGCTCCGGATGTCCCGTATAGAGGTAGAATGAAACAAGAGAAGCTGTTACGCGCCGTCTCGACCGTACAGGACGGCACGGGAAGAGAGGAGGCTGGCTATGCGCGTCATACTGATCGGTGGTACCGGCACGATCGGCCGTGAGGTGGCGAGGGCGCTGGCAACGAGCAATGAGGTGGTGACCGCCAGCAGGAGCGGCGGGATGCTGCGGGTGGACATCTCCGATCCGGCGAGCGTGGAAGCGATGTTTCGCGAAGTCGGGGCATTCGATGCCGTGGTCTGTGCCGCCGGGAGTGCCCGGTTTGGCCCCCTGGACGATCTGGAGTACGAGGACTTCCTGTTCAGCCTCAGAAACAAGCTGATGGGGCAGATCAACCTCGTCAGGATCGGCCGGGCCCACATAAACGACAACGGTTCATTCACCCTCACCAGCGGCGTGCTCGCCAGGGAGCCGATGCCGGGCAGCAGTGCGGTCAGCATGGTCAACGCCGGCATTGAGGGGTTTGTCCGCGCCGCGCAGCTGGAGCTGGAGCGCGGAGTGCGGGTGAACGTGGTCAGCCCGGTCTGGGTGCAGGAAACCCTGCTGGCCATGGGACGCAAAACGGCAGAGGGGATGCCCGCGGCCCTGGTCGCCCGGGCCTACGTAGCGAGCGTCACCGGCACCATGAAGGGGACGGTGCTGGATGTGAACGACTATGTCTGAGGAATCACGGTCACCTCGTCCGGCGCTTCTTCCCCTGCGGGCCGGGCGGCGGGGTGGCAACGGCTTTGAACTCTGGTTCGTACCCCACGACGAAGCTGGTGTCGCCCGGATTGCGCATGCTCAGGAAATGGGCATTGTTTTTGTCGAACGGGCAGACAGGCAGGCTGCACGGTTCAAAGCCGAAGCGTTGATAATAGCCGGGTTTGCCCAGGACAAACACGGGCTGGCTCTTGATCGCCTCCTGCCGCAAGGCGAATCTGAGCAGTTCCGAGCCCACCCCCTGCTTCTGAAAGTCAGGTGCCACGGCCATGGGCGCCAGGTGCAGCCCGCAGATCTCGCTGCCGTGATAGGCATTGGAAAAGGCGAGGTAGGCGATGACCTTGCTGGTATGAATGCAGACCCATTCGTGTAAAGGCCGGCCGTTCTCGTGGAGTTTCTGCACCAGCCCGGCTTCGTAGTCACTGCCGGGAAAGGCGCGCTGCAACAGGGCATAGACCTTGGGACGGGTCTCCATCGTCACTTTCTGTATTTTCATAGTGCCCTCCGGCAATTACTGAACGATTGGGGACAGCTACGCCAGCAGTAGCGAGATCGCATGCAGCAGCAGGCCGATCACGCCGCCGACCAGGGTGCCGTTCATCCGGATGAACTGCAGGTCGGAGCCGATGCTCAGTTCGATCTCGTTGGTATAGTCATCTGTTTCCCACTGCTGCATGGTGCCGGTAATGTGTCCGCCAATCACCGTACGCAGCGTATCCCCGTAGTGCCGCACGAGCGTTTCCAGGTGCTCGTTCAGAGACTCCTTCAGCCCCTGGTTGTGCGCCAGGGCCGTACCGAGGCCGGCAACCGCCGCCGCGATCTTCTCCTGCACCCGTGACCGGGGCTGCTGCAGGTCGTTGTGCAGCCAGTTCTTCAGGTCGTTGCCGATGCTCGTCGCATAGTCGGTTATGGCCTGGTTGTGCACAACGTCACGCTTGATCGCCTCGACCCTGTCGCGCAGCACCTGGTCATCCTTCAGCCGGGCAATGAAGCCGGTCACGGCGGTGTCGAACCGGTACCTGACCTCATGGCCGGGATCGGCATTCACCTCCTGGATAAAGGCGTTGATCCTCTTGACGATCTTTTCGCCCGCCCCCCGGGCAAACTGGTCCCGGTTGGGGATGAACGCCACCAGCAGCGGATACTCCTTGGCACACATGTCGTCGATGGCCTTGGCCAGCCTGGTCTGGGCTTCGTCAGTCCCCAGCCAGGCGGCGCAGCGCTTCAGCAGGTCATCCAGCACGACCTGGTGGCGGTTGTTGTTTCGGAGTGCATCGAGGATCGTCCCGGCTGACGTCGAAACATCGAAGTTCTCGATTCGGTTGCTCAGGGCGGCCCTCAAGAGCTGCTGCACCCGCTCGTCATCGAGAAAATCCAGGGAGTCGGCACAGAGGCGGGTCAGCCCTTTGGCCAGGCCGGCGGCATTGTCCCGCGACATCAGGTAGACGGCCAGATGCTCGGCCGGGTTGTACCCCCGCAGCTTGGCGATCAGGGTATCGCTGGCCAGAAACTTGTCGCGGATGAAACTGGCCAGGTTCCCGGCAATGGCGTCCTTCTTGTTCTTGA
This sequence comes from uncultured Geobacter sp., assembly GCA_964432205.1. GTDB lineage: Bacteria > Desulfobacterota > Desulfuromonadia > Geobacterales > DSM-12255 > Geomobilibacter. Next base: position 138,635 of record CAYSMK010000002.1, on the reverse strand, counting down.
TGATGGCCGTATGGGGAATCGGCACCCCCAGCGGATGGCGGAACAGCGCCACCACCGCAAACCAGTCCGCCAGGGCGCCCACCATGGCCGCCTCCGCAAAGGCGGCCACCCACTCCCAGGCGCCGTGTCCCTTCTGAAGGCGGGCGATCACAAACAGGATGGCCGCGCCGATCATCAATCCCGTGGCTATGGTCTTGTTTCTGGTCAGTAATCGTTTTCTGTTGTCCACACTAGGTTCTCCGGGTTTATTTCCTTGTTGCAAGGAGCTGTACATGAATACACATGGTCAAAATAGCACTACGTTGAGGAGTTGGTGATTGAAGTTCGGTCAAAGATGGCCTGAAGATGAGATGCAAGAGAGGCTCAATTCAATAGAGCAGCAGCTGACCGTCGGCATCGGCCTCGTATGCTCTCTCCTCCCTGACCCGAACCGGTGCCGCCTTGGCAGGGACGACCGGCAACGGAATCACCTTCTCTTGCTTTTCACGTTCCTCGGATTGTTGTACCGCGCGGACCCCCGTCTCTGCCGCCCGTTTTGCCAGCCGGTCGCAGCGCTCATTGAAGGGATGCCCATCATGACCGCGCACCCACTCCCAGGTGATCTCATGGGTGGCGGACAGGGCTGCCAGCCGTTGCCAGAGATCCTGATTCTTGAGGGCATCCGGGGTCTCCAGGCGGCCGGTGCGTATCCACCCCTTGAGCCATTCGCCCATTCCCCGGACCAGGTACTGTGAATCGCTGAAGACGCGCACCCTTCTCGGGTTCTGCAACGCTTCCAGTCCCTTGATCGCCGCCGTCAGTTCCATCCGCTGGGAGGTGGAGGCAGGCTCGAATCCGCTCAACTCCTTCTCCAGCTCCCCATAGCGCAGGATCACCCCATACCCCCCGGGACCGGACTCTCTGCCCGAGCCGTCGCAGTAGATCTCCACCACGCCAGGGGGCGGCGGGGTAAAGGCGACCTCCAGGGCCGCAAATTCAAGCTCGCGCAGCAAAGGGATCAGCACCGGGAGATTCGGCGTCCGGCGCTGCAGTGCGGCAAGGGACAGCGACAGGGGAACGTCATAGCGGACGGTGGCCAGGATTTTCGAGAGCCTCGCCTGGTCGGCATGGGCGTATAAACTTTCCCGGCGCTTCTTGCCATTCACCAGGCTTTTCCACTTGAGAACCCCTTCCAGGGATCCGAACCGCCGCACCAGCCCGGCAGCGGTCTTTTCGCCGATCCCGGGAACACCCGGGATATTGTCCGAGGAATCGCCGGCCAGCCCCAGAACGTCAGGCACCAGCTCCGGCGGGACACCGAAGCGGTCGAGGACCTCCTGGTGCCCGGACCGCAGCGCCTTCATGGTATCCAAGAGATTGATCCCGTCGCCGACAATCTGCAGCAGATCCTTGTCGCCGGTGACGACCGTGACCAGCATGCCTTCCGCGGCATAGCGGCGGGCCAGGGTGGCGATGACATCGTCGGCCTCGAAACCGGAAGCTTCCAGGGCCGGAATATTGAGGGCCTGCAGGACCTTCCTGACGTACGGCAGCTGGGGCACCAGGTACGCGGGGATGGCGTCCCGATGCGCCTTGTAGGCGGGAAACAGTTCCCGGCGAAAGGTCTCCTCCCGGGGAGGATCGAATATGACGGCGAAGTAATCGGGGCGGTTCTCCTGCAGGAGGCTAAGGAGCATCCTGGTGAAGCCGAATACGGCATTGGTCGGCATGCCGCCGGAGGTGGTACCATCCCGGACACCATAATAGGCGCGGTAGATGTAACTGGACCCGTCCAGTAAATAGAGCTGCGGCGCTGCGTTCACATTCTCTCCGGACGTGTGCTATCCCCGGGGTATTCCACTCACCCCGGCCGGGGTAGCATCGCACATCCTGATGATTAAGCAAAATCTTTTTACCCGGGACAGCGGAAACAGCAAAGGCGGCCGCTTGGCCGCCTTTCGCAGTAAGTAGGGTGTCACGGAACCTCCGCTTTTGTCAACCGCGCGACTCCCGCCGCGCCACTCCAGGTGCCACGTGCCGTGCCGGGCGAGCGTGCCGGGTCACGGCCGCCACAGGTACATGAAACTCCCGGCGGCAAAGGGGTCCGTCCCACCGAACAGCTCCAGGGCACCACTCTTCTCGCCGGCATCGGCATAGATGCTCCCCTTGTACGTGCCGGGACGGTAGTAGGTTACCACGCGGGCGTTGTCGTCCCCCGCCATCTTTCTGACCGAGGCGATGACGTCGTCCAGGTAGCCGATCCGGTCGATCAGCCTCCCCTCCAGCGCCTGACCGGCCGTATAGACACGGCCGTCGGCCAGCCGGCGCAGTTCGTCCCGCGACAGCCTGTTGCCGGGCCGCGCCATGACGACGTCCAGGAAGCGGGCGTACAGCAGATCGATGATCTCCTGCCCCAGCTTGACCTCCTCCGGGGTTGCCCTGCGGAACGGAGACATGATGTCCTTCTTGTCTCCCGATTTGATGGTCTGCTCCTCGACGCCGACCTTCCCCATCAACCCTTCCACGTTGAACTTCATCAGGATCACGCCGATGCTGCCGGTAATTGCCGTGGGGTGGGCGACGATCTCATCCGCCGCCGCAGCGACGTAGTAGCCGCCCGATGCGCCCACCCCCATGATGCAGGCCAGCACCGGAACGTGCTTGCGCTTCCTGAACTCGCCGATGTCGTGATGGATGATGTCGCTGGCGGTGACCGTGCCGCCAGGGGAGTTGATGCGCAGGATCAGCCCTACGATCCGGTCGTCCTTTTCCGCCTTCTGGAGAGACTCGCGGATCAGCGACACCAGGGATGGTGCCGCCCGCCCCAGCAGACCGCCGGACTTTTCCTGCTCGGAGATGGTGCCGCTGATGTCGAGCAGCAGAATCTTCCCGGCGCCGTCCCCTTCGAGCAACTGCTCCTCCAGGGGTTTGGGCGTCTGCATGAGCGGCACGTTGACCAGGGCGCACCCGCCCAGGAAAGCCATCAGCAGGACCAGCGCAACTGCTGCACCGAGCATTCTCATGCCAGCCTCCTTTGCGTGCTGTTGAAAAGCTCTTCTCCCCGCTTGAGGGAAGGTTGTTCGGCAGCCGATCCCCATGATGCCGTCGCGAGCACCGGAAACAGAACCATCACCGCTTTTTTCATGACGTCTCTCCCTCGTGTGATATCGGACCGTTCTTTTCAAGGCTATCCAAAAGCCGGACTTTGTCAAAAGTCGAATCGTTTCTGACCCGGCGCTGCCTGCATACGAAAAGGCGGCCAACCGCCGTCTTTTGTCCCCGGAACTCCGCCCGGGAAGAAATGGCAGGGGCAACATTCCGCTTGCCTTATTGTTAGATAGGGCTAATATTGATATAGAGAGACGTGATCTTTGAAAATTGTTCTGGGGTGCGCGTAACAACCGGTGTGGGGAACCTATCGACCAGTCTCGAATTTCTGCCTGTTTTCAAGACGTGGTGAGCAAGCCGTTGATGTCAAAGGGACGCCTGAAGCGTTGCGGCAGGCAATTGGTATAACAAAGGATGGACGCTCGCACGATTCTACGGCATCCCGGAACAGTTTCATGAAAATTGGCGCTGCTCGAAATCACGCGGAAAGCGACAAGTCTCATCCGCCAGGCGCGTGACACCGCTTGAAAAAGGGGAGAGCGGGAGGTCCGGCATGATCGGCCTGCCGGCTTTCACCGACGGATCAGCATAAAGAATTTCGCTCCAGCGCCAACCAGATACGGAAAAGGCGGCCGATTGGCCGCCTTTTGCATTAACCGGAACTCCCACGCCGCCTGCTGCAATTGTTATTTATGCGCTGGTATGAGAAAATTTATTCAAAAGGGGGTGGTTAGATGACAGTCCGGATCGATGACACCGAAGAGAGCAAGATCGAGCAATTGGCCGACACCGCTGAAATGTCGCTCGAAGAAGATGACGTCAGAAAGGACCTGAAGGAGACACGGGGGATCAAAAAGCGGGCCCTATACGATGGATCGCACAAGCTGAAACACCTGATCCCCAAGGGAAAGCACCTCTAGTCTGCGTGATCGGCAGACGGGAGGGGTTGTGATCACCATTCGCGAACTGCTAAACCGACTCCCGACCCCCTTGGCTCTTGCGCGGTTGCTGCGACCTAGAGGCGGCGGATTTTGATATCTCGTGCGGCGGGTGAATCAAATAACGGTTATAACTCCATCTCTCTGCAACAAACTTCCAGAGAGATGTTGCGCCGCGCCGGTCGAAAATGCTACATAGATGTGTCCACCTCTTCACGTTGCCCTAACCCTGATACATAGGATAATTTCTAACGTACTAAAGGGATCTGGCATGCGAAGTCATATCACACTTGTGAGGTTGAAAGCATGACGATGAAACACTTTGGTCCGACCAAGCTGGACGCAGCGCTCATCCCGAAAATAGCCCAGCAGTGGGGAACACCGGTATATCTGCATGATCAGGAATACATAGAAAACAGCTGTGACCAGCTGCTGAACATGCCGAATGCCTACGGTCTGCATGTACGGTACGCCATGAAGGCGAACTCGGATCGTACCGTACTGCGGGTCGTCACCAATAAGGGACTGGATCTGGACTGCTCGTCACTCGATGAAGCGGCCCGTGCCTTTAGCGCCGGGATTCCGTATAGCCGGATGATGCTGACGACCCAGGAGGTTCCCTCCGGTGAGGAGCGCGCCGAACTGGAGGAGATGATCAAAGCGGGCCTCAAGTACAACGTCTGCTCCATGACGCAGTTTCAGCTGATTGCCGATTTTGCCAAAGCCAACAAGATCGACCTGTCCATCAGGGTCCATCCGGGAGCCGCCGGCGGCGGTGAAAGCCAGACCCGCGATACCGGCAGTGAATATTCCTGCTTCGGCGTGCACCTGAACGATGTCCCGCAGGTAAAGGCCCTGGCCGACCAGCAGGGACTCCGCTTTACCCAGGTTCATGTCCATATCGGTTCAGGGGGCGACCCGGAAAAATGGCGGGAGAACATCGACCGTGAACTGGGCTTTGTGCGGACCTATTTCCCCGATGCCACCACCGTAAGCTTCGGCGGCGGGCTCAAGGTCGCCCGGATGCCGGGGGAAAAACAGGCCGACATCGCGTCGCTGGGTGCCTATGCGGCGCAGCGGATCAAGGAGTTCCAGGAGGCGACCGGACGGCAGCTGCAGATGGAGATCGAGCCGGGCACCTTTGTGGTGGCCAACTCGGGCCATATCATCACCCGGATTATCGACAAGAAGCTGACCAACGAGCTGAACTTCCTGATCGTTGACGGCGGCATGGAACTGCTGACGCGCCCGCTGTTGTACGGCTCCGAGCATCCCATTGCCATCGTGCGCCAGGACGGTACGCTCTTGTCCAGCGAGTATGACGGCACGCCAACGGCCGGGCTGAAATCGTTCGGCATTGTGGGGCGCTGCTGCGAAAGCGGCGATTCAGTGCGACTGGACAGTGACGGCAACATTGTGCCGGTGCTGATCGTCGAACCGGAAATAGGCGACTATGTCGTCATCGGCGGCACGGGGGCCTATTCCGAGAGCATGTCGCCGGAAAACTACAACTCGCACCGCAAGCCGCCGGCAGTCATGAGAACACGCGGTTCCGAACTGGTGCTGATCAGGAAGAAGCAGGTTCGTGAGCAACTTGTCCAGAATGAACTGGATGTGAAACTGTAATTAATTGATATCGATCAGTCGTGGACGGTTATAGGCCAGGGGGTATGCATCCCTTGGCCTCTTTTTTATGAGATAGGCGAGATGAAAGCTCTCCCGCGCTAGCAGCCTATTGAATTGAAAATAGTTGATGCTCTTGAATGTAAGATGCCTCTAATGCTATTTCACTAAACCGAGGAGATCTATTCCCGCCGCTTCGGCTCCAGATAGAGCCTTCTTGACCCAACTGGATCCGCGTGCCTCTAAAACCCCCCACGCAAGGGCAATATCACCGGGCCGGTCTTGCTGCAACACGGACAGAAGAGCCAACGCCTGCTTGAGGTCCTTTTGCCGCTTTTCTCCCGCAGTAGCATCCCGCTCGCCGGAAATTATCAACTTATGAAGTGCATAGCGTGCTGGTTGAGGCACGCGAACCAGGCAAGGTGTGCCTGCGATCATCGCAGCATCGATCGGGGCCTCCAGTAAGTAATCCAAAAAACGGAGAGGAGTGGCAGCCGCGCCAAAACGACGAATATGTACAGGAGCCTCGCTGTTCTTGCTCATTGGAGTAAGCAAATCGACCCGTAGTGTTTTCCCCCTGACGGCAAAACTGGTAGATGGTTCCTTCTGGGATAACCTTGGCACGGGGAAAAACCCCATATTCAGGGACTCGAGCGTGCTCGGAACCGCAGCGGTAAGATCAGGGACGGCCACCGCTAACCTGGAACAGGCGGCGATGCCAACGTCCTGCGTCATGCGAGCGTCCGATCCCCAAATAACGCCACAATGGTTGCCGATAATGCCGAAGGCGATTGTTCCAACCAGCACACCACCAGCCCGAAACACCCCGCTATCGGCCAGCCTCAAGATGACTTTAGCCATATCAGGTGGCACTGCCTGAGCGCCTCCTACCATGATTTGAGCTGAAAGGCGCTGCAGAAGCACCTGATCTGCCTGCACATCATTCCCGGCTTCTTGTCGTACTCTAATCAGTCGGGATATTTCCTCGCTATCAGGGCCCAAATAAATCTGGGTCCGGCCGGTAGGTAGGGTCGCTTGAAAATAATGATAGATCTTACCCTTAATCGTCTTTCGCGTGAACTCACCTTGGAGATGAGCAATCCCACGCATTGCCTCAAATACCTCGAGACGCTCTCTCAAGTCAGCGTACAACACCATTGTTTCCCCGCCTATTCGTTCCAAGATTGCCCTCCTGTTATACTCAATGAGATTGCGAATCGAGTATAACCATGGTTATACTCAACTGGCAACGACTTTGAGTATAACTCAACTCGCAGCAAGAACAAAGGCGGCCGATCGGCCGCCTTTTGAATTAAGTATTGTGTGCGCTGAATTCCCTACCGATACACCTCGTCATGACTGCCGATGTCGAGAAGGCATTATGCCATTTTTAGCCAATATTTTCAGCTGTATTGCTATGGGATAATGCCTTAAACTAGCGCCATTCTATACTGTCCCCATAATTCTCCCTGAGCCCATTACTGGAGCTGCCGCATGAAATCACGCCGCCCTGATACGAGTGCCGGCACAATCGCCGGCCCGGAACCTGCCCCGACCTGGGATCCGGCCCGCTACCCCTTTATCCGTTACCTGACCCCGACCCACGAAAAGGCCATCACCCAGCAGCCGCTCCTCAATATCGACTCCCTGGTGATCCCGTCCCCCTATGTCCTGGACAAGACCATCGACATCGACTACGGCCACAGCTACGTCTGGGAGGAGCGGGGCGAACTGCTCGGCTACATGACCGTCTACGCCACGCCGGACCGGATGAAGTTCCAAATCTATCGCCAGGTGACCAGCCCGTTCGGCCGGGGGAAGGGGATCGGTACCGCCTTCGGCTACTGCCTCGCCGAATCGGTGCACCCGAATGCCCACATCTACCTGTATGTCTGGGACAAGCTGCGGAGCTCCATCGACTTCTTCAAAAGCAAGGGGTTCGTGGTCGAAGACCAGGTGGTCTACCGCAAGATGAAATTCCTGCTGATGTCGGTGACGGCCGGGATTCGCCGCGAGGCGGTGGTGGCGGCCGCCCGCCCGGAAACGACGATCGTCGAGGAACTGACCAAGGTGCGCCACGACGTAAAGAAGTCACTGCGGGTACTGAACGACATGGCGGCCATCATGTCGGTGGACAACTTCAACCGGATCGCCGAGGACATCAACCGCGAATCCCGGGTTATGCTCAACATCCTCAACATGTACGAGGACACTGTTCATCTCACCCACAAGGTGTCGCTCAAGGAAATCCTGACCGAACGGATCATCCCGTACGTGGAGGCGGTGGACAGTACCTGCGAGGTGCGGTTTGCCATGACGTCGCGCATTGAACCGGTGAACGGCAGCTACGTCACGGTCAGCCGTGCCCTGATCAATATCGTCGCCAACGCCCTGGATGCCATCAGGGAGACGGGACGGCGCGGCCTGATCGAGTTCGAACTGGCGCAGCACAACGACCACGTCACCCTGACCATCACCGATAACGGCTCCGGCATCCCTGCCGACAGGCTTAGCCTGGGGCCGGACCGGGTGCCGCTCTTCGTCGGCCACACCACCAAGGGGCCCCACGATGGGGAAGGTATCGGCACCCGCCAGATCTACGCCGCCTTCGGACCGGACAACATCCGGGTGGAAAGCGAGACCGGACGTTTCACCCGCTGGACCATAACCCTGGGGCGCAGCGTCACCCGTGAGGATGCCCTCCATACCGATCTGGGGACCCGCTACGTTCGCTTCATCAAGTTCACCCAGCAGATCGGCGTCACCCCCCAGAGCACGCGCACCGAAATCGCCGCCTTCATCTGGCAGCTGCGCAAGATGGAGCTGTTCAGTTACGACCTTATCTACCGCTTCAGCCGCTACAACAACGTGCGCGACGTCTTCCTCGCGGTACTGCTCTACCGCTACGGCGGCGGCTCCTTCGATTCTCTCAAGGAAGAGGTGCGCAAGTGCCGACTGGATGACCCGTCGGTCGGTTCGTGGCTCCTCGGCTTGACCCGGCGCATCAGCCGCAACGAGGCCTGGCTGCGGAAGTATGTGCCGTTCGACGAGTACAAGGATGTACTTTTCCAGAGCTACGGTCAGGCCCTTGACCGCACCATGATCTTCACCATCGACCCGGAAACCGGCCGTTTCTTCGCCACCGACCGCAAACTGGCCGAACACCTGGATTTCGTCAACTACCTGGGGCGCTCCCGCGACGAGCTGCTGCGGGGCGAACTGGTGGGGGATGTGCGCAACGTGCAGAGCCCAATCTATCTAGGTGTCTGGTCGGTACGGAGCCGCGCAGACCTATACGCCAAACTGGGGCTCATCCAGCGCGGAGCCCGGCAGCTCCTCACCATGGGGCTGGAGCCGGAGAAGCGGATCTCCTTCTACAACACCACCTACAACAGCTGCGACTGCGAGATCGACTCCCTGAAGACCGTGACGTTGGGTGAGATGGCCGAAATGGCCGAAGAGCAGTTTGCCGGATTCGTCCGCCAGGCGGATGACGAACTGGGGGGACTCGTGCTGGCCGACTAGGATGGGCATCCCTTGCTTGCAACGGAAAAATCAGGGGCGCTTCGGCCGCCTTATTGGGGCAAAACCGGATCACCCGCCGAGGCAGTCGATGATTTTCTCCCGGTACTCCGGGAACTCCTCCAGGTCGAGCGGCCGCTTGCGCATCATGTTGAGCTTGAGGAGCTTGTAATCCAGCTGCCGCCGCACGCTGCGGCGCTTTTCGTCGTCGTCCAGTTGCCCCAGCATCTCCCGCAGGGAGACGATCTCCTTACGCAGCTCCACCTCCGGCGGCACGAACCCGGCGTTCTTGAGGATCTTGTACGCCATGCGCAGTTCGGCCGGCACGCCGGAGAGGTCCTCGTCCATGGCCAGCGGTTTCCCCGCCCCGGCCAGGTTGTCCAGCTCCCCCCGCGCGATCGCCTCGGCGATCTTGCGCTCCGCTATGGTGGCTAGGATGTCCATGGGGTTTAGTGTGGATTATTTTGGCGGGAAATTTCAAGCAGAGAAACAGCAAAAGCGGCCAATTGACCGCCCCCGAATTAAGTATCGTGTCCCTATCGTGTCCCCTGAATTCCATGAATTCCTATGCAGCCATAATTAATTGTAGCCCTGTAGGCAAAACGAGAGAGGGGTGAACGATGGGAGCTCCCGCCATCCCGGTTTGCCGTGGTACAATAATCGTAGTTGCAGGGCACTAATGCTCCGTGAACAAGAAGGGATTGGGCCATGATCAACCCGTCAATGACCATCAGCGTACAGATCGACCGGGACCCGGAAGCGGTCTATGCCTATGTCGCCGACCTGAACAATCTCCCCCGCTGGGCGACGACCTTTTGCCGGTCGATCCGGTGCGAGGGTGACGGCTGGGTGATGGAAACCTCACTGGGGACGATGGCGATCCGGCTTGCCCGGGAGAACGACCTCGGGGTGCTGGACCATTACCTGACGACGCCAGGCGGCGAGACGCTCTACGTACCGATGCGGGTGGTGTCCAACGGCTCGGGGAGCGAGGTCATTTTCACCCTGTTCCGGCTCCCCGACGTGAGCGGCGAGGCCTATGCGGCTGATGCCGCCCTGGTCAGGCAGGATCTGGACAGATTGAAGTGGTTGTTGGAGCAGTAGAATGAAGATGACAGAAATCGTTACGGGCTCGGTACACTGACCGCTCCCTACCGACACCTTTTTCAGAGCGGCACATCACGAAGGAGAAGTAACATGGAAACGCATGCAAAGAACACAATTTGCCTATGGTACGACCGCGACGCCGAGGAGGCGGCGCGCTTTTACGCCAAAACCTTTCCTGATTCATCCATTGGCGCAATACTCCTCGCACCGGGGGACTATCCGTCCGGAAAGAAAGGGGATGTGTTGACGGTCGAGTTTACCGTGATGGGCATTCCCTGTCTTGGGCTAAATGGCGGCCCCGAGGTCAGGCACAATATGGCATTCTCGTTTCAGGTCGCAACCGTTGACCAGGCCGAAACCGATCGTTACTGGGAAGCCATCGTCGGCAACGGTGGCGAGGAGAGTGAGTGCGGCTGGTGCAAGGACAAATGGGGCCTGTCGTGGCAGATTACTCCGATCGCTCTGACTAAGGCGATAACCGATCCCGACCCCGCCGCCGCCAAGCGAGCGTTCGATGCGATGATGGAGATGAAAAAGATCGACATTGCGGCAATAGAAGCGGCGCGCCGCGGTTGAAGTTGCGGAAATGATCTTCAAACAAAAGGCGGCCGATTGGCCGCCTTGAATTAAGTATGGCGTCCCCGGAACTCCACGCCCCGCGGGGAAGCTTCGCTGAACATGTGATCTCCTGCTAGACGCAATGGCATGTTCGTTTACTGGCGCGCAACGCAATGAAACTATCGTTTCTTAGTGTGCGACACTAATTAACTTTAGTGGTGTTAAGTTTATTAGTCAATAAGTTATGTAACGCAAGTTAGCTTCCGTTACATTGCATGTAACTGGTTGCAAGAACAAAGGCGGCCGATCGGCCGCCTTTTGAATTAAGTATTGTGTGCGCTGAATTCCCTACCGATACACCTCGTCATGACTGCCGATGTCGAGAATGATGATCTCCTTGTCGGTAATCAGCAGGGTCAGGGTAATGCGGTAACTGCAGGTGAGACTGACGGCATGGCACCCTGCAAGTTTGCCGGAGAGTTGATGAAGTCCGAGGCTCGGTTGAAGCGGGTCATGCTGCAGGGCAGTGATGGTGGCGGCAAAGCGGGGCTTGAGGTCGGGGTGCCTTTTGAAGAATTTCCGTGCCTGACGGATGAATCTGTCCGAAGTGGTAACGCTGAACACGTTTACTCCCCGTCAGCGTCGAGCGCCTGCAGCAGTTCGTCGACAGAGGCGAACTTTCGCACCCGCCCGGCCTTCACATCCTCCAGTGACGCCTTCACCCGGGCCACGTACGCTTCTTCCGCCTCCGCCACCAGCTCGCGGTAGCGTTCCTCGGTCAGCACCACGTACTGGGGCCGGTTGTTGCGGATGACGTGTACGTCGCCCGCGGCGATCAAATCGTCTACCGCGGCAATACCGCGCCTCTTCAGTTCCTGGGCGGGGATGGTGTTCATATCAATACTCCTTGAGATACTTGATTAAGTACTTAAAGTATGGCAGAGACGGGACGACGCTGCAAACGAATATTTTCGCTGAAAGAGGAAAGGCGGCCGATTGGCCGCCTTTGAAATAGGCATGATGTCCCTGTATTTTCAATGGAGTCAGAATTCCCGAAGGAAATGTCCAAAAGTCTGGCCTGACCCAACTCCTCCAACTCCTCTTACAATAGAAAAATAGATAACAGCGTCCCGCTGTGACCCCCCCTCGATTCGTTTTTGACCTGGTTGAGGGCGCGGTTTGTCCCTCATTTTCCAAATACAAATGCTGCTGCCTCTATTGAATCAATAGGCTTCGCCAACAGCCTGGACAAGAAGTCGAGGAGCTTGTTTCTTGCCATGCTCACCAGTTTGACCGGTACAAAGTAGGCCAGCAGAAAGAAAAGAAAGACGGGGGATGCGGCGAATGCCTGAATCAGTACCAGCTGTATCATCCTGGCTTGATAACTCCTGAGCTTATCAGCAGTCTCTTGGTCTAGAGATTTCATTGCCTCGGAAAGCTTCGAAAAGTAACTTTTTACAGCCGATTTATCCTTATTGGTTACGAAATATGATACTGCGAGCTCGAATAGACTGATTCTATGGCCGAACCGGATGAAACCATTCATGGTGATCCTGATCATCCCGTAAGCAGGATGGTTGAAGGGAATCAGGCCGGCTGCGGCTTCATCGAAGAGTTGATCTCTGAGAGCGAACATCCGATGCCTAAATTCGTTCACCGTATGCTCTTTATACAAGAAGAAAAAACCATACCAGAGACCAACAGCAGAGATAGCAGTCACAATCAATTTGGCCGCAATTTCCGTGTTCATATGATGTCCTCCGGGAGAGAATCTCCGTTTGACTGCAGTTTGCTGGAACTACGTCTCGGGTCGATCCTACTTTCCAATTCATTTACACGAGAAGAGTACCGAGCGATATCCTTTTTCCGCAACCTATTTTGAGCTCGACCATAAACTACTCCGCCCCCAGCCAGGATATAAGCCAGCCCTTGATCTATCCTCATGTCGGTCAGGATCTTTATAGCAATATTACTGATAGTTTCTCTCCCTGCAAGGGTATCAAGCCCTAAATAGCAAATATAGGAGATAGCGACTAGCGCCCCCCACTTAATGAGGTTGTTAAAAACCGAAACAAAGCCTTCTGCAATTCTGGCTTTCTTGAGCTGTTCAAGCTCCGCTTCAACTTGGGCTTTTGTCCTCGCCAATCTCGTAACCGCCTTATATCTTAATTTTCGTCATCACCCCAATAAAACTGAAGGGTGGTCATTACCTCATTGCTTTTGTGCCTCTACTTATTATCCCGCTTCGGTTCCAGGCTCCTGATGTCGAAATCGGTCTGAATCTTCGCCAGCTCCTTCCTGATCTCCTCAAGGTTTACCTTCCAGATTGTCCCGTCTGCGTACCTGATCTTCTTCACGTAGGCAAAACCTGAAAGAAACGCAAAATCCCCATACGCATGGGCCAGCCAGGAGCCGCTCTCTATATCTCCGGGATCGTTGGCCTCCATGGAGATGCCACCGGTAGTGTTGAGGAATTCATTCCATATATCGAAGCTCACTAAGCCAAACTCGACAGCCTCAATCCGTTGTTTCCCGTTGTTCTTGTACGAAACTTTGTGGAGGATGCCGCTAATAGAGTACTTGGACTGCTCTTGGTAATTTGCATTATATTTGGTGATCGTTATGGGGACATCTGTCTGTTTGATGATTGTTGCCACCGAACTGATAGCAAAAGCCTTTGAACTGATCAGAATCAAAAAAAAGACAACCCACTTTTTCATACTCCCTCCTCGCATTGCCCCCCGCCGCTACCACCAGGGATACCAAACAATCACCGAGACGCCTTCTTCTGTCTTGTGGTGACAACAGTATTCCTTTTTTTCCGTCCTTCCGCAACTCCCGTGTCGGTGTTTCCGGGTTTCTTCACTGGACGTCCCGAGCGGAACGTTGCTTTCTATTTTTCTATTGCGCCGGAATTCTGGTGACATCATTACTTAATTCCCGCCACAGAAATCCCGGTCAGCTTACCTGCTTCCCTGCTCAGGCATTACCGTAAAATTCATCACCTTGAAATGTCGATCAAAGACAAAGGCATGCGAGAGTTTCATCCGCTGCATGACAGCAAAACTGGTGCAATCCACGTAACTGAATGCCTGGTCCCGGTACTTGGTGAATATCTCCCAGGCCCGCTCCTCGTCGGCCGGCGTAACTGCTACCGTCCTGACAAAACTGCTTTCCTTCAGCTTTTGCCCGAAAATACGCGCTGCCTCATGACCGATGCGATAACGAATGAGAGTGACGGTTTCCGAAAAGACAGCGTTGGTGGTAATGAGCGGCACCGTATTGGCGGCGAGGAATGCCGCCGCTGCCCCGTGGTCGGCATCGTCGGTATCCACCAGGGCATACCAGGCGCCGGTATCCACGAAAATACCGTTCACTGCTTCTTCCCGTAAAGTACGGCATCATGGTCGCGGGCCGTGTTCTTCTGGCCGCTGCTGCCGATGCCGACAATGCCGAAAACCGGATCGTTGCCGGTTTCTCCCGCTATAGGGTTGAACTTCTCGGTGATCATCTCGCGGATCAGCGCCGAGAGGCTTTTTTTTGTCTTGCGCGACAGATCCAGCAATACCTGATACTGCCAATCGTCGAGCGAAATTTGGGTTCGATGCTTGATCGCTTCCATATCTGCTCTCCCTGCTGCAAATCCTACATCTGATGTAACTTGCCGCCAATCATCGCGCACACCCGGCGGCCGCGGTAGGGGGAAATGCAGGTTTACTCAACTCGCCCCCACGGGTTACACACCCTGGCCCCGCATCTCTCCATATCCTTCACATTGCGAGTAACCACAACCAGCCCATGAGCTGCGGCGGTGGCAGCGATGAGGGAATCCATTACCGGTAGCTTCTCGCCCGCCTGTTCCGCCACCCCTTGGAGCTTTCCCCAGTAGAGCGCAGTTTCCAGATCAATATCAAGAATCCGCCCGGTAAACCGCTCGACAAGATCAAGCCCAACCCATGCCTGGAGCTCATCCTTTTTCGCGCCATCGGGCAGTTTGCTGATCCCCTTCTGCAACTCACCCAGGTTCAGAACACTCAGAAACAGTGTCTGCTCGTCCTGCTCATCCAGCCAGCTCACCACTGCCGGATTCGGCTCTTTCTTCACCAGTTCGGAGATCAGACAGGTATCCAGCAGATATTTCACAGCTCCACCTCGCGGGAGAGGTCAGTGCTGCGGCTGAGATCGAGTTCAATGCCGTTTAGCGGCGATTGCCGGAAAAACTGCGACAACCCGGTGCGGGGCAGGGTCAGCTTCCGGTATTCATCGAAAGAAACGACCACCGCGGCAGGTTTGCCCCGCAGGGTTATGGTCTGGGGACCGTCATGCTGGGCCAGATCAACCACCTGGCTCAAACGGTTCTTGGCCTCCTGAAGCTGCCATTCCCGGTCATGGGGTAGGCGATCCGTCTTGCTGGTTCTCATATATCCCCCTTCACAAAGCTAGACAGTCTAGCCAGTAAAGAGTAGCACAGTGCGGTTGTTATTCAAATGCAAATTCTGCTGCAGAGGGTGCGTGCCTCGGCAGAAATAACCAGAACAGATTGTTCAAGCATGTCAGTACCTCATCCGCGAATGCCACGACTCCCATACCTAATTTCCCGGACCGGATTGTTTCCGTTCCTTCGCAAAACGGCCAATTGCCCGATCCATAACGGAAATGTGCTCGATGAGCCAGCCGACCGTCACCATCCCAACGGAAGTAATGAGGCCCTCTGTCGGCCCCTCAATCCCGAGACGTTCCTTGAGTTGGGAAAGGTCGCCAATAAAGGCCTGGTGCTGCTCCCGATGCTTCAGCAGTTCGGGGAAGCCGATCCGCTGCATCAGGCGCTCCTCATCGGCGAAGTGGGTTGCCACATAGGCGTCGAGAAAGGTAAAGAGCCGGCACACCTCTTCGCTCCCCAGTCCCCGTTCATGGGCCGTCAGCAAAGCATCGATATTCTCGAAAAGAAGCTTGTGCTGAGCGTCGATCTCCGCCACCCCTACCGAAAGGTATTCCTGCCAAGCGATTTTCATTCAGAACCTTCCCGCCAAGAAGGAGAATTATTGGTGTCCGCGGTCAGCACCGCAAGCGGAGCGACATCCACCTTGTACCATAAAAAAAGGGCACCGCAAAGGGCGCCCTGATGTCGGTTACTTGAGGTTTTTCTTGATTCGTTCCACCGCCTCGATCACGTTCTCGCGGTGGCCGAAGGCCGAGAGCCGGAAGTACCCTTCCCCGCTGGGTCCGAAGCCGGAGCCGGGGGTCCCGACCACGTTGCACTCGGTGAGGAGCTTGTCGAAGAACTCCCAGCTGGTCATGCCGCCCGGGGTCTTGAGCCAGATGTAGGGGGCGTCCACGCCGCCGTACACCGTGAGGCCGGCCGACGCCAAGCCTTCGCGGATGATCCGGGCGTTCTCCATGTAATAGTCGATGATTTCTTTCGTCTGCTTCCACCCCTCGTCGGAGTAGACCGCTTCGGCGGCACGCTGGACCGGGTAGGAGGCGCCGTTGAACTTGGTGGTGGTGCGGCGCAGCCAAAGCTTGTTGAAGCTGTACCGCTCGCCCGTGGAGGTCGTCCCCATCACCTCTTCCGGCACGACCACCAGGCCGCAGCGGACGCCGGTGAAGCCGGCGGTCTTGGAGAAGGAGCGGAACTCGATGGCGCACCGCTTGGCCCCTTCGATCTCGTAGATGGAGTGGGGGATGGATGGGTCGGTGATGAATGCCTCGTAGGCGGCATCGAAGAAGATGACCGCGTCATTGGCAATGGCGTAGTCGACCCACCGCTTCAGCTCGGCCTTGGAGGCCACGGTGCCGGTCGGGTTGTTGGGGAAGCAGAGGTAGATGATGTCCACCTTCTCCGTCGGGAGCGCCGGGATGAAGCCGTTGGCCTCGTTGCACGGCATGTAGACGATTCCCTTATAGTACCCCTTGTCGTCGGCCTCGCCGGTGCGGCCGATCATGACGTTGGTGTCGTTGTAGACCGGGTAGACCGGGTCGCCGATCGCCACCACGTTGTCCAGGGCGAAGATGTCCAGGATGTTGGCGCAGTCGCACTTGGAGCCGTCGGAGATGAACATCTCCTCGGTCTTCAGCGACACGCCGAGCGGCTTGTACGACTTCTCGATGATGGCGTTGATCAGCCAGTCGTACCCCTGCTCCGGGCCGTAGCCGGCGAACTGGTCGGTGGTGCCGAGGTCGTCTACCGCGGCGTGGAACGCCTTGAGCACGGCCGGGGCGAGCGGACGGGTCACGTCGCCGATCCCCAGGCGGATCACCTTGGCGGACGGATTGGCCTCGGCAAAGGCGCGCACGCGGCGGCCGATCTCCGGGAAGAGGTAGCCGGCCTTGAGTTTCAGGTAGTTGTCGTTGATTTTTGCCATTACGTACGTTTCTCCTTGGTGCGTAGTATTCAGAACTGAATCTTGGTCACGATGAACGATTGAATGGCCACGGCAACATCATACGCCTGACGGGCCTCATCGATGGTCGGCTCGTAATAATCGTCAGGGTAGCGGACGCTAACGCCGTACTCGGAAATCTCTTCCAACTGGTCTTCCAGGGGGAGCAGTTCCGGCGCCAGATCGCCCACATCCGATAGCAGCTTTACCAGGTCGTGGGTCTTGGGGATGTTACGACCATTGGCGATCAGCAGTCCCTTCAGCAGTTTTTCAATGGCCTGCTGGGCGTGGAAACAGACCGTATCGGTGGGAATCGTCTCGGCAGCAAGGTTGTTGCGGATATTCAACAGGTCGTGTTCGGCCTTGCGTAGCCACTGCCGGACAACCTCTGCAGTTGCGTCATCCATAGAGGAGTTTTCCATGATGGGTGGCGTTGTAGACGATGGTGCCGGGAATATCCTTGTACCTGGCAAACTCCAGCGGTGTATAGACAAAGGCGTCGAGAGAAAACGACCGCCGCGGGAAGAGCCGTTTCAAGGCGACATTTCGCCGGTGGGGGGCCAGCTCCGACTCCATGACCACCACCAGATCCACGTCGCTGTCATCGGTTGCCCGATTTTCGGCATAGGAACCGAAAAGATAGATCTTTTCCGGCTGCATGGCCTGAGCGATGCGTTCCTTCATTTGATCTATATCAGCAGTCGAAAGCATGGCTTTCCCTAGCGTAATCCCAGCACATCCTGCATGTCGTACAGCCCCGGCGCCTTGCCCTTCACCCACTGGGCCGCCCGCACGCTGCCGCGGGAGAACATGTCGCGGCTCATGGCGCGGTGGGAGATCTCGATCCGCTCCCCCATGCCGATGAAGTAGACGGTGTGCTCGCCGACGATGTCACCGCCGCGCACGGTCTGCATACCGATCTCTTCCCTGGTCCGCTCGCCGCAGATCCCTTCGCGGTGGTAGTTGGCCACCTTGTTGTAGTCGCGCCCCAATGCCTCAGCAACCACCTCGCCCATCCGGACGGCGGTGCCGCTGGGGGAATCCTTCTTCTTGTTGTGGTGCAGTTCCACGATCTCCACGTCGAAGTTGTCCCCCAGGGTCTTGGCCACGTCCTTCAGGACCTTGAAGCAGACGTTGACCCCGACCGACATGTTCGGGGCGAGCACCGCCGGGATCTCCTTGGCCAGCTCGGCAGCCAGGGCACGCTCTTCCGGTGTGAAGCCGGTGGAGCCGATGACGATCGACTTCTTCTTGAGGGCGCAGACTTCCAGGTTCTTGAGCGATACCGCGGGGGCGGTGAAGTCGATCAGGACGTCGCACCCATCGACCACTCCGTTCAGGTCGTCGGTGATGGCGACACCGATGGCGCCGAGGCCGGCGCTGAACCCGGCATCCTGGCCGACCATCGGGTGGCCGGGTCGCTCAAGGGCTCCGGAGAGCTCGGTACCCTCGGCCTCCCTGATGGCAGCGATGATGCGTCCCCCCATCCTCCCGGCAGCGCCGCAGACAGCAATTTTAATCATAAAAACCTCGGTAGGCCGAGGGCTGAGGGCTGAGGGCTCAGGGCAAAAGAAAAAGACTTTACCCCGAACCCCGAGCCCCGAGCGTTTTTGTTATATAAGTCCGTACTCTTTCATGATGGCCGCCAGTTTCGCCTTGTTCGCCTCGCCCATGGGGCAGAGCGGCAGGCGGAGCTCGTCGGAGCACTTGCCCATCAGCCCCAGGGCGGTCTTCACCGGGATCGGGTTCGACTCGATGAACATGGCGTTGCCGATCTTGAGCGTATCCAGGTGGAGCTGGCGCGCGTCGGCCAGGTCACCGGCAAAGAAGGCGTCGACGAGGCTCGCCACGGTCTTCGGCATGATGTTGGCCAGCACCGAGATGACCCCCTTGGCGCCGCAGGCCATCATCGGGAAGGTGATGAAGTCGTCGCCGGAGAGGACGTCGATCTGATCGCCGCACAGCGCAATGACCTCGGACGCCTGCTGGAGCGAGCCGGTGGCCTCCTTGATCGCCACGATGTTCTTGTGGGGCGCCAGGCGGGCAACGGTCTCGGGGAGCATGTTGACGCCGGTGCGGCCCGGCACGTTGTAGAGGATCTGGGGGATGGCCACGGCGTCGGCTATTGCCGTGTAGTGGCGCACCAGACCTTCCTGCGTCGGCTTGTTGTAGTAGGGGGTGACCAGCAGCACGCCGTCGGCGCCGGCCTCCCTGGCCTTCTGGGAGAGCTCGATCGCCTCGGTCGTGGAGTTGGAGCCGGTGCCGGCGATGACCGGAACCCGCTTCTTCACCTGGTCGATGACGGTCTTGATCACGTCCATATGCTCGTCATAGTCGAGGGTAGAGGCCTCGCCGGTGGTGCCGCACGGCACGATGGCGTCGGTGCCGCCGGAGATCTGGAACTCCACGAGCTCCCGCAGCTTTTCGAAATCAACCTGGCCGTTCCTGAACGGGGTGACGATGGCGACTATGCTTCCTTTGAACATACGTGAACCTCCTAGCGTGGAGTTGGATACATGAACGACGCGACCCGCTCGCCCTTGATACGTTCTTCGACGGCTTGGCGCCCGCGAACATAGTATAGACGAACCTGGTTTTGGCTAAAGTGTTTTTACCTAACACAGCAAGGGGCAAAAGTCAAAAGATTCAATCGGGTAGGGGAGTGAGCGAGGCGTTCCCGGGGATGCCGATCAGCGGAACTCGGGAGGGGCGAGGGAGGCGTCCACCTCGTTGGAAGGGGCGCTCTCCACCTCTTCCCCGTCGATACGGACCACTGCCGTTGCCGTATAGCGATAGAGAACGGTGCGATCAAGCTGCTGGTCAATGTAGGTGGGGCCGGGGACCGGCGACGGCGTGAGTGGGGCAACGGGAGCGGGTTCGCCGGAACGCTGGCGGTAGACGTTGAAGCCGAGCCGGTCGCTGCCGGCAAGGGGAGTGGCGACGATCTCAAGGGTGACGGCGGTCGGCGACGGTACGGCCTTGAGGACAGGGGGGGCGGGGGCGGCCACCTTCTTCCTCGGCTCGACGAAGGCCGGCCGACCCACAGCGCCCCGCCGGCTCACGGCAGTGACACTGTAACGGTAGGCTGTGCCGGTCCTGACGTCGCGGTCCTGGCAGACGAAACGGTCGCCGCTCCGCTGCACGTCGCGCAGATAGTCCAGGTCGACGTTCCGGACGAGCTGCCAGCTCTCCGGGCAGGCGAGGCAATCCTCTCCCGGCGGCAGCACCTCGTGGCGGTAGAGCCGGAAGCCGGCCAGGTCGCGCAGGGGTTGTCCGCGCTCCTCCTTGCCGGGCGCCGTCCAGGAGATGCGGAAGCCATCCCCCTGCTGCCGCACCTGCAGATCAATCGCCGGCGCCGGCACCAGGGCCTCGGGCGGCACCAGCGCCCCCTTCTTGCCGCAACCGGCAAGGGTAATGACAAACATCAGCATGAGTGCAAATTTCCGCATGATTCGATTTCCGAGTCGTTACCATCTGAATAGCAAACAACGTCTAATATCCACCACTAAGGCACTAAGAGCACGAAGAGAATCAATCACCGTGATTTTGCCTACCTTCGTGTCCTTCGTGCCTTAGTGGTGATAACGGGCTTTTGTCACTTCCCCGACTTTACCCGCTCGATCTCCGCCTTGACCCGCTCCGGCGCCGTCCCGCCGGTGGCGGCCCGGGCGTTCACCGACGCCTCCAGGGTGATGGCGTCGTAGATGTCCTCGCCGATCTTGTCGGAAAACCCTTTCCATTCGTCGAGGGTCAGTTCCGGCAGGTCCTTGCCGTGGGTGAGACAGTAGGCCACCGATTTGCCCACCACCTCGTGGGCGTCGCGAAACGGCATCCCCTTGCGGACCAGGTAGTCGGCAACGTCGGTGGCGGTGGAGAATCCCTTGGCCGCGGCCTGGCGCATGGTGCCGGCATTCACCCGCATCTCGCGGATCATGTCGGCGAAGATCTTGAGGGAGCCCTTGACCGTGTCGATGGTGTCAAACAGCGGCTCCTTGTCTTCCTGCATGTCCTTGTTGTAGGCGAGCGGCAGTCCTTTCATCACGGTCAGGAGCGCCATCAGGTTGCCATAGACCCGGCCGGTCTTGCCCCGGACCAGTTCCGGCACGTCCGGGTTCTTCTTCTGGGGCATGATGCTCGATCCGGTGCAGAAGCCGTCGGAGAGGTCGATGAACCGAAACTCGCTGGTGGACCAGAGGATCAGTTCCTCGGAGAAGCGCGACAGGTGCATCATCAGGATCGAGGAGGCGGAGATGAACTCCAGGGCAAAGTCCCGGTCCGAGACCGAGTCCAGGGAGTTGCGGGTCACCTCAGGGAAATCCAGCAGCTCGGCCACATGCTCCCGGTCGATGGGGAAGGTGGTGCCGGCCAGAGCCCCGGCCCCGAGCGGCAGGACGTTCACCCGCCGCAGGCAGTCCTCCATCCGCCCCTTGTCCCGCTTGAACATCTCCACATAGGCGAGCATGTGATGGGAGAAGAGGATCGGCTGGGCGGTCTGCAGGTGGGTGTACCCCGGCATGATGACCTCCAGGTTGTTCTCGGCCTGGAAGATCAGGGAGTCGATGAGCATCTCCAGGTAGGCGGAGACCTCGACGATCTCGTCCCTGAGGTAGAGGCGGATGTCCAGGGCCACCTGGTCGTTACGGGAGCGGCCGGTGTGGAGCCGTTTCCCCGCCTCGCCGATCTTGGCCGACAGGCGTGCCTCGATGTTCATGTGGATGTCTTCCAGGGAGACGGAGAAGTCGAAGTGGCCGGCCTCGATCTGCTCCAGGATATGCTGCAGGCCGTGGACGATCGACTCCACATCGGCGATGGGGATGATACCCTGTTTCCCCAGCATCCGGGCATGGGCGATGGAGCCGCGGATATCCTGGTGGTAGAGGCGCTTGTCGAAATCGATGGAAGCGGTGAACTCCTCGACGAATTTGTTGGTGGGCTGGGCGAAACGACCGCCCCAGAGTTTGTCTTTGGACATGATGAATCTCCTTGAATTCAGTTAAAGGGACGAGATTTTTCGTCCTGGCAAGGCTGTCGAGGGAGTGCGCGGAGGCGTAGCAACGCTACGCCGCACAAGTACTACCGAAGACTTACGCAGTCAGGGCGGAAAAGGCTCGTTCCTACAGTTCCGCCAGCTTCTCCCAGCGGCCGTCCTCCGTCCAGTGCATGATGCTGTGCACCTTGAGCGGGACCCGCGAGGTGCGGGGGTCGATATCGTGGTGCAGCGGCAGGTTGAAGTAACAGAGCCGGGTGCCCGGACCGAAGCGGAGCCGGCAGACCGGCGCCCCGCCGAAGTCGTCGGTGACGAACTCGCGCTGCTGCACCTTCCCCAGCTTGTGGTGACGGTTGATGACTACGTAGGAGTACCCGTGGGCCGGCTTGCCGTCGGAGAACCCCTCGACAAAGGTTTCGTCCGAACTGTTGCCGAAGATCGTCACCGCCTCCCGCACACCGGGGAAGTCCTCCAGATATTCGCCGTAAAAGCCGCTGATCACGTCCCGGTAGCTATGGTGTTCCGGCTTCGGGTTGCACTGGATGACGAACAGGGCGTCCAGACCCTGACGGGTGTTGAAATAGAGGTGGTTGGCGTGGTCGATGATCTGCTTGATATTGGAGGCGTAGAGGTCCCGGTAGAGGTAGTCGAGGCAGATGATGGTCATGAAGTTGAAGCAGGAGGGCCGGCTGCGGAAGAGATAGAAGTGCCGACCCCGGTACAGGTCATGGTACTTGTCCAGGAACTCTTCCCCGTGGAACGGATGGGACTTGGCCTCCAGAAAGACCCGCAGCCTGCCGTCTGCCTCCTTGACTGCGATACAGCACCAGTTGACCGGCATCTCCAGGATGTCTCCGGCGTCCAGATCCCTGTTCACCAGCTCGATCGCCTCGGCGTTATCGTCCCGGAAACGCTCCAGCAGCTCCCGGTAGGTCTTGAGCGGCACATGCTCGATGCCGAACATGGTCACCGAATTGGGACGGAACCCCTGGTCGATGGCGGCCAGCATCTCGTCGAAGCGGGCAAAGGGGATGCTGCTCTCCGGCAGCATGAGGAAGTGGAGCTTCTTCAGGTTCCCCTCGCCTGCAACCACCAGGTCGAGGATCGCCTGCACCTGCCGCCACTTCTCGTCCGGATCGGTGATAATGTAACAGCTCTCGCCCCGGCGCAGCCGGTTGGGGAGCTGGGCGATCAGGCAGTGGAGATGATGGCCGAGCGGGAACTCCAAGTTGACCTTTGTATCGATGATCTGGACCATGGGAGCAAAAATCCATTCAACACGGAGACACTGAGAGCACAGAGAAAAGCAAAGTCTTTTTGTTAAAACCGTATGCCTGCCGGCCTTGGCTTAAGATTTTTGCCTGCCTCCGTGTCCTCTGTGTCTCCGTGTTTCTATTGCCGGTACGTTGTTAGCGGCGCGCTACTTGACTGCCGCCGTGCACTTGGGGCAGATCGTCGGATGGTCGCTCTCCGTGCCGAGCTCCTCGCTGTAGCACCAGCAGCGCTCGCACTTCTCACCCGGGGCGGCGGTCACCTGCAGCTGCAGGCCGGCGATCCCCTCTGCTGCGTAGCTGTCACCGGCGAGGGTGTCGGCCAGGGTCACCCGGGAAACGATGAAGATTGCCGGCAGTTCGGCCCGGTACTCCCCGAGGAAGGCCAGCAGTTCCGGCTCGGCGGCGATGGTGACGGCCGCGTCCAGGGAATGACCGATGGTCTTGGCCACCCTGGCCAGTTCCAGGGCTTTGGAGACCTCGGCCCGCACCTTCATGATCCGCTCCCAGCGCTCCACCAGCCGGTCGTCCTTCCATTCGGGGTTGAGGGGAGGGAACTGGGCCAGATGCACGCTCGCCTCCCGCTCGCCCGGCATGTACCCCCACACCTCGTCGCTGGTGAAGGAGAGGACCGGCGCCGTCAGCCGCACCAGGCTGTCCAGGATCAGGTACATGACGGTCTGGGCGCTCTTGCGCTCCACCGACTCCTTCCTGCTCGTATAGACCCGGTCCTTCAGGATGTCCAGGTAAAAGGCGCTCATCTCCACGGTGCAGAAGCCGTTCACCGCGTGGTAGAGGACGTGGAACTCGTACTCGCCGTAGGACTTCAGCACCTTCTCCTTCAGGAGCTCCAGCTGGTGCAGGGCCCAGCGGTCCAGCTCCGGCATCTTGTCGAAAGGGACCGCGTCCTTTGCCGGGTCGAAGTCGCTGATGTTCCCCAGGATGTAGCGGCAGGTGTTCCGGATGCGGCGGTACGCCTCGGAGAGGCGGGTGAGGATCTCCTGGGAGATCCGGATGTCGTCCCGGTAGTCCTGGGCCGCGACCCAGAGGCGGAGGATCTCGCCGCCGTACTTCTTGATCACCTCTTCCGGCGCGACCACGTTCCCCACCGACTTGCTCATCTTGCGCCCCTGGCCGTCCACCACGAAGCCGTGGGTCAGGACGTTCCTGTAGGGGGCCCGGCCGCGGGTGCCGACGCTCTCCAGGAGCGACGAGTGGAACCAGCCGCGGTGCTGGTCGCTTCCTTCCAGGTACATGTCGGCCGGGGACGCGAGTTTCGGGTTCGGTTCCAGCACGGCGGCGTGGGAGACCCCGGAGTCGAACCAGACGTCCAGGATGTCCATCTCCTTGCTGAAGGAGGAGGCGCCGCACTGGGGGCACTTGGTGCCGGGGGGGAGGAGTTTTTCCGCCTCCCACTCGAACCAGGCATCGGCGCTCTCTTCCTTGAAGATGGCGGCCACATGGTCCATGAGGGCGCCGTCGGCCAGGTACTCGCCGCAGGCGGTGCAGGAGAAGGCGGTGATCGGGACCCCCCAGGTGCGCTGGCGGGAGATGCACCAGTCCGGGCGGTTCTCGATCATGCCGTAGATCCGCTCCTTGCCCCACTTGGGGATCCACTGCACCTCTTCGATGGAGGCCAGCGACTGCTTGCGCAGCCCGTTCGCCTCCATGGAGATGAACCACTGCTCGGTGGCCCGGAAGATGATCGGCTTCTTGCAGCGCCAGCAGTGGGGGTAGGAGTGGCTGACCTGGCCGGCCCCGACCAGGGCGCCGACCTCCTGCAGTTTCTCGATCACCAGGGGGTTGGCAGCCAAAACGAACTGGCCGCCGAAGAACGGAAGGCTTCCGAGGTACTTGCCGTGGTTGTCCACCGGATTGTAGATCTCCAGCCCTTCCTTCAGGGCCAGCTCGTAGTCTTCCTGGCCGTGGCCGGGCGCAGTGTGGACGCAGCCGGTTCCGGCCTCCAGGGTCACGTGCTCGCCCAGCAGCACGATGGAATCGCGATCGTAGAAGGGGTGCCTGCAGAGCTTGCGCTCCAGGACAGAAGCCGGGAAGGTGGCGAGCACCCGACCCTCCAGCTTGTTGGCCGCCAGGAAGGCGTCCTTCAGCCCTTCGGCAACGATGAGGACCTCGCCGTTCACCTCCAGGGCCGCATAGGTGAATTCCGGGTGCAGGGCGATGGCCAGGTTGGCCGGGATGGTCCAGGGGGTGGTAGTCCAGATCACCACCGACACCTTCCTGCCGGCCAGGGCGGGCACGGCAGTCGTGATATCGTCCTGCAGGGCGAACTTGACGTAGATCGAGGGGGAGGTGTGGTCCGCGTACTCCACCTCGGCCTCGGCCAGGGCCGTGACGCAGGAGGAGCACCAGTGCACCGGCTTCTTACCCCGGTAGAGGCCGCCGTTATGGGCGAACTTGGCCAGCTCTAGAGCGGTCTGCCCCTCGTACTCGTAGTTCATGGTCAGGTAGGGGTTTTCCCAGTCGCCCAGGACACCGAGCCGCTTGAACTCGTCCCGCTGGATGGCGATGAACTTCTCGGCATATTTCCGGCACTCGCGCCGCATCTCCAGCTTGGAGATCTCGTGCTTCTTCGAGCCAAGGTTCTTCTCCACCTGCAGCTCGATGGGGAGGCCGTGGCAGTCCCACCCGGGAACGTAGGGGGCATTGAACCCCTCCATCCGCTTCCCCTTGAGAATGATGTCCTTGAGGATCTTGTTCAGGGCGTGACCGATGTGGATATGGCCGTTGGCGTAGGGGGGGCCGTCGTGGAGCACATACAGCGGCTTCCCCTTCCCCTGTTCCTCGATGGCGGCATAGAGCCCGTTCTTCTCCCACTTTGCCAGCACCTCCGGTTCGCGCTGGTTCAGGTTGGCCTTCATGGGAAAGTCGGTGGTGGGCAGGTTGAGGGTGTCTTTATACTCCATGGGAATTCCTCCGTGATAATCGCCAGATAAGCGCAATAAAGTAGCCGGAACCCATTGAAAAGTCAAGAAATAAAGGGTTTGCCGGTTGCGGAGCAATCCGGAGCCGTCGCATATTTGGCCGGTGACAATCGCCTCGACTCTGTCTCCCGGCAGATCTGCGCGGGAAAGATTATTGATATTGACCCTGACAAGGAGTATAAGAACGGAAATTCAGCCGAGATCCGTTCTGTTGAACGGATGCGGGGGACCCACGCAACAGGGGGCGCATTCCGGCAGATGCCGGATAGGGAACTTCCACTCCCGAGCCCGTCAGCTAACCTCGTAGGCATCTGGAAGGGCACGAAAGCGGTCATGGGCCGTCGGCGGTTGCCGGCGGCCTTCATATTCCGCGGTCAGCCCTGCACACCTGTGCGGGAGTCAACATGAATCAGCATGAAGCAGGTTCTTTCTGGGGCGGCATCGTCAAGTCCATGGGGCTGGTGTTCGGCGACATCGGCACCAGCCCGATCTACACCCTGACGGTCATCATGACCCTCACCCAGCCCACCCAGGAGCATATCCTCGGCATCCTTTCCCTCATCGTCTGGACCCTGATCCTCCTGGTTTCGGTGGAGTACGCCTGGCTGGCCATGAGCCTGGGGCGCAAGGGGGAGGGGGGGACCATCGTCCTCAAGGAGATCCTGGTGCGGCTCCTGAAGCCGGGGAGACAGCTGGGGTTCGTCGTCTTTCTCTCCTATCTCGGTGTCTGCCTGCTGCTGGGCGACGGGGTCATTACCCCGGCCATCTCCATCCTCTCCGCCGTCGAGGGTCTGGAACTGATTCCCGGCCTGGAGCACACCCACCAGGGAACACTGATCCTCATTGCCGCCATCATTGCCGTCGGCCTGTTCATCTTCCAGTTCAAGGGAACCGACAAGGTGGCCAGCCTCTTCGGCCCGCTGATGGTGATCTGGTTCCTCGCCCTGACACTGTCCGGGGCCATCTCGGTGGCCAGCCATCCCGTGGTCCTCAAGGCGGTCAGCCCGATATATGCCATCGAATTTCTGGCCACTAACGGTCTGGCAGGCTTCTTTATCCTCTCGGAGGTCATCCTCTGCGCCACCGGCGGCGAGGCGCTCTATGCCGACATGGGGCATCTGGGGCGCAAACCGATCATCCGGGCCTGGTACTTCGTCTTTGCCGCCCTGGTCATCAACTACCTCGGGCAGGGGGCATACATCCTCCAACATCCTGACGCCAAGAACATCCTCTTCGGCATGGTACGCTGGGAGGCCCCGTTCCTCTATATCCCGTTTCTGCTCCTGACCATCATGGCCACGGTCATCGCCTCCCAGGCCCTGATCAGCGGCGTCTTCTCCATCGTCTACCAGGGAATCACCACCCGGATCATGCCGCTGTTGAAGGTGGACTACACCTCCACCCACCTGAAGTCGCAGATCTATATCGGCTCGGTCAACTGGGCGCTGCTGGTCCTGGTCATCTTCATCATGATCGTCTTCAGGAAGTCGGAGAACCTGGCCGCTGCCTACGGCCTGGCGGTCACCGGCACCATGACCATCACCGGCATCATGATGTGCATGATCTTCGCCCGGACCACCAAGAAGTGGAAGGTCCCCATTGCCCTGCTCGTCACCCTCCTCGACCTGGCATTTCTGACCGCCAACCTGAACAAGCTTCCCCACGGCGGCTACTGGTCCCTCATTCTGGCGGCAATCCCCTTTGCGGTCATCCTGATCTGGACCAAGGGACAGCGGGCGCTCTACCGGGCGCTGCGCCCTCTGGACATCGAGACCTTTCTCCTCGCCTATGAGCAGATCTATGCCAAGGGAAAGAACATTCCCGGCAGCGGCCTCTTCTTCACCAAGGAGTGGGAGGTGGTGCCGCCCTATGTGGTACACTGCATCATCCGCAGCAACATCATCTACGAGCGGAACATCTTCATCTCCATCATCCGGACCGACGAACCGTTCGGCATCGAGACCAGCCTGAATCTTGGCGGCGGCACCGGCCTCGACTCATTCACCATCCAGGCCGGCTACATGGAGATGCTGGATATCGAGACGCTGCTCAAGGAGAACGGCATCCAGGAGAAGGTCATTTTCTACGGGATCGAGGATATCGCCACGCCGAACCCGTTCTGGAAGATTTTTTCGGTCATCAAGAAGCTCACCCCCAACTTTGTCCAGTTCAACAAGCTGCCGGCCAGCAAGCTGCAAGGGGTCGTGACGCGGGTGGAGATGTAGCCGGCACTTGCTTCGACAGTTCGGGACTGTTACATTCGAAATCCTATGAGCCATACTGACAGCGACTCATTCTGGGGCGGCATCGTCAAGGCGCTGGGGCTGGTGTTCGGCGATATCGGCACCAGCCCCATCTATACCCTGACGGTCATTTTCACCCTGACCAGACCGACCCACGACAACGTCTTCGGCATCCTCTCCATGGTCTTCTGGACCATGACCATCCTGGTGACCGGCGAATACGCCTGGCTGGCCATGAGCCTCGGCCGCAAGGGGCAGGGGGGGGAGATCGTTCTGCGGGAGATCCTCATCAAGCTCCTCAAGCAGGGGCGCCTTCTGGCCTTTGCCGGGTTTCTCTCCTTTCTCGGCGTGTCGCTCCTCCTGGGCGACGGGGTCATCACCCCGGCCATCTCCATTCTCTCCGCCGTTGAAGGGATGCGGCTGGTCCCGGGTTTGGGTCAGATCCCCCAGGGGGTGCTGGTGGTGATTGCCGCTGCCATCGCCATCACCCTGTTCTGTGTCCAGTATCGCGGTACCGACAAGGTGGCCGGGATCTTCGGGCCGATCATGGTGGTCTATTTCCTCACCCTGCTGGTATCGGGGCTGGTGTCCGTCGCCACCCTGCCGTCGGTGGTGACCGCCATCAATCCCTGGTATGCGATAAAATTCTTTCAGAACAACGGCCTGCCGGGCTTTTTCGTCCTGTCCGAGGTCATCCTCTGCTCCACCGGCGGCGAAGCGCTCTACGCCGACATGGGGCACCTGGGGAAACGGCCGATCATCCGCGCCTGGTACTTCGTCTTCATCGCCCTGTTCGTCAACTACCTGGGGCAGGGGGCCTTCGTCATCCAGCATCCGGAAACGAAAAACCTGCTGTTCGGCATGATCCACGACCAGTCCGCCACCCTCTACATCCCGTTCCTGATCCTCACCATCATGGCGACGATCATCGCCTCCCAGTCGATCATCAGCGGCGTCTTCTCCATCGTCTACCAGGGGATCACCACCCGGCTCATGCCGCTCATGCGGGTCGACTACACCTCGACCCATCTGCAGTCCCAGATCTACATCCCGGCCGTCAACTGGTTCCTGATGGTGGCGGTGATCCTGGTGATGTTCCTGTTCCAGAAGTCGGGCAACCTGGCGGCAGCCTACGGCATGGCCGTCACCGGCTCCATGACCATCACCGCCACCATGATGATCATCGTCTATGCCCATACCACCAAAAAGTGGAAGGTGCCGATCGTTGCGGTCATTTTCGTGATCGATCTGCTCTATCTCCTCTCCACCTTTTCCAAGATCCCCCATGGCGCCTACTGGTCCATCATCCTGGCCTCCATCCCGCTGGCAACCATCCTTCTCTGGACCAAGGGACAGCGGGCGCTCTACCGGGCGCTGAAGCCGCTGGACATGGAGACCTTCCTGCTCTCCTACGAGCAGATCTACGCCAAGGGGCGGATCCGGGGGACCGGTCTGTTCTTCACCCGGGAGGTCGAGGTTGTCCCCCCCTACGTGGTGCACTGCATCATCCGGAGCAATATCATCTACGAACGGAATGTCATGATCTCCATCGTCCGCACCGACGAGCCGTTCGGAGTCGTCCCGCGGCTCCAGCTGGGGATGGGAACCGGTCTGGACGGGTTTACCATCGAGGCGGGCTACATGGAGGTGATCGACATCGATGGGATGCTGCAGCAACACAGCATCCAGGGAAAGGTCATCTTCTACGGCATCGAGGACATCGCCACGACCAACCCGATCTGGAAGGTGTTCTCGGTGATCAAGAAGCTCACCCCCACCTTTGTCCAGTTCAACAAACTGCCGGCCAGCAAGCTGCAGGGGGTGGTGACGCGGGTGGAGATGTGACGGACACGTCCCCATCTCCCCGGTCACTGGCCGATGGCTACCACAATGACTAAAGATTTCCATCCCTTCGGTCGATGGAGGGTAGAAATTCACTCGTCATTCGACGTTGTTCAGAATAAGGAGCAATCGATGATGAAACATATCCTCTTGACCGGCCTGGTGCTCATGGTGGCCCTGCTGGCCGGCTGCGGAACCTCCGGCCAGTACATCGTCAAGTCGCAGCCTTCGGGTGCGGAGATCCTGGTCGACGGCGAGTGTGTCGGCAAGACCCCTGCCACCATCTCGGTCCCGTTTCCGGAAAACAGGCAGCTGGTCCGGGAAAAGCGGCTCATCAGCCTGCGCCTGGACGGGTACCGGGAGGCGAAGGAGGTCCTCTGTTACGAGGGGGACCAGGCCCGGGTCCTCAATTTCGAGCTCGAACCGGATCGGAACTGACGGCATGGCTATGCATTTCGTGAGGCCCGCTGCCCGTATCGGCGCTCTTTCGTTTCTGTTCCTGGTGCTGGCAACGGTTGCCGGTGGCGCGGCCGAGATCGCGGCCTTCCCCACCTCAAACCAGAGCCCGCTGGTCCAGATCTTCGGCCTGCCCCGGGCGGGAACCGCCGCTGTCCTTCCGGCCGGACGATATGCGCTCACGGTTGTCGAGGATGTCGCCAGCAACTTTGCCCATGACGAGACCGCGCGGGAGAAGATCCTCCTGGATGGCGAAAGCTACCGGACCGTCCTGAGTCTCAGCCGGGGGATCGGCAGCGACCTGGAACTGGGGCTGGAACTCCCCTTCGTGGGGCACTCCAGCGGGGTCTTCGACGACTTCATCGAGGGGTGGCACGACACCTTCAACCTTCCCCAGGGGGGACGGCAGAGCTCCCCCGGAAACCGGCTCCTCTACCGCTACGAAAAGGATGGCACGGTGCAGCTCCTGCTGGACGAATCGGGGTACGGACTCGGCGATATCCGCCTGACCGGCGGCTGGCAGCTCTACCGTGGGACCAGCGGCACGGTACGGCACGCCCTTGCCCTGCGGGGCAGCCTGAAGCTGCCGACCGGCAGCAGCGCCTGGCTCCGGGGGAGCGGCAGCACCGACATCGCCCTTTGGCTCAGCGGCAGCAGCAATTTCACCCTTCCAGGTCCATGGGGGGAGCTCGGATTTTACGGGGCCGGCGGCGGGATGGTCATGACGCGGGGCGATGTCCTTCCGGACCAGCAGCGGCATGCGGCCGGTTTCGGCGCTGCCGGCTTCGGCTACGCACCGGCCGACTGGATCACCCTCAAACTGCAGCTCGATGGCCACACACCGATGTACGGTGACAGCAGTCTGCGGGAGCTGAGCAACCCGGCCCTGGAGATCCGGATGGGAGGCGATATCAATTTCTCCACCGACACGGCACTGTCCATAGCGGTTTCCGAAGACCTGGCGGTCTATACCGCTCCGGACGTCACCCTGCATCTCTCCCTTTCCCGCCGATTCTGATCTCCCGTAACCCTCGATCTCATGCAGGTTGGGCCAGGCGGCTGTTTCGTCGTGACCCAACCTGCAACGTCATTCCGAATGCATCCCTGCCGTTCGATGTTGTCCCCGGATAAAAGAGGGATAAACTATCAACAGGACAGGAAGAAGCGTACTGCCGTGGCCGCGGCGATCGCCACCAGGCTGGTGGCATACGGAGCAAAGGAAAGGGGGACCGCCATGACATCCATCAGTTGCGAAGCACTGAAGGCCAGGGGGCCGGGAGATACGGTGCTTCTGGACGTGCTTCCCCCCGAGGAGTATGCGAGGCGTCATCTTCCCGGCGCCTGCAACGCCTGCATCTACGAGGTGGTTTTTCTGGAAAATGCCGCCAGTCTGGTGCCCGACCGGTCAACACCCATCGTGGTGTACGATGCCACCGGGTCGACGCTTGCCGCGCCGCTGGCCCGGGAACGGCTGCTCAAGGCGGGCTACCGTGACGTTTCGGTGCTCGAAGGGGGGCTGGCCGCCTGGGAAGCCGCCGGCAACCCGGTCGAACCGGCAGCCGGCGGCGGAGTGAGCGAACCGTCCCTCAGGGACCGAACGTACCTGGTCGATGCGGAGCAGAGCGTCCTGGAATGGACCGGCAGGAACATCAACAACCGGCACCATGGCCGGATTCCCCTGGCCGGGGGCGAAATCGTCATCCGGGACGGGAGCCTGGCGTCCGGGTCCATGACCCTGGAGATGGGAGCCATCAGCAACCTGGATCTCCAGGACGAGGGGTACCGAAAGATACTTCTCGATCACCTCAGATCCGAGGACTTCTTCGACGTTGCCCGCTTCCCGACCGCCACCGTCACCCTCACCGGCTGGGAGGCGATAGCAGGGGCCACGCCGGGGACTCCGAACTACACACTGTACGGAACCCTCACCCTCAAGGGGGTTACCCGTGAACTCCGCTTTCCGGCCGTCATCGTCCCCCAGGACGACGGCAGCCTGAAGGCCCAGGCCACAATAGATCTCGATCGGACCCTCTGGAACGTGGTCTATGGCTCGGGCAGGTTTTTCGAGAGGCTCGGGATGCATCTGGTCAACGACCTGATCACTGTCGAACTGTTCATCGTGGCCCGCTGACGGGACTGAAAAAAGGGGCTAGGCAAGGCGGCCCGTTTTGGGCAGTATGGAAGAATTATTTTCTGAGGAGAATTGCATGGAGCTGCACGAAAACCTGAAGGCCCTCGGCCAGGGGGTTACCACCTACCGCTACGACGAGCCGGACGCCGGGCTCCTTGAGTCGTTTCCCAGCCCGTTCGCCATGCCGGAGCGGAATCCGGCCGGGGCTGTCGGAACCATCCATATCGAATGCCCGGAGTTTACCTCCCTCTGCCCCCTGACCGGCCAGCCCGATTTCGCCAAGATCGTTATCGACTACCAGCCCGACCTAAGCTGCGTGGAGAGCAAGAGCCTGAAGCTCTACCTCGGTTCCTTCCGGATGCATGGCGAATTCCACGAATCGTGCGTGAACCGGATCTGCAACGACCTGGTCCAACTGCTCGACCCGGTCTGGCTGACGGTGCGGGGCGAGTTCACCCCCCGGGGGGGGATCCCGTTCTGGCCCACCGCCGAATACCGGCGCTAACCGGATGCTGAAAAACAGCCATCTCGCCGCCGTCCTCACTCGCTACCTTGTGCGGCGTAGCGCTGCTACGCCTCCGCGGAGCTCGCTGCGGGTGCGACGATCTGACTATTTTTGAGCAACCTTGAATAATAACATCCCGAAAAGGCCATCTCGCGTTTCTATGGCTCTACGATCGCTGCTCACGGTGTTCTGGCGAACTTCAGCGCTGCCGAATTCAGGCAGTAGCGGAGCCCCGCCGGCTTCGGGCCGTCGTCGAAGACATGCCCCAGGTGGGCGTCGCAACGGGCACAGAGCACCTCGGTCCGGCGCATGAACAGACTGTTGTCCGAAGCGGTCCGGATATTGGCCTTGTCGATCGGCTCGGTGAAGCTGGGCCAACCGGTACCCGAATCGTACTTGGCCTGTGAGCTGAACAGCTCCAGGTCGCAGCAGATGCAGCGGTAGATCCCCTGTTCGTGACTGTTCCAGTACTCGTTGGCAAAGGCCCGCTCGGTCCCCTTCTTGCGGGTCACCGTGTACTGCTCCGGTGTCAGCTGCTGACGCCATTCGGCGTCCGTCTTCACCACTTTATCCGTCATGACGTATCCCTTCGCGGCCACGGAAAAGACCCTGATCTGCCCGCCCGCCTTTGCCGCCATTGTGCTCCCCGTGCCGATCAGAGACAGCATCAGCAGTAGTATGCCGTATCTCTTCATGACGCTCTCCTCCGTGTCATGTCCTGAATCTGTTGTCCAATGCCCGCCTACAAGAAAAGGATACCCCTGATCGCCGGCCGTGCAACGGGACATGGGTTCACCACGTTCGGACTTTCCATTTGGTCGGCTTCGGCATCTGACGGCTGGCTCTTCGACAACAGGACGCAGGGCAAGACCATCTCGGGGATCTTCAGCGGGTACAAGGCGGTGCGGGTGCCGGAGTAGGTCGCCGGCAGGGCGGAAGCTGCTACGAGGTTGAGGCCGGGCAGACCAGGTTGCGGACCTTTTCCAGGTCGGAACCGGCGGGTATCGGGGCGAACTGGTCCGTGAGACGGTAGCGGTGCATGAGCAGGTCGTCCCGGTCATAGATGAGGATGTCGCGATACCGGTACTGATTGCGCCGGCAATCGAGTTCCAGGTTGTCCATGGCGTAGGAGCGTTCGTCCACCACCGTGAAGAGCCGCTTCAGGCGGCAGAGAGCGGTGCCGTCCGGCTTACGGCTGGTGCCGGTACGATCGAGCAGGGTGCTGCTCCGTGCACCATCGCTGAGCATGATCCAGCGCTCTTCACTCCCCTCAGCAGCGACAATGCCGGCCAGAAACAGGCAAGCGCTCAAAGCGATAATGCGCATTCGAAATGCCCGTCGATCAGCACCAATCCTTCGCAAGACCAAGTCCCCCTTTATGAAAGGGGGATTTAGGGGGATTTGGCCTCTGGTCTGCCGCAAGAAAATCCCCCCTTACCCCCCTTTCTCAAAGGGGGGTAACTTCTCTGCAGAAGATAGGTAATGGATTCGCTGCTGTTCAGTGTTTCCCCGGCTCCAGCTTCACCCCGCGCCGTTCCCAGTGGATATACGCCTCCAGGGCGAACATCCGCGGGTCGTCGGCAAGCAGTGGCGTTCCTTCCTGCGGATTCTGGATGCACCAGTTGATCATGTCCCGTAACCCGACCACCTTGCCGATCTGCTTCTGGAACTTGGGGTAGGTCTCCGGGTGGGTGTTGGACGCATGGGGATGGCACATGTCGCAGGAGACGCTGTTCTTTCCCAGGGTGCCGCTGTGAAAGAGCTTTTCGCCCTCCTTCATGACACTCTGGAAGGCGGTATCCCACTTCTTCAGGTCATCCTTGGTGAACTCGTCGGCCCGGGCCGACACGGCAGTCAGCAGCAGGGCGCAGATCATGGCAACTGCGCCGTTCAAGGCAGATCTCGACATGGGTATTCTCCTTCCCCTCAGTAGTGCTTCTGGGGCGTAATCCGCTTTTTCGGGTCCTGGTAGGTGTCGTCAGCCGGCTGCTTCTTGCCCGGCTCCTTGCGCACGGTGCGGGACGGGTTCTCCCAGAGCTCGTAGTGATGGGCAACGCCCCTGTTTTCGGCAAGATCGATTTTGCCCCAGCCGGTGCCGTCCCGCTCCTTGAACGGATCGGCTCGGTTCATGAACACGGTCATGTCCGGCACCTTGTTGGGAAGCTGGTTGTAACTGACCGGGTAGGGCCAGGGCCAGGCAGTGGCCATGAAGGCGTTGAAGGAGATGTTCCCGATCTGGTTGTAGAGCACCTGGTGGACATGACCGTGCAGCACCTGCACCGACTTGAACGGCTTGAGGAGCGCCTGCACCTTTTCCGCATCGTCGGTCCAGAAGTTCCACGGCTTGAATACCTTGTACAGAGGCGAATGGGAGAGAACCACCAGTTTGGTGTCCTTCTTCACTTTTGCCAGGTCTCCCTTCAGCCAGGCAAGCTGCTCGTCCTTCACCATGAACGGTGAGCCGTTGGGATTGTCCAGGCGGGCCATCTGGAGCATCCGCTCCTCCGGGGTCGGCCAGCGTTTGTGGGTCCAGTCGTCATCGGTCAGGATGCTGTTGAGGACCACGAAGTGGACCCCCTTGTGGTCGAAGCTGTAGTGGAGCGGACTCACCTTTTCCTGCCAGTATTTCCCCAGGTCCAGGTAGTAGTCGTGCTCGCCTATCACCCATTTGACCGGCACGGTCAGGGCCTTCATGATCTCCAGGCCGTGGTCGATCTCCTCCTTCTTGCCGAGCTGGGCCAGGTCGCCGCCGAAGACCACGAAGTCGGGCTTCGGGTCCATGAAGTTGACCTCCAGCACCGCCTTTTGCAACCCCTTGTCGAAGTTCTTCACGAACTGCGTTCCGCTGATCTGGGTGATGTGGGGATCGGAGATATAGGCAAAGGTGAACGTCTCTCCCGGCTTCTTCCCCCACGCCACCTCCACCAGCCCCACCGGAAGCACCGCAGCCGCGGCAAGGGCTCCGGCCCCCTTCAGAAACGTCCTTCGGTCCATTCCCTTGTTCATCGGTCACTCCTTTCCGGCTGGCGCGGACTTCTGCGCGAATTGCGGGCTGGTCAGTGCCTTCATGAACTCCACGAGATCCGCCTTTTCCTGGGGGGTCAGGTTGAGCTGGCGGATGCCGCTGTCCAGGAGCGGGTTCGTCTCCCCCCCCTTGTCGTAGAGCTCTATCACCTCTTCCAGGGTCTTGAGGCTGCCGTCGTGCATGTACGGGGCGGTTACCGCCACGTTGCGCAGGGTCGACGTCTTGAAGGCGCCGATGTCGGCGGGCTTCAGGGTTACCACGAAGCGTCCCAGCTCCGATGCCTCCTGGCTGGTCAGAACGCTCTCGTCGACGTTCCTGCCCGCCTCCTTTGCCTTCCTGAAGGCGGTGGCGACCGGCATGAACTTGCCCTCGATCCGTTTGAAGCCGACCCCCAGGTTGTGGAACTTGTTGTCGGTGAACGTCGACTCGGTCTGGCCGATGGTGTGGCAGTCCTGGCAGCGCCCCTTGACTCGGTAGATCTCCAGGCCGCGAATGGCCGCAGCCGACATGGCGCCTTTGTCGCCGCCGAAGAGGTAGCGGTCGAACGGCGAGTCTCCGGCAACCACGGTCCGCTCGAAGGCGGCAATGGCCTTTACCACGTGGTCGATGGTGATGGCGCCGGGAGCGATGCCGAAGACCTTTTTGAATTCGGCCGGATAGGTTGTGTCGCTGCGGATGGTGGCGAGGATCGGCTCATGGCTCTTCAGTCCGTGCTCGATCGGGTTCACGAACGGGTCCTTGGCCTGTTCCTCCAGGGTTGGCCGCCGGCCGTCCCAAAACTGGGTCGTGTAGTAGGCGGCATTGATGACCGTGGGGGAGTTGCGGGTTCCCTTCTGCTTGCCGATCCCCTCGGCCATTGGCAGGGCGTCGCTGAACGCCTTGGCCGGGTCGTGGCAGGTGGCACAGGAAACGGTGCCGTCGCCGCTGAACCGCTTCTCCTCGTAGAGCCGCTTGCCCAGAGCGATCTTCTCCGGGGTCTGGGGGTTGTCGGCGGGCACCGGCACCGGCGGGAGCCCCAGGGGAGGGCTCCCGGCCAGGAGCGGCGTCGTCAGGGCAACGACCAGTGCGACCGCGCCGATCAGGATGGGTTGCTTCATCATCGTCACCTCCGTGGTTCTCTGCAGGCTGCTGCAGGGTTGGTCCTGTCGGGTGAAAGATGGCTATATTGTCGAATGGGGAAATACCGCCGGGGCGGGGGCGTTCGAGCCGGAGGGAAGATTAGCTCGCTCAGAGAAATCTATACAACCGATTCGGGAAAATGCAAGGGGGGGATCAATCAGCCATGAACCAAAAAAACAGTTCAACACGGAGACACAGAGAGAAAATCAACTGAAATATTGAAACAGTGTAATACTCATTCTTGAAAATACTTTGTGATTACTCCGTGTTCTCTGTGGCTCTGTGTTTCAATTGTCGTTTATCAGGGTTAGTTGTCGGGGCACCTCTGCCGGGCCAGCAGTTCGTACCCTTGCCAGACCAGCCATCCCGTAACTATGCCCACGACCGCCCCTGTTGCCACATCCAGCGGGTAGTGGGCCCCCACATAGACCCGGGAATAGGCCACGAGAACGGCGAAGGAGTAGAGGGGCACTTTCCATCTTGCTCCCCGACGCCAGGAAAGGGTGACGGCGGAGACGAAGGCGAAGACCGCGTGGCCCGAGGGGAGGGAGTTGGGGAGTTGCGAGCTATGGGCAGTCGTTACCTTGAAAATCCCGCACGTCAAGCGGGATTTTCAAGGTAAGTCACAAAAGCTTCCGGAGGAACTGCCCGGTATACGACCGGGTCACCAGGGCCACCTCTTCCGGCGTGCCGGCGGCGACGATCTCGCCACCCCGGTCGCCACCTTCGGGACCCAGGTCGATGAGCCAGTCCGCGGTCTTGATGACGTCCAGGTTGTGTTCGATGATGACGATGGTGTTGCCACCTTCCACCAGCTTCTGCAGCACCTCCAGCAGCTTGGCGATGTCGGCGAAGTGGAGACCGGTGGTCGGCTCGTCCAGGATGTAGATGGTCCTACCGGTGGCCCGTTTGGAGAGCTCCTTGGCCAGCTTGACCCGCTGGGCCTCGCCGCCGGAGAGGGTGGTGGCGGCCTGGCCGAGCCGGATGTAGCCGAGTCCCACCTCCTCCAGGGTCTGGAGCTTGTTCCTGATCCTCGGGATCGCCCCCATGAACTCCACTGCCTGGGAGACGGTCATGTCCAGGACCTCGGCGATGGTCTTCCACTTGTAACGCACCTCCAGGGTCTCCCGGTTGTAGCGGGCCCCCTTGCAGATCTCGCACTGGACGTAGACATCGGGGAGGAAATGCATCTCGATCTTGATGATCCCGTCGCCGCTGCACGCCTCGCACCGCCCCCCCTTGACGTTGAAGGAGTAGCGGCCGGGCTTGTAGCCGCGCAGCTTGGATTCGGGGAGCTGGGCAAAGATGTCGCGGATGTCCGCAAAGACCCCGGTGTAGGTGGCCGGGTTGGAACGGGGGGTCCGGCCGATGGGGGACTGGTCGATGTTGATCACCTTGTCCAGCAGTTCCAGACCCAGCACGTCACGGACCGCGCCGGCCCGCTCCCGGCTCCGGTAGAGCCGCTGACCCAGCACCTTGTGCAGGGTGTCGATCACCAGGGTCGACTTGCCCGAGCCGGAGACGCCGGTGACACAGGTCATCACCCCGAGAGGGATCTCCACGGAAACATCCTTCAGGTTGTTCTCGCCGGCACCGACGATAGTGAGATGCCTGGTGGCCTTGCGCCGCTCCTTCGGCACGGCAATGGTCAGTTCGCCCGAGAGGTAGCGCCCGGTGAGCGACGCGGGATTCCGCATGATCTCCGCCGGGGTTCCCTGTGCCACCACCTCGCCGCCGTGGACCCCGGCGCCCGGCCCCATGTCGATGACATGGTCCGCCTCCAGGATGGTCTCCTCGTCGTGCTCCACCACCAGCACCGTGTTGCCGATGTCCCGCAGATGCTTGAGGGTCTGAAGCAGGCGGGCGTTGTCCCGCTGGTGCAGCCCGATGGACGGCTCGTCCAGGATGTAGAGGACCCCCACCAGGGATGAGCCGATCTGGGTGGCGAGCCTGATCCGCTGCCCCTCGCCGCCGGAGAGGGTGCCGGCGGTCCGGTCCAGCGACAGGTAGTCGAGCCCGACGTTGACCAGGAAGTTGAGCCGCTCGCGGATCTCCTTGAGTATCCGGCGGGCGATCTCCGCCTCCTTTTCCGACAGCTCCAATCCGGCGAAGAAGGTGAGGCAGTCGCGGATGGCAAGGGCGGTCACCTCCCGGATGTTCCGTTCCCCGACCCGGATGAAGAGGGATTCCTTCTTGAGCCGCGCCCCTTCGCAGGTGGGGCAGGGCATGACGTTCATGTACTTTTCCAGCTCCTCCCGGACGTGCTCGGAATCGCTCTCCCGGTAGCGCCGCTCCAGGTTGTTCAGCACCCCCTCGAACTCCTTCTCGTAGGTGTGACGCCGGCCGCCGTCCTCCTCCCACCAGAACTCGACCTTTTTCCCCTTGGAACCGCGCAGGATGACCTCCTGTACCGACTCGGGGAGTTTCTTGAACGGCGTGCGGATGTCGAACGCATAGGCCTTGGCCAGCGCCTCCAGGGTCTGGTGGTACCAGCCGGAGAGCCGCTTCTCCCACGGGGCGATGGCACCTTCACGGATGGAGAGGTCCGGGTTCGGGACCACCAGGTCGGCGTCGAAGTACATCCTCGTGCCCAGGCCGGTACAGTCGGGGCAGGCGCCGTAGGGGTTGTTGAAGGAGAACATGCGGGGGGTCATCTCCGGGTAGGAGATGCCGCAGTCGATGCAGGCCAACGCCTCGGAGAAGAGGATGGTTTCCGGTATCGCAGGGGCGGGGTTTCCCCGCCCGTCTCCCCGCCCTGCCTCGGGCGGCGAGACGCCGCCCCTACCGTCAACGATGGCCACCTTGGTCACCCCTTCGGCATGGTGCAGAGCGGTCTCGAAGGAGTCGGCCAAGCGCCGCTCGATCCCCGGCTTGACGACGAGCCGGTCCACCACGATGTCGATGTCGTGCTTCTTGTTCTTGTCCAGAATGATCTCTTCGCTCAGCTCGAACTGGACGCTGTCGACGATGACCCGGGTGAACCCCTCCTTGCGCAGGTGCTGCAGCTCCTTCTTGTACTCCCCCTTGCGGCCGCGGATCATGGGGGAGAGGAGCTGGATCTTTGTTCCCTCGGGCAGGGCCATGACCTGGTCCACCATCTGGGAGACGGTCTGGGAGGCGATCAGCTTGCCGCACTGGTAGCAGTAGGGCTTGCCGACCCGGGCAAAGAGGAGGCGGAGGTAGTCGTAGATCTCGGTGACCGTGCCGACCGTGGAGCGGGGATTCTTGCTCGTGGTCTTCTGCTCGATGGAGATGGCCGGCGAGAGCCCTTCGATCGACTCCACGTCCGGCTTCTCCATCTGCTCCAGGAACTGGCGGGCATAGGCGGAGAGGGACTCGACGTAGCGGCGCTGCCCTTCGGCGTAGATGGTGT
Organism: uncultured Geobacter sp.; assembly: GCA_964432205.1. Taxonomy (GTDB): domain Bacteria; phylum Desulfobacterota; class Desulfuromonadia; order Geobacterales; family DSM-12255; genus Geomobilibacter. The sequence goes on along the minus strand of CAYSMK010000002.1, from coordinate 97,526 downwards.
CAAAGGCGAGGGTCGACTTGCCCGAACCGGAAATGCCGGTAATGACCACCAGCTGGTCCCGGGGTATCTCGACGTCGATGCACTTCAGGTTGTGCTCGCAGGCTCCTTTGATGATGATGGTGTCGTGTGCCATGGTGTAGATCTGCTCTCCGGGAGGGGGGATTTCGTGACGCAGAGGAAACTATACACCATGACGGGGCCAAAATCAGCCATCTCTTTGGCGGGCTTGCGGGAGACCTGCCGCTAGTGGTTGCCGAGCGTGAAGTAGAAGGTGGCACCCTTGCCGGGGCCGGCTTCTGTCCAGATCTGCCCGCCATGGCGCTCGACGATCCGCTGGACGGTAGCGAGGCCGATGCCGCTGCCGGAGAACTCGTTTTCGTTGTGCAGACGGGAGAATGGCTGGAACAGTTTGTGTGCAAAGGCCATGTCGAAACCGACGCCGTTGTCCCTGACGAAATAGACCGGTTCTCCGGAATCGGTGATCACCCCGAATTCGATGAACGGCTCAGAGGTCCTGGAGGTGAATTTGATGGCATTTTCCAGCAGATTCCTGAGACAGATGGTGAGCATCCGGCGGTCCCCCAGTGTCGTAACCTCCGGGACAATATTTATGTTCTGCCGTCCCATTGCGGACTCACTCTCCAGCTCGTCCAGCACCTTCCGGGCGATTTCGGAAAGGTCGACCGGTTCGATGACCATGTCGGCATGGGTCAACCGGTGCACCGACAGCAGGGCATCGATCACCCCCCGCTGCTTCCGGCTGGAATAGGCCAGCCGCTCGCAGCAGTGTCGCATCCCCTTTTCGTCCCCATGGTCCAGGCAGTCCGTCAGCAGCTGGCTGAACCCCTCGATCCGGGCAATGGGGGCGCGCATTTCGTGAGAAATAGAATGACAGAAGGTTTCCATCTCCGAGATGGAACGCTCCAGTTCCCTGGTCCGCTCCCGCACCCGGTCCTCCAGTTCCTCGTTGAGCTGCTGCAATGTTATTTCGGCCTGCTTGCGGGCGCTGATGTCGATGAAGGATACGTGCACGTTGGAGAGGGTCTGTTCGCACCCTGGAATGACCCGCAGCCGCAAATCGAGATGGAGCCTCTCCCCCAGATGGTTCCTGATCGGTATTTCGCGGGCAAACGTGGTCTCTCCCTTTGCCAGGGCGATCAGTTCCTCCCGGAAAACCGGCAGCGACTCCTCGGTGAAATACTCGGCCAGATTCTGGCTCAGTTCCTCTTTCCGGGACACCTTGAGCAGGTTGAGGCTTTCCCGGTTGACATCCAGGACCTTCACCAACCCGGCACAATGGATAACGGCCTCGGGCCGCTGTGCGAACCAGGTACGGACGTCCTCCCCGGCACTCCGGATATCATCGATGTATGCCTTTACGGCCGAGAGATCCTCTTCCCAGACCGCTGTTGAAGAATGGTCGAACAGCGATTGATACCTGATCCGGCTTGCTTCCAACTGATCTTCGGCGGATTTTCGTTCCGTGATATCCTGATGGGTGCCGAGCATGCGCAACGCCTTGCCTTCGTCGTCTCTGCACACCGCCCTGCCGCGACCGAGGATCCAGACCCAGCGCCCGGACTTGTGCTTCATCCGGAACGTTGCCGAAAAAATTTCTGTCCTGTTCTCGATGCAGTCGGTTTTGGCCGTGACCGTCTGCTCGCGGTCTTCGGGATGGATGAGGTCGAAACAGATCGGAATCGTCATGGCGAATTCGTCCGGTTCGTACCCCAGCATCCTGTAGCAGCCCGGGCTGAAATAGCCTTTACCGGCCCCAATGTCCCAGTCCCACAGGCCGTCGCTGGTTACCTCCATGGCGAGACGGAAGCGCTCCTCGCTCTCCTCGAGTGCCTCATTGATCCTCGTCCGATCGGTGACATCACGGATGGTCACACAGGCCAGTTCGCCGCCTTCTGTCCCTCTGAAAAGGGCACTGGTCAGTTCGCCGGTGAACTTCGTGTCGTCAGGCCGGATGAAGGTCAATTCGGTGCGGGCAAAGCCGTTCCGGCTGCGCTCGTCGAGCGCGGCCGCCAGTCGCGGGTCGCTGCCGTCGACCACCCCGTTCCTGCCCAGCGCGATCAGTTCCTCTTCAGTCACGCCGAACAGGCGGCATGCTGCCGGGTTGGCGGCCAGGATCTCTCCGGCCGGCCTTGCCAGCAAAACGGCATCGAGGCAATGTTCGAACAGCTGGAGATAGAGTGTGCCGTTTGTCCCGGGAGTCTGTCCGGCAGATTGCGGAATGTCGTTTGGAAGAGCTGCCATGGTATCCCCGGTGAACGTTACCCTGACACAACTCTGCAGAAGGCATGAATCGTTGGGCTGAAAGCAGTGCTCCTTGCCCTCAATGCCCAGCGATAATATGCGTTAATTTTCATGATAACATCTGCGCCGCAATAGACAAATATCCTTCGAAGATCAATGGCCGATGGTGAAAAAGAAGGTAGCTCCCTCTCCCGGAACAGCTTCGGCCCAGATGTCACCGCCATGCCGTTCAATGATCCGCTGCACGATTGCCAGGCCGATGCCGTTGCCCGGGAATTCATCGTCGCTGTGCAGGCGGGAGAACGGCTGGAAAAGTTTGTGCACAAACTCCATGTCAAAGCCGGCACCGTTATCCCGGACGAAATGGACCGGCCTGTCCTCCCGGATGTCCACCCCGAACTCGATCGTTGTCTCAGGGTTATCCGTCGTGTATTTGAAGGCATTACCCAGAAGGTTCCGTACACAGATGGAGAGCATGGCGCGGTCTCCCCTGACGACGATGCCATCGCCTATGAGGATCCTGAGCCCGGGCCGTTTTGCACCATCGTCCAGTTCTGCAGCGATTTCCCGCGCGATTGCCGAGAGATCAACCGGCTCCGGCGTGAATTCGGTACGCCCCAGACGGTTCATCATCAGAAGGCTGTCAACGACCATTCTCTGCCGTTCGCTTGCTGCGATGATCCGTTGTGCGTAATGCACAAGGTTTTCGTAGTCGGCAGTGGCGACCGAATCGACGACAATCCGGCTGAACCCTTCCAGGCGGGCGATGGGTGCCCTCATTTCATGGGAAACGGTGTAGCAGAAACTCTCCAACTCCCTGTTCAGTCGCTCCAGATCCGCGGTGCGTGCACTGACCCGCTGTTCCAGTTCGACATTGAGGTCCTGTAACGCATTTTTCACCTGTATCCGTTCGGTTATGTCAGTGCACATGGCAAATGAGCCCCGGAACTGTTTTTCTGCGTCAATGATCGGCGTTGAGGAGATGAGAAACCATACGTTTGTGCCATCTCTCTTCGACATACACCGCTCATATCGCTCTGCTTTGCCTTGGATGCGGTTCTGCATCCGCACTGCATGATCAGGAAGTTCGCTCTCACAGATGAAATGCGCCAGCGGCCTGCCGATCATCTCTTCCGGCCGGTAGCCGAGCAGTTCAGCCAGCTGCTGGTTCACCATGGTGATGGTAAAATCCTGGTTCACCATCCAGATCCCCTCGTTGGCGGTGTTGACAATGGTCCGATAACGTTCTTCGCTTTTCCGGAGTTCGCCGGTCCGCTCCTCGACCCGCAACTCCAGCTCATCGTTAAGGTGCCGCAGCCTACGGATGTGATCAGCCAGGGAAGCCGTCATAAGCCTGAAATTGCCGACCAGGTTGGAAAGCTCGCCGATCCTGGTTTCTGGCCAGTTGAGGTTCGAGTTCGTGGCGATCGTCTGTGGAAGTTCACTGGATATGGTTTCCAGCCGTTGCAGCGAGAGGGCGAGGCCTCTGCTGATCAGATACGAAACGACAAGGGTCAGAACAATCTGCTCCCAAAGCAGCAGCAACTCGTCGATGGTCTTCTGGTTCAGCCGGTTGAGGTAAGGGGTTAAGGAGCCCTCGGTCACGATGGTCCATGGTGTCTCATCGCTGAGCTTCACCTCCTTGGCGAACAGCGAGCCTTGCCAGCGCTGCATCATGCTGGTCATCTTCCGCGGCTCGGGAATCCAGTGGTAGCTGCCGTCGGCAAACCTCCGCACCTCACCGCCGGCAGCCCTGCCGAACCGCTGCATTCTCTGCCATCTGTCGGAACTGCTGATCACAACCCTCCCTTGACGGTCAAGGACCGTTACGTCGGCAAAGCGGTTTTTGGCGAGAATGGTGAGTTGCTCGGCCAGCCGGTCCAGATTGACGATGCCCGCGCAGAAGCCGCGATACTCGCCGCCCCGGACGACCGGTGCGACAAAGGCCAGTCTGGGGACGGGAGGCCCGACCCTGGCCACCTCCAGGTCCGACACCAGTGGTTTCCGCAACCGCCGCAGCTCGGTGATGAACGTTCGGTCGGAATAATCGATTCCCAGCGCCGACTTCCCCCTGGCGTCGACCAACGGCGCGAACGCGACAGACGTTGCTCGACGGTTGGCAACCACCAGTCGCAGAAGCGTCGGGTTGGCCATTTTCAGTGCTTCGGCATGCCGCTGCATATAGTCGAACGATGCGGTATTCGGGTCTCCGACCAGTCGTGCCAGCGAAATGACGCTCTGCTGGTTACTGGTGATCCAAACGTTCAGGATGTCCCGGGAACTGTCCGAGAGTGAATTGACCCGCCTGAGAATATCCTTTTCCATGGCAAGCACCTCACCCCTGACGCCCCGGACAAGGGAGACAAAGGACGGCACGATGCTGACGGCGACCATGGCCGTGAAGACAAGCTGTGAAAGGGGGATGAGCTGCTTTTTACCCTCACGCGCAGGCTTGACCAGTTGAACGCAATAGATGAAGGTGGTTGCAAGCAGGGCGTTGAAGATGCCGTTGATCGATTGCTTGAGGGCAACGAGCAGGGTGGCTTCGCCACCCATGCCCAAAACCGATTGGTAAAAAAGCCACACAAGCGGCATTCCCATGCAAAGCCAGTAAAGGGTATCCAGGATGACGAGTTTGCCGGGGTGGCGGCGGTTGAGGAGCGAGACGAAGAAGGCCTCGGCCGTGAAGATGATGATGGCCCAGGGGTGGTTCCAGAGCAGGAAGGAGCAGCTTCCCGCGAGCACACCGGCAATGAGCGCGGCTGCAACACCATAACGCGCCACCGCCAGCATGACAAAGAAGGAGCCGAACAGGAAGTCGACATTGAAAAATACCGGGAAGTTGAACCAGTTTCCCAGAAACCCCGCAACGCCCAGGAGAAGAGCAATGACAAGTCTGTTCGTTGGGGAGTTCCGGTCTGCCACGAAAATCTCCTGCCACCACAATATTAGCCGTCACCAATAATAGCAGATCGCGCTTGAGAATCAAGCGAAACAATATACCGTTACGGCGGATTTTGCAGAGAATTCGCAGGCAAAAACTGGACGAACGATGGTTAGCGGGTATGATAGTGTCGTTCCCGACCGATTCAACACTAAGGGCCTGTTCGGAAATAAGTGTGAAAATATGGTGCTCAGATTTGGGTCAGATTTGGCTGGGCTGATTGAGACAAACCGCAGGTGTAGCAGGGCTACGCTGAGGATTTGGCGATTGAGGGCCAGTCAAAGGTGGCCCGAAGATGAGATGCAAGAATGTAGCAGTTATTTCCGTACAGGCCCTAAGCACCTGACAGCTGCGAGGACCGCCAGATGCCGCTGAACGTTCCCAACACCTTGACCATCATGAGGATGCTGCTGGTACCGGGCATTGTCGTTGCCCTGTTGCGGGAAAGCTACGGCATTGCCCTGGGCATTTTCCTGCTTGCCGGCGTAAGTGATGGCCTCGACGGCTTCATTGCCCGCCGCTTCAACCAATGCACTCCGCTCGGGGCGCTCCTGGACCCGCTGGCGGACAAACTCCTGGTGGTCACCTCGGCTCTGGTGCTCGGTTGGCTCGGTCGCATCCCCTGGTGGCTGGCAGCGGCCATCATCGGCCGCGATCTGGTCATCGTTGCCGGTGCCGTTGCCTACTATAAACGAGTTGGGCATCTGGAAATGGAGCCGAGCATGCTCAGCAAGCTGAACACCTTTCTGCAGATAAGCCTGATCCTGGTCGTGCTTGCCGACGGCGCCGCACTTATCGGGGCCGCGCAATGGCTGCCAATGCTGTTTGTCGTGACGCTGGTCACGGCGCTGGTCTCCGGCGGGCATTATGTGGTGGTATGGAGCGCAAAGGCGACGTTACGTTAGGTTCGGGAGCATTGCGCCACCATGAAACAGACCCCGCGAAAACCCACCGTACCACGCACCGCCCGGGAAACGGTCCGCCATACAGTCATCGACCTCCTTCGCCAGCAGACCGTCTCGGCAAAGGAGATCTCCGCCCTGGTGCATATCGAGGAAAAGGAGGTGTATGGTCATCTGGAGCATATCCGCCTGAGCATCCATGCCGTTGGCTGGCGCCTGGAGGTGATTCCGGCCGAATGCAAGAAGTGCGGCTTTGTCTTCGCCAAGCGTGACCGCCTGACGCCACCGGGGAAATGCCCGGTCTGCCGGCACGAAGCGATCTTCGAGCCGCTGTTCACCATCAACGGCCGGCTGGACAACGATGAGGAGGGATAGGCGGGAACCCGCGGCCGGCCGCCTTCTTCAGTCTCCTACCCCCCACCCTCCGCCATTCCGGCCTTGACGAATTCGACCATCTGCCGGTCCAGTTCGCGGATATGCTGGATCAGCCAGCGGATCAGCTTTCCCTTCACGCTCAGGGCCAGTTCCTGGGTAGGCCCACCTGCCGAGACCTTTTCGGCAAACTCCTCCAGATCCCGCTTGAACTGGGCATGGTGCAGCTTCTGCTCGTCGACCCCGGGATACGCATACTCGGCCATGAGCCGCTCTTCGCTGGCAAAGTGGTTCTGGGCGTACAGCTGCATGAAGGAGAGCAGCTCCATGAGCTGTTCCCGCCCCTGCTCCTCCTGGCAGGCATCGGAAAAGGCGGCAAACCGCCGAAACATTTCCTGGTGCTGTTCGTCGATCTCCTGAATGCCGAGCACCAGATCTTCCTGCCATTCGATTGCCATGATGCGCTCCTTGAATGATGATGGTGGCCGCTCCCGGCTGCCGGACAACCAGGATGGCTTCAACCTGCTGCGTCACAGCATGCGGCTATGGCATCAAATGTACCGCAGCAGGAGCAGATAACAAGAGTGACAATCCCAGGCCGTGCAGCTATCGATACGTTGTACCATGGAGCTATCACGACAAAAGGCCATTCCAAGCGGAATGGCCTTTTGTCTGTTCGGCGGACTGCTGAATCGCATTACAGCTTGTTGATGAACACTTCCCGCGGCTTGCTCGTCCCGTCGGACGGGCCGACGATCCCTTCCTGCTCCATCTTCTCGATGATCCGGGCCGCCCGGTTGTAGCCGATCCGCAGGCGTCGCTGGACCATGGAGATGGAGGCCTGGCGGGCCTCGGCCACCAAGGCCACGGCCGCGTCGTACTGGGGATCGTCCTCCTCGTCTTCGCCGCCGCCCCCCTTGCCGTCCGTCTCCTTCATCTCCAGGATCGATTTCTCGTAGACCGGCTTCCCCTGCTTCTTCAGGAACTCCACCACCCGCTGCACCTCGGCATCGGAGACGAAGGCGCCGTGGGAGCGAAGCATCTTGGCGGTGCCCGGTGGGAGAAAGAGCATGTCCCCCATCCCCAGGAGCGATTCGGCGCCGTTGCAGTCGAGGATGGTGCGGGAGTCGATCTTGCTCGATACCTGGAAGGAGATACGGGCCGGGAAGTTGGCCTTGATCAGGCCGGTGATGACGTCCACCGACGGCCGCTGGGTGGCCAGGATCAGATGGATGCCGGCGGCGCGGGCCATCTGGGCCAGGCGGGCGATCGACTCCTCGATGTCCCGGCCGGCCACCATCATCAGGTCGGCCAGTTCGTCGACGATCACCACGATGTAGGGGAGGTGGCCATGCTCCAGCTCCTCCTCCTTGGCCAGGAACTCCCTGATCGCCGCCTCTTCGTCTTCCTGCAGCTCCTCGGCTACCTCCTCCACGGAGATCGTCCCCTTTGCCTGCAGTTCTGCCGACTCTTTCTCTTCCCGCAAGAGCTCCCGGTTGTAGGAATCGATGTTGCGGACCCCCTTGTCGGACATGAGCCGGTAGCGGCGCCCCATCTCCTCCACGGCCCATTTCAGGGCAAGGGAGGCCTTCTTCGGGTTGGTGACCACCGGCAGCAGCAGGTGCGGGATCCCCTCGTAGATGGAGAGTTCCAGCATCTTCGGGTCGACCATGATCAGCCGGACATCCTTGGGGGTGGCGGTGTAGAGGAGCGACAGGATCATGGTGTTGATGGCGACCGACTTGCCGGAGCCGGTGGCGCCGGCCACCAGCAGGTGCGGTGCCTTGGCCAAGTCCATGACCAGCGGCTGGCCGCTGATGTCCTTCCCCAGCGCCATGGGGAGTTTCATCTTCCCCTTGTGGAACGATTCGCTGGCAAAGATCTCCTTGAGAAAGACCATCTCCCGGTCCCGGTTGGGGAGCTCGATCCCGACGACCCCCTTGCCCGGTATCGGGGCGACGATCCGGATCGCCATCGCCTGCAGCGCCATGGTCAGGTCGTCGGCCAGGCCGGCGATCCGGCTGACCTTGATCCCCGGTCCGGGCGAGAATTCGTACATGGTGATGACCGGGCCGGGGCAGATCTCCACCACCTCGCCGTCGATACCGAAGTCCTTGAGCTTCTTCTCCAGGAGACGGGCGTTCATCTGCAGCGCCTCCTTGTCGATCTTCCGTTCGCTGGCCGGCGGATTGTCCAGCAGTGACAGGGGCGGGGTCTTGAAGTCGCCATCGCTCCTGATGAAATCGAAGGTCTCCTGGACCGGTTTCAGCTTCTCCTCTTCCTTCTTTTTCTCCTTCTTCGGCAGGGGCGGCATGGCCGGAACCGTGACCGGGAGCGGCTTGATGACCGGCTCGGACTTCTCGCCATCCCCCTTCTTACCGTCGTCCTTCGCCTGGAGCGCCCGGTTCAGTGTCCGCTTCTCCCGCCAGCGGCTCAGGCGGTCGCCGGTGGCGTTGATCCACCAGTCGGCATACAGGACAAAGGAGAAGCGGGAAAGGACCATGATGGCGGCGGCGAGCATCGGGAGCAGCAGCAGCAGTGCCCCCGGCACCCCCAGGTAGCGCTTCAGCAGGTCGGCGGTCTTGTAGCCGATGGCGCCGCCGGTCGGAACCCGCTGGCCGAGGAGCTCGGTAAACTGGATGTTGAAGGCGAAGAAGGTGGCCAGGGTGACCAGAAGGCCGACGAACGCCACGATCTTGTAGGCCCGCCAGCGAAACTCCTTGAAGCGCAGCGATCGGTAGGCCAGGTAGAGCAGGGCCAGGGGGATGGCGTAGGCGGCCAGGCCGAAGACCTGCAGCAGCAGGTCGGCCAGTTCGGCCCCCACCCGGCCGCCGAAGTTGCGCACCACCCCTTCCGAGGAAAAGGTGTTGAACGAGAGGTCGTCGGTCCTAAACGACACGAGGGCGATCAGGAGAAAGAGCCCGCTAGCGGCCAGGAGCATCCCCTTGATCTCGACCTTCAGTTTTTCTTTCTTTTCCAGCTGTTCGTCCATGAATTAGGCTCGGGGCTCGGGGCTCGGGGCTCGGGGCTTTCCTATAGCCTCGTGCCCAGTGCCTAGTGCCTGATATTCTTACATTTCCAAAATCACCGGCAGGATCACCGGCCGCCGTTCGATGGTCTTCTTGAAGAAGCGGCGCAGGACCGTCCGGACCTCCTGCTTCACCTCGTTCCAGTCCCCGAGGAATTCCGGGCTGTTCAGGGCCAGGGTGTCCAGAACGACCTTCTTGGCCTCCTCAAGGTACTCCTGGCTCTCATCCTCGAAGACGAACCCGCGGGAAACGATGTCCGGGCCGTAGATGATCTCGCCGGTCACCTGGTTGATGCCGATGATCACCACCACCATCCCGTCCTGGGACAGGTGCTGGCGGTCCTTGAGCACCACGTCGCCCACATCGCCGACCCCCTTGCCATCCACGAAGACCCTGCCGACCGGCACCCGGCCGAGGATGCACCCCTCGCCACCGCTGAAGGCGACCATGTCGCCGTTCACCGCCAGGATGCAGCGCTCCTTCGGCACCCCCAGCTCCTGGGCCAGGCGGGCATGGCGAACCAGGTGCCGGTACTCGCCATGGACCGGGATGAACCAGCGGGGCCGGACCAGGTTGTGGAGCAGCTTCAGCTCCTCCTGGCTGGCATGGCCCGAAACATGGACCTCGGATACCTTTTCGTGAAAGACCTCGGCACCGCGCCGGTAGAGGTGATTGATCAGGTCCGAAATGGTCTTTTCGTTGCCCGGAATGAACCGGGAGGAGAGGATGACCGTGTCCCCTTCTTCCAGCTTGATCTGCTTGTGGTCGTCCATGGCGATCCGGGTGAGTGCCGACATCGGTTCGCCCTGGGAGCCGGTGGTGATCATGCAGATCTCCTCCTTGGGGAGGCGCGGCAACTCCTTCAGGTCGATGAGAAGCCCCTCGGGGATCTGCAGATACCCGAGCTGCCGGGCGATCTGGACGTTGGCCACCATGGAGCGGCCGTTCAGGAGGACCTTCCGGCCGGCCCGGGCCGCGGAATTCACCACCTGCTGGACCCGGTGAATGTTGCTGGAGAAGGCGGCAACGATGATCCGGCCGCCGCACCGGGGAAAGATCTCGTCAAAGGCGTCTCCCACCAGCCGCTCCGACAGGGTGTACCCTTCCCGCTCCACGTTGGTGGAATCGGCCAGGAAGGCCAGCACCCCCTCCTCGCCGTAGCGGGCAAAGGTGGCCAGATCGGTCAGTTCCCCATCCACCGGGGTCTGGTCGATCTTGAAGTCGCCGGTGTGGATCACCACCCCTTCCGGGGAGCGGATGGCCAGGGCGCAGCCGTCGACGATGGAGTGGGCCACCCGGATGAACTCCACTGAAAAGGCCCCCAACGTCACCGTCTGCCGGGGGCGGACGGTCTCCAGCACGACCTTTTCGTCCAGGTCGAACTCCTTCAGCTTCTCCTTGACGAAGCCGAGCGTCAGGGCCGTGCCGTAGATGGGAGGATTTATCTCGGGGAGGACATAGGGAAGGGCGCCGATGTGGTCTTCGTGACCGTGGGTGAGGAGAATCCCCCTGACCCGGTCGGCCCGCTCCTTCAGGTAGGAGATGTCCGGCACCACCAGGTCGATGCCGAGCATGTAGGGCTCGGGAAACATCAGACCGCAGTCGACGACGATGATATCATCGCCGTACTCGAAGAGCATCATGTTGAGACCGATCTCGCCCAGCCCGCCGAGCGGGACGATCTTGAGACCGGTGATATCGTGTTCGGTGAAGTCCATAGATTCCGTTCTGAGTTCTACGTTCTATGTTCTACGCTCAAGGGTGTGACGTTGAACCGGGAACGTTGAACGCAGAACAGGTTAGTTGCCCGGTTGAACCGGTTTTGCCAGCGTCCTGATCTTCCCGTCGCAGCGGGCGATCCAGGACTGGCCGGGGGTGATGAGCCAATGGGCCGCATAGAAGGAGCTGCGCAGTGCCCGGTAGGCGATCAGAGCCTTGTCCGTCTCGCCCTGCCGCTCCAGGGTCTCGCCGATCTGCCAGAGTTTGTCCGCTGAACGGCTCACCAGGGGGCTTCCCGGGGTGTACATGTGAATGGCCGATTCATAGCCGGCTACCGCCTGGATGTAGTCCCCGACAGCCAGGGCCTTTTCTCCCTTGCCGAACTGGCGCCACTGCCGGTACTGGATGGTAACGGCTATCATGATCAGGCCGATGACGCAGGCAACGGCCAGGTTGACGCCTAAGGTTTTGACCTTTTCTGTCATGTCATCCCTTCAGGAAGCCGGGAACCGTCGTCATCAGTGTCCCGAAAATTGCGGCGCACAGCCCGGCCAGCACCGCCAGGGCGGCCACGATGTCCAACGGCCGGCGGAGGCGGTGCGCTGCCGGCAGTCCCCAGGCAACCAGCCCGAGTCCCACGACGATGAGTCCGATATATGCTGCGGTCATGCGCTGTACTCCAGGCCGGCGGCAATGGCCTGCCTGACCTCTGTCATCAGTTCGTCACGCTGCCGGCTGCGCCCGGCCGTTGCAATCGGCGGGGCGAAGCGGATGTGCAGCGTGCCGGGATAGAGTTCGATCCGGTTGCGCGGGTTGATCGCCATGCTCCCGGTAATGGTGAACGGCACGATCGGCACCTCGGCCTTGCCGGCCAGGAGGAACCCCCCCTTTTTGAACGGCAGGAGGTCGCCATCCTTGGTCCGGGTCCCTTCCGGGAAGACCACCACGCTGGCCCCTGCCCGAATCATGCCAGCAGCCCGCTCCAGGCTGCGCAACGCCTCCCGGCCATCCCCCCGGTCGAGGGGGATGTAACCTGCCCGCCGCATGGAATGGCCGAACACCGGGACCTTGAACAGCTCTTCCTTGGCCAGCCAGGCAAACCGCTGGGGAATGGCCAGGAACAGCGCCAGGATATCGAAGTTCCCCTGGTGGTTCCCCATGAAGATGAGCGGCTCGCCCTGCGGGACATGCTCCAGCCCCTCCACCGCCACCTTTACCCCGGCAAGCCGGAGCGCCGTTCTGCTCCATCCCCGGGCGTGGGCGTGGTAGCAGCTGCCGGTCGGGTCGAAAAAGGTAAAGAGAATGGCGCTGGCGGCAAAGAGTACGGTCAGCGGGATGAAGACCAACAGGAAGAGATAGGCTCGCAGCATGCAGTAGACCTGGCCGATTATTCCCGGCTAACTTACTTTTTTTTCATCGTTCCGTCAAACAAAATAGCGCTTGCCAAGGGGTGGGGGTTTTTATAGACTGCCTCCACGATTTCAATCCCCGAACTGATAAGGAGCCTGTCATGGCAAGCCTCAACAAGGTCATGTTGATCGGCAATTTGGGTAAAGATCCCGAGGTTCGCTACACGGCCACGGGTACGGCGGTGGCCAGTTTCTCCGTGGCAACGTCGGAGCGGTACAAGAGCAAGAGCGGCGACTGGGAAGAAAAGACCGAGTGGCACAACGTGGTCCTCTGGGGCCGTCAGGCCGAAGTGGCCGGCGAGTGGCTGTCCAAAGGGAAGACGGTCTACATCGAGGGGCGGCTCCAGACCCGCAAGTGGCAGGACAAGGATGGCCGGGACCGCTACACCACCGAGGTGGTAGGCGAGAAGATGCAGATGCTGAGCCCCAAAGGCGAGGGGGGAGGACGTCCCAGCGGCAGGCAGTCCGGCGAGGCGGAGAGCTTCGGCGCCGGCCCGAGCTACGACGAGCCGGCCTTCAACCCGGATGACGACATCCCGTTTTAATGTAGGTATCTTTTGAGAATGTAAACTGTGAGCCGTAAGCCATTGTGCTTACGGCTTCTTCTGTTTGCGTTGGAAAACCCGGTCCAGCGCTTGGTTGGCATTATCTCTTTCCTGCCTTGCCTCCCCACACTGCAACCTCATCCCCAGATTCCACATTACGCCTTGAACAGGGTGTGTTCGAGGAGGATCTTCAGTCCTATAACGCAGAGCACCAATCCGCCGCAGATCTCCACGCGCTTGCCCCAGTTAGCCCCTAACCGCCGGCCCAGCAGCATGCCGCACACGGTAAGTACCCCGGCGACCACTCCGATGACCGCGGCAGGCAGCCAGACGCTGACATCGAGCATGGCAAGAGACAGCCCCACCGCCAAGGCATCGATGCTGGTAGCCACCGACAGCATGACCATGGTGAGCCCACGCGTGGGGTCGGAGGCGGCCTTGTCCTTCTCCTCATCGAATGCTTCCACGATCATCCGGCCACCCACCACCGCGAGCAGCCCAAAGGCGATCCAGTGATCATACGCCGCGATCCATTTTTGTACCGCCATCCCCACCAGCCAGCCGGCAATAGGCATCAACGCCTGGAACAGGCCGAAATGAAAACCCAGACGGAACAGGTGGCGCCCCGTCAGGGGATTGACCACGGCACCCGTAGCCAGGGCAACGGCAAACGCGTCCATAGCCAGGGCCAGGGCAATGCCAATGATGGTAATCCAATCCACTAAACAGCTCCTCGCAACGATGCAGCCGTGACCGCGGCCTTTTCATGCAAACCGGCCGATATAACACAAAGGGGCATGATCGGATCATGCCCCTTTGTATCCATCTTGTTAACCTGCAGCAGAATCTTTACTTCTTCCGGCTGGCCTGCATCAGCGACCTGATCCGGAGCCGCAAGCTATTGATCTTGATGAACCCTTCCGCGTCCTTCTGGTTGTAGACCTGATCCTTCTCAAAGGTGGCAAAGTCCAGGTTGAACAGGGAGTCGGTGTCGGACTTGCGGCCGACGGTGCGGCAGTGCCCCTTGTAGAGCTTGACCCGAGCCACGCCGTTGACGCACTTCTGGGAATCGTCGATCAGGGTCTGGAGCATCTCCCGTTCCGGCGAGAACCAGTAGCCGGCGTAGATCATCCGGGCATACTCGGGGATGAGGGAGTCGCGCACCCGCATCACCTCGCGGTCCATGGTGATCTGCTCCACCGCCATGTGGGCCTCGCGGAGGATGGTGCCGCCCGGGGTCTCGTAGACGCCGCGGGACTTCATCCCGACGGAGCGGTTCTCCAAGAGGTCGACCCGGCCGATGCCGTGCTCGCCGCCGATGTAGTTCAGGTGAGCCAGGAGCTGGGCCGGGCTCATTTTCTCGCCGTCCACCGCCACCGCATTGCCGTTCCTGAATTCGATCTCCACGAACTGGGGCTTGTTGGGGGCCTTTTCCGGGGCCTTGGTCAGGACGAACATGTTCTCGGGCGGCTCGGCCCAGGTGTCCTCCAGGATGCCCCCCTCGAAGGAGATGTGCAGCAGGTTCCGGTCGGACGACCAGGGGCGCTTCTTGGTGATCGGGATGGGGATGTCGTTCTTCTTGGCATAGGCGATGAGCGCCTGACGGCTGTTCAGCTTCCAGTCCCGCCACGGGGCGATGACCGTGATGGCCGGATTGAAGTGGTAATAACCCAGTTCGAAGCGGACCTGGTCGTTCCCCTTGCCGGTGGCACCGTGGGAGACCGCATCGGCCCCCTCGATGGCGGCGATCTCCATCTGGCGCTTGGCGATGAGCGGCCGGGCAATGGAGGTGCCGAGCAGGTAATGCCCCTCGTAGATGGCATTGGCCCGGAACATCGGGAAGACGAAGTCCTTGACGAACTCTTCCTTCAGGTCGTCGATGTAGACCTTGTCGGCACCGGTGGCAAAGGCCTTGTCGCGGATCGGGTCCAGTTCGTCCCCCTGTCCCAGATCGGCGGAAAAGGTGATCACCTCGCAGCCGTACTCGTTCTTCAGCCACTTGAGGATAATGGAGGTGTCCAGACCGCCGGAGTAGGCGAGGACGATCTTTTTCACGTCTTTTTTGGCCATGCTGATCTCCTTATGTTTTATGACTGAACTTCGTCTGAGCGTCGATTTTGTGTCAGATCAAGGCGCCCGAAAGAACCCGCGGAGGCGTGGCAGCGCCACGCCGCACAAGGAGTTCTTGAAGGGCAACGCCGAGCTGGCGCAAAAGCGGCGCTCACTATTTCATCAGTGTTGCCATGATTGCCTTCTGTACATGCAGCCGGTTCTCGGCCTCGTCCCAGACCACGGAGTGCTTCCCTTCGATCACTCCGTCGCTGATCTCCTCCCCCCGGTGGGCCGGGAGGCAGTGGAGCACGATGGAGTCGGCGGAAGCCAGTTCCACCAGGGTCTCGTCGAGGCAGTAGCCGACAAAGGCCTTTGTCCGCGCCTGCTGCTCGGCCTCCTGCCCCATGCTGGCCCAGACGTCGGTATTGAGGACATGGGCGCCGGCAACCGCCTCCTGCGGGTCGGTGGTCAGCAGCAGCCTGGCTCCCTTGTCGGCGGCCCACTTCAACACCCCGGCGTCCGGTTCGTACCCCTTGGGGCAGGCCAGGCGGAGTTCGAAGCCGAAGATGGCGGCCGCCTCGATCCAGGTGTTGGCCATGTTGTTGCCGTCCCCCACCCAGGCGAAGGTGAGTCCCTCGTAGCCACCCTTGTGCTCGATGACCGTGAACAGGTCGGCCATGATCTGGCAGGGGTGGAACAGGTCGGTCAGGCCGTTGATGACCGGCACCGACGCATAGCGGGCAAACTCGTCGACGACTTCCTGGCCGAAGGTGCGGATCATCACCCCGTCGCAGTAGCGGGCCATGACCCGCGCCGTGTCCTTGATCGGTTCGCCCCGACCCATCTGGGAATCCTTGTTGGAAATGAACAGGCCATGTCCGCCCAGTTGGAAAATCCCGACCTCGAAAGAGATCCGGGTCCGGGTGGACGACTTCTCGAAGATCATGGCCAGGGTCTTGCCCGCCAGGAGATGGTGGGGAAGACCCGACCGCTGCTTCTCCTTCAGGTCGCGGGTGAGGATGAAGAGGTCGTCCAGTTCCTGCCTGCTGTACTGGCTCAGGGCCAGGAAATCCCGCTTCATGGTTCGATCTCCTCCAGGATGCCGGCCAGGATGCCGATCATCTCGTCGACCTCCTGCTTCGTTACGACGAGCGGTGGCACGAAACGGAGCACGCTGTCGTGGGTGACGTTGAGCAGCACCCCCCTCTCATGCCCCTTCTTGACGATCTCGCTGCCGGGGATGGTGAGCCCCATGCCGATCATCAGGCCGATGCCGCGCACGCCGGTGATGACACTGAACCGTTTTTTCAGCGCCTCCAGCTCGCCCAGCAGGTACTCACCCATCTCTTCGGCGCGGTTGAGGAGCCCCTCTTCCAGGATGGCCCGGACAGCGGCCAGCGCCGCCGCGGTCATGAGCGGGTTGCCGCCGAAGGTGGAGCCGTGGGTGCCGGGGGTGAAGGCAACGGCGTACTTGTCCCTGGCGAGCATGGCGCCGATGGGGGCGCCGCCGGCCAGCGCCTTGGCCAGGGTCATGATGTCGGGTGCGATGCCGAAATGCTCGTGGGCGAAGAGCCTGCCGGTCCGGCCGATGCCGGTCTGGACCTCGTCCAGGATCAGGAGCAGGCCGTGCTCGTCGCACAGCTCACGCACCGCCTGCAGATAGCCGGGGGCAGGGACGTTCACCCCCCCCTCGCCCTGGATCGGCTCCAGCATGATGGCGCAGGTGTTGGCGGTGATGGCCTCCTTCAGCGCCGCCACGTCGTTGAACGGGACATGGCGGAAACCGTGGAGGAGGGGGTCGAAGAACTTCTGCACCTTCTCCTGGCCGGTGGCGGAGACGGTGGCCATGGTCCGGCCGTGAAACGAATCAGCGGCGGTGATGATCTCGTACCGCTCCGGCCCGAAGGTGTCGCGGCTGTACTTCCTGGCCAGCTTGATGGCCGCCTCGTTGGCCTCGGCGCCGCTGTTGCAGAAAA
Organism: uncultured Geobacter sp.; assembly: GCA_964432205.1. Taxonomy (GTDB): domain Bacteria; phylum Desulfobacterota; class Desulfuromonadia; order Geobacterales; family DSM-12255; genus Geomobilibacter. The sequence goes on along the minus strand of CAYSMK010000002.1, from coordinate 80,316 downwards.
AGGCCTTGTCGGCAAAGGAGTGGTTGCAGAGGAGCTCGGCCAGCTCAATCTGGGTCGGGATCTGATAATAATTGGAGCAGTGGATCAGGGTCGCCGCCTGCTGCTGGATCGCCTGGACCACCTTGGGATGGCAATGCCCCAGGTTGTTCACTGCCACGCCGGCCAGAAAGTCCAGGTAGCGCTTGCCATCGGCATCCCACAGTACGCACCCCTCACCCCGGACCGGGACGATGGGGTAGCGGCCGTAGGTCTTCATGATGACCCGGTCGGACCGTTCAATCCATTCTTGTGAAGTCATTGGGTTATCTCCGTGCCGACGCCCACGTCGGTAAATATCTCCAGCAGTACGGCGTGCTGCACCCGGCCGTCGACGATATGCGCCTTTTTCGCCCCTTCATTCAGGGCATCCACGCAGCACTCGACCTTGGGGATCATGCCGCCGGAAATGGTGCCGTCATCGATCAGCCGCGGCACGTCGGCAAGGGCGATGCTGGAGAGGAGCTTCCCCTCCTTGTCCTTCACCCCGGAGACGTCGGTCAAAAGCATCAGCTTTTCGGCCCGCAAGGCCCCGGCGATCCGGCCCGCCACCACGTCGGCGTTGATATTGTAGCTCTCGCCGTTCGCCCCGACCCCCACCGGCGCGATGACCGGCAGGAACTTGCCGTGCTCCAGGGTCTGGATCAGCTCCTGGTTCACCTTGACCACGTTTCCCACATAGCCGATATCCACCAGCTCCACAGTCCCGTCGTCACCCTTCACCTCCTGCAGCATCTTTTCGCAGAGGAGCAGGGAACCGTCCTTGCCGGACAGGCCGACGGCCCGGCCGCCGTGTTGGTTCAGATAGCCGACCACTTCCTTGTTGACCTGACCGGTGAGCACCATCTCGACAACGGCCATGGTCTGGCTGTCGGTGACCCGCATCCCGCGAACGAACTCGGAGACGATGCCGTAGCGCTTGAGGGTCTCGTTGATCTGGGGACCACCGCCGTGCACCACGACCACGTTGATGCCCAGCGACTTGAGCAGGATGACGTCGAGGGCGAAGGACTCCTTCAGCGCTTCGTCGGCCATGGCGTGGCCGCCATACTTGATGACGACGGTCTTGCCGGAGAAGCGCCTGATGTAGGGAAGGGCCTCCATCAGCGTGTTGGCCTTATCGATCAAGTGCTGCATGCTGCCTACCGCCTTGCCAATGGGATGGGGGATGCGAAGTGCACAACTATAGCAGATGAGGGAAAATAATCAACGACAAAGAGGAGTTGCGAAACGGCTGCAGAAAAGGGGGGACGGGATATGACGGGGCTCGGAAAAGCGGAACCTGGCGGACGGGTGTTGTCAAGAACCCCTATAGGGCTTCTCCAGGAAGGGTGATCGTCACGGTGGTGCCTTGCCCCAGTTCGCTCTCCACCTGGATCGTTCCGCCGTGGGCGCGCACAAACTCCTTCGCATAATAGAGGCCGAGCCCGAATCCCCTGATCTGGCCGGTATGGGACGGGTCGATCTGGTAGAATTTCTCGAAGATTTTGGGGAGTTCGTCCTTCGGCATCCCGGTCCCGGTGTCGGTAACACTGAACCGGCAGCCGGTCCCTTCGGGGCGCAGGGCGATGGTCACCTGGCCACTGTTGCTGGTGAACTTGAAGGCGTTGTCGATCACCTGCTTGAGACAGAAGGTGATCTTGTCGGCGTCGAGCATCAGCGGCGGAACCGGTTCCATCACCAGCTCGGCATCGATCCCCGATTTCCTCGTGACCTCGCGGGATTCGGACAGAATGACGTGAATCAGCTTTTCAATGCTGCACGGCTCCAGCTTCAGCCCCCGGCCGGTATCCATGACACGGCTGAAGACGAGGAGATCGGATACCATCCGTTCCAGGTAGTAGGCTTCGTCAAGGATCAGCTGCAGGTTCTGCTTGAAGGCATCATCCTGGGCGTCGAAGACGCCGGTTCCCATATTCTGGAGGAAGAGGGAGATCGCCGTCAGCGGGGTGCGGAACTTGTGGGAGATGATGGACAGGAAGTTGGACTTGAGCCGGTCCAGGTTCTTCAGGTTGGCAATCTCTTCCTTGAGCGCCTTCTTCACCAGCGCCTTGTCAACGGCGGTTTTCAGCTGCAGCAGGTTGAGCGGCTTGGAGATGAAGTCGTCGGCATCGGCCTTGAGGGCGTTGAGGATGACCTCCTTTTCCGCGAAACCGGTCATGACGATGACCACCAGGGTCGGCTCCTTCTCCTTCAGGCGGCGGAGCAGCTCGATGCCGTCCATTTTGGGCATCATGACATCGGTCAGAATGACGTCGATGCCACCCTTTTCGAAGATATGCAACGCCTCTTCACCGTCGCCCGCCTGGACTACGTCGTACCCCTTGAGGGCGCGGCTACAGAGGTCGCGGATGATCGCTTCATCATCGACGATGAGTATCCGTTTCTGAATGAGCCGCTGATGCTGCTCAAGGGCTGGTTGTTGGGAGAGTTCTAGCAAGATCGGCGACCTTGTATTGTCACATTAAGATTAAAAGCTAGCGTTATAACCATACCCTGTCCTGGGACGTTGGCAACTACCCGCCGATCAGGGTGGGCAATTTTTCCAGGGCCGCGGCCAGGTTCTCCGGCTTGGTGCCCCCGGCCTGGGCCAGTTCCGGCTTGCCGCCACCGCTACCGCCGACCACCGGCGCCAGTTCCCGGATAAGTTCCCCGGCCTTGAACCGGCCGGTCAGGTCCTTCGTCACCGCTACCAGGAGGGCAACCTTGCCGTCGGCACTGCTGCCGAGACCGATGATGCCGGAGCCGAGCCGTTCCTTGAGGGTATCGGCCAGTTCCCGGAGACCTTTAGCATCGACCCCCTCCACCTGCGTTGCCAGGACCTTGACCCCGGCCACCTCCCGGACCCCGGCCAGCAGGTCGGCTGAGGCGCTGGCGTTGATGCGGGCCTGCAGGGTCTCGACCTCGCGCTGAAGCTCACGCTGGCGGGCCAGGAGCCGCTCCACCCTGTCGATGGTGCTCCCCCCCTCGGCCTTGACCAGGCTCGCCACCTGGCGCTGCTCGTCTTCCAGCTGCTGGACATAACGCACCGCAGCGGTGCCGGTCAGCGCCTCGATCCGCCTCACCCCGGCAGCGATGCCGCTCTCGGAGACGATCTTGCAGAAACCGATGTCACCGGCCGCCCCCACATGGGTGCCGCCGCAGAGCTCACTGCTCACGTCCCCCACGGTCACGACCCGGACCGTTTCGCCGTACTTCTCCCCGAACAGGGCGGTGGCGCCACTGGCCATCGCCTCGGCCGCCGCCATCTCCCGGGAGTTTACCGGGGCATTGGCCATGATGTAGCCGTTCACCAGTTCCTCGACCCTCCGCAGCTCGTCGGGATTGACGGCGGAATAGTGGGTGAAGTCGAACCGGAGCCGCTCCGGTTCCACCAGGGAACCGGCCTGCTTCACATGGTCCCCCAGCACCTGGCGCAGTGCCGACTGGAGCAGGTGGGTGGCGGTATGGTTGCGGGCCGTGGCCAGGCGCTCCGGCACCGTGACCTTGAGATCAACCGCTTCGCCGGTTCTGATGGTGCCGCTCTTCACCACTGCCCGGTGAACGATCAGGTCGCTATAGGGGCGGAGCGTCGTGGTAACCTCCAGGTGGGCGTTACCGCTGGAAATCACCCCCGTGTCCCCGGCCTGACCGCCGGAGGCGCCGTAGAACGGAGTCCGGTCGGTGATCACGGCCACTTCGTCACCGGTCGCCGCCTCGGTCACCACCTCGCCGTTCCTGACCAGCACCGACACGATCCCGTAGGCGGTCTGCTCGTCGTAGCCGGTAAAGAGGGAACGGGTCCCCTCGCTGTAGAGGGTCTTGTAGATAGAGGCGATCCCCTCTTCTCCCGACCCCTTCCAGTGTTCCCGCGCCTGGCTCCGCTGGCGTTCCATGCAGAGGGCGAACCCGTCCTCGTCGACCGTCATCCCTTCGGCGGCAACGATGTCGGCAGTGAGGTCAACCGGGAAACCGAAGGTGTCGTAGAGCTTGAAGACCGCTTCGCCCGGCAGAACGGTCCGGCCACCCGTCTTCAGACTGGACACCTCTTCGTTCAGAATTGCCAGTCCGCGGTCGAGGGTTTCGGCAAACCGTTCCTCTTCGGCCAGGATCACCTTCTTGATGTACTCTTCCCGCTCCAGGAGCTCGGGGAATGCGTCGGCCATGATGCTGTTCACCGCATCGACCGTCCGGTGGAGGATCGGTTCGGCAAAGCCGAGCATCTTGGCGTGGCGGGCCGCCCGGCGCATGATGCGGCGCAGCACGTAGCCCCGCCCCTCGTTGCTGGGGAGCGCGCCGTCGCAGATCAGGAAGGTGACGGCCCGGGCGTGGTCGGCAATGACCCGCATGGAGACGTCGTCCCTGTCGTTCTGCCGGTAGCTCTTGCCGCCAAGCTTGGCAACGTACTGGATGATCCCCTGGAGCAGGTCGGTATCGTAGTTGGATTTCACCCCCTGCATAACCGTGGAGATCCGCTCCAGTCCCATGCCGGTGTCGACGGCCGGCTTGGGGAGCGGCGTCAGGGTGCCGTCCGAGGAACGGTCGAACTGCATGAAGACATTGTTCCAGATCTCCATGTACCGGTCGCAGTCGCACCCGACCGCACAGGTCGGGCTGCCGCACCCCACTTCCGGGCCGTTGTCCCAGAAGATCTCGGAGCAGGGACCGCAGGGGCCGGTGTCGCCCATGGACCAGAAGTTGTCCTTTTCGCCGAACCGGTAGATCCGCTCCCGCGGCACCCCTTCCTGCAGGTGCCAGATGTCGGCGGCCTCGTCGTCGTCGGTATAGACCGTGACGTAGAGCCGGTCCTTGTCCAGCCCCAGGTCCCTGGTCAGGAACTCCCAGGCATAGGCGATCGCCTCCTTCTTGAAGTAGTCGCCAAAGGAGAAGTTCCCCAGCATCTCGAAGAAGGTATGGTGGCGGGCGGTCCGGCCGACGTTTTCCAGGTCGTTGTGCTTGCCGCCGGCCCGGACGCATTTCTGCGACGAACAGGCCCGCACGTAGTCGCGCTTCTCCATGCCGAGGAAGCAGTCCTTGAACTGGTTCATACCGGCATTGGTGAACAGGAGCGTCGGGTCGTTATGGGGGATCAGGCCGGAACTGGGAACAATGGTGTGCCCACGGTCGGCGAAAAACTTCAGGAATCTGGCGCGTATCTCTTTTCCGGTCATCGGTGCCTCGGGTGTGAATTGGAATGCAGCTGATTTGTTAGATTACGTCCCGTAGGACCCAAGGGGCCTAAAGGACAGAATGCCTGTAGCCCGGTGATTTATCACCGGGACCCAAGCGATATTTTCTTTCGTCACGTACGTGACTGAAGGATTAATCCAATCCCGACACCGGGGGATGAATCCCCCGGCTACATGCATTCTGTCCCGATGGGACGAAAACTAAATTTGTCTATCACTCGTCGCCGGCAAGGCGCATGCCGTCAAGGATGGCAGAAAGCGAGAACCCCCGCCGCTGGAACCAGCCAACGACCCGCCGTTTTTCCTGCTGGGTGGCGGCTGCGGGATCGAACCCGGCAAACCGGCGGGCCAGGAGTTCTCCGATTGCCTGGCGCTCATCCAGCTCTTCCCCTGCCGCCGCCATGGCAGCCTCGACCATCTCCGGCGGGATGCCCCGGCGGCGGAGTTCCAGGCGGAGCCGGGGGCCAACCGCCGTCCCTTCCCGTACCGCCCGTGCTGCCCACTGTTCGGCATAGCGGCGGTCATCCAGGTAGGCAAGGGCATGCAGCCGGGAAATGGCCGTGTCGATCTCCTCCGCGGCAAACCCCCTGGCGGCCAGCTTCCGGGAGAGTTCGGCACTGCTGTGGTCGCGACGGGCAAGCAGGTTCAGGGCCGCATCCATGACCTTGCCGGCCATCCTAAAACTTCTCGATCTCCGGCGACTCCCCTTCCGATCCTTTGTCTTCAGCGGAGAACTGATCCCAGGTGGCATCGGATGTGGAGGAGATGCCGGAAATCTTGAGGGCGAAGTCGTCCGGGTTTGAGGACTGGCGCATCGCCTCCTCATAGGTGATCATCTTTTGTGTCAGCAGCTGCATCAGTGACTGGTCAAAGGTCTGCATGCCGTAGTTCACGTGACCCTGGGCAATAGCCTCGGGAATGAGCTTGGTCTTTTCCTTGTCGTCGATGCACTCCCGGATGCGGGCCGTACCGATCATGACCTCGACCGCCGGCACCCGTCCCTTGCCGTCGGCCCGGGGGACGAGACGCTGGGAGATGACTGCCTTGAGGACGCCGGACAGTTGCATCCTGATCTGACGCTGATGGTACGGCGGGAACACGGAGATGATCCGGTTGATCGTCTCCGCCGCGTCCAGGGTATGGAGGGTGGACATGACCAGGTGCCCGGTCTCAGCCGCGTGCATGGCGGTCTCAATGGTTTCCAGGTCGCGCATCTCGCCGACCAGGATGACATCCGGGTCCTGGCGCAACGCCCCCTTGAGCGCAGAGCTGAAGGAGAGGGTGTCGAATCCCAGTTCCCGCTGGCTGATGATGCTCTTCTTGTCCCGGTGGAGGAATTCCACCGGATCCTCGACGGTGATGATGTTGCAGGTCCGGCTCTCGTTGATGTAGTCGATCATGGCGGCCAGGGTGGTGGACTTGCCGCTCCCGGTGGTGCCGGTAACCAGGACCAGCCCCCGTTCCTCGGCAGAGATCTTCTTCAGGACCAGGGGGAGGTTGAGGGTCTCGAGAGAAGGGATACCAAAGGAAATGGCCCGGAATACCATGGCCACCGTCCCCCGCTGGTGAAAGACGCTAACCCGGAACCGGCAGAGTCCGGGAACTCCGTAGGCCAGATCGACCTCGTAGTTCTCCTCGAACTGCTTCCTCTGGCGGGCGTTCATCATGGAGTCCGCCATGGCCCCGACCGTTTCGCCGCTCAACCGGGGCGCATTGGGGATCGGCCGGAGCCTCCCGTCGATCCGCACCACCGGCGGCAGGCCGGTCTTGATATGGATGTCCGAGGAGCGAGCCTTTACCGCGATCGTCAGGATTTCTATCAGGTCCATGGGTGGCTCCCTTATGATCTACGCCGCTGCCCCGCCGCTACCTGCCAGCCCGCACTGGGCAAGCAGCTTCTCCCTGATCTCGGCCAGCATCTCCGGATGCTCCTTGAGGAAGATACGGGTGTTTTCGCGTCCCTGGCCGATCCGGTCCTTGCCGTATGAGTACCAGGCGCCGCTCTTGTCGACAATCGCCCGGTCAACGGCAAGATCCAGGACGTCCCCTTCCCGGGAGATCCCTTCGCCGTAAAGGATATCGAACTCCACTTCCTTGAAGGGGGGCGCCACCTTGTTTTTGACCACCTTCACCCTGGTGCGGGAACCGATGACATCGTTCCCCTGCTTGAGGGAGGCGATCTTCCGGATGTCCATCCTGACCGAGGCGTAGAACTTGAGGGCGTTGCCGCCGGTGGTGGTCTCGGGGTTGCCGAACATGACCCCGATCTTTATCCGGATCTGGTTGATGAAGATCACGCAGCAGTTGGATTTGCTGATGATCGCGGTCAGCTTCCGGAGCGCCTGTGACATGAGCCGCGCCTGGAGCCCCATGTGGGAGTCACCCATCTCCCCCTCGATCTCGGCCTTGGGGACCAGGGCCGCCACCGAGTCGATCACCAGGATGTCGATGGCACCGCTTCTGACCAGCGTCTCGGCAATCTCCAGCGCCTGCTCACCGGTGTCGGGCTGGGAGACCAGGAGGTCGTCGGTCTTTACCCCGAGCTTCCGGGCATAGCCGATATCAAGGGCGTGTTCCGCGTCGACAAAGGCGGCGATACCACCCAGCTTCTGGGCCTCGGCCACGATATGCAGGGCCAGGGTGGTCTTGCCCGACGACTCCGGGCCGAAAACCTCGATGATCCTCCCCCGCGGCACGCCGCCGACCCCCAGGGCCAGGTCCAGTGAGAGGGCACCGGTGGGAATGGCTGCCACGTCCGGGAGCGGCTCATCGTTCCCGAGCCGCATGATGGCCCCTTTGCCGAACTGTTTTTCTATCTGGCTGACTGCCAGGTCTATCGCTTTTTCACGTTCCTGCATCGCAGCTCCTCCGCTTGGCCGGTCATCGGGCAGACGCCGGGTAATGGCCCCAAGAAATAGCATACTTGACCGAAAGATTTCAACCTAAGTTAGTTTTACGTTGTCACAAATGCAGATCCCCCTCCCCTGACCCTCCCCCTCCGGGGGAGGGAACAACATTCCTCCCCCCAGCGGGGGGAGGCCAGGAGGGGGGACAAAGGGCAGGATCAGTTTCCATCCTGGAAGAGGGGAAGCTCCGGCTGCAGGGTCGGCTCGCCCATGGGGATGAGGAAACAGAAGACGCTGCCGGTTTCCCCTTCGTCGACACTGCTCTCCACCCAGACCATCCCGCCATGGGCCTCGACCATCCCCTTGACGATGGCCAGGCCGAGACCGGTCCCCTTGCCCTGGAACTTGTGCTTGCCGCTGGAGTGATGGTTGATCTCGCCAACCTCGTAGAAGGTATCGAAGATCCGCAGATGCTCTTCGGAACTGATGCCGATCCCGCTGTCCCGTACCTCCACCATAAGGAACGGGCGATCGTCCATCTGCTCCCAGAACGGCTGGTTGAAGCGGTGCATGGCCGCCTTGCGGTCATACAGATCGTCACGACAGGAGCAGCGGGTGACAATGGTAATGACCCCGCCGTCCGGAGTGAACTTGACCGCATTTTCCAGCAGTTCGCCAAAGACATCCTCGATGAAGCCCCGGTCGGCGTTGAAGGGAGGGTGATCCATCCCCTTGTCGATCAGGAGGGTCTGGCACCGTTCCACCAAAATCGGCGAAAAACGCTCATGGATGGTATTCAGCACCTCCTCCAGGTGGACGATATTCCGGTTGGGGAGCAGGCTCTTGGCCTCCAGGCGGGCCACCTTGAGCAAGTCGTTGACGATGTCGTTGAGGCGGATCCCCCCCTGGAGGATGATCTCCAGCAGGCGGCGGAGATCTTCCGGGGCTTCCAGGCAATGGGCGGCCAGCAGGAGTTCGGAGCTGCCGATGATGCTGGTGAGCGGGGTCTTGAATTCATGGGAGACCATGCCGAGGAAGTGGTTCTTCATCCGGTCGAGCCGCTCCAGTTCCCGGTTCGCCTCCTCCACCAGTTCCAGGTTCTTGCGGAGCCGCTTCTGGGAAAGGGCGAGCTCCCGGCTGCTTCGCTCCAGCATGGTGTGGGAACGCTCCAGTTCGTCATTCTTTTCCCGGAGCTGGCCAAAGACACGGGCGTGCTCGATGACGATCCCCACCTGCTTGCCGAGGGTGGTCAGGAACCGGAGCTCGTCGTCGCGGCAGAGACGCTCGCTACAGTTCATCAGGTGCATGACCCCGATCAGCACGTTGTGGGCGATGAGAGGCACCGCCACGACGCTCCCCCAGCCGGCCTCCCGCAGACGTCCGCTCAGGAAGCAGCCGTCGAGATCGGCGGTGGCCACGCTGTGGCAGCTGAGATGGGTCACCATCCGGCAGCAGGCATCGCGGGCCAGGCTCATGCTGTGCAACTCCTCTTCGAGGGAGGGAGGCATCGCCTTGCTGCCGGCCAGCACCAGGGTCCTCCGGTCTCCGGCCAGGAGGTGGACCGTCCCGGCCTCTGAATCGAACAGCGCCATGGTTTCGGCCAGGGAGACCTCCAGGACGTTCCGGAGGCGCAGGGAGTCATTGGCATGGGTGAGGATGGCGTTCAGGATGGTCAGCTCGTGGTTCCGCTGGCGGATCTCCCGCTTTGCCTGGTGACGGAGGGTGACGTCCCGGACCGTGACATGCACCAGACGCTCATCGCCGAGGTCGATCAACCGGGCATCGATTTCACAGACGCGGCGGCTGCTGTCCTTGTGACAGAAGGTCACCCCCGACGAGCGGCCCCTTCCCCGCCGCTTGACCCTCATGACCAGGGCCATGAAATCGCCGAGGTCCTCCTCGGCGACCAGGTCCGACCCACGGCGGGCAGTCAACTCCTCCTGGCTGTAGCCGAGCAGTTCCGTGCCGAGGCGATTGACCTCTTCCATGGCCCCGCTTTCGGCGTTGAAAACGAAGATGGCGTTTCCCGCCCCTTCCAGAAGCGACTTGTAGCGGCGGAGCTGTTTTTCCAGCGCCACCTCCAGGTCGACGACCTCCCGATCCTGACTGGTCAGATGGCTGGCGATGAACTGATGGGAAAGGGCGATGAGGGAAAAGAGGAGGAGCGGCAGACCGGCGAGGGCGAGGGGGATGGAGAGGTGGAGATCCACGGAGGGCCAGAAGTGGGCGACCCTGCCGAGTTCCATGAGGGGAAGGATGGCTCCGGCAATGCCAGCGGCTATCAGCCAGACGAGGACCTTTTTTCGCGCCATGCCTCTTCCCCCTGCCGCTACCGGGCCACCAGCAGCCGGTGGCGCAGCCAGTCCAGTGCCATTACGGCGGTCCGTATCCTGACCTTGTCCCGGCTGCCGCCGAACCGGAACCGTTCCACCCGGCACCCTTCGGCGTCGGCCAGGGCGATGTAGACCGTTCCGACCGGCTTTTCTTCAGAGCCGCCGTCCGGCCCGGCAACACCGGTCACCGCCAGCCCCAGATCGCAGCCGGCACGCTCCCGCACCCCGTTCGCCATCGCCTCAGCCACCTCCCGACTGACCGCACCGACGTTGACGAGCAGCTCCGCCGGCACCCCCAGGAGCCGCTCCTTGGCCTCGTTGGCATAGGCCACGATCCCCTGGGAAAAGTATGCCGAACTTCCCGGCAGGTCGGTGATCCGTTTGGCAATCAGGCCGCCGGTGCACGACTCGGCCAGGGCCAGGGTCAGCTCCCGCTCACGGAAGAGCCGGGCCACCACCGTGTCGATGGTCTCCTCTCCCTCGGCGAAAACCGCGTCGCCCAACCGCTCCCGGACCCGGGAGGCAGTGTCGTCGAGCAGCGACTCGACCCCGGCCCGGTCACGGCCGGTGGCGCGGAGCTTCAACTGCACCTCGGGAAAATCCACGCAGTAGGCAAGCTCGATGCCGGGTCCGGCCAGGTCAAAGACCCGGGCGGAAATATCGGCCTCGGGGAGGCCGATGACCTTGAGCACCCGGGTCAGACAAACGGGCGGGGAGGGGAGGAGCCGCCGGAGCGTCGGCAGGACCGTGGCCGTAAACATCGCCCCCATCTCGTCCGGCACCCCGGGGAGTACGAAGAGGCTGCAGCCTCCATGATCCAGGCGAAAGCCATAGGCGGTGCCGACCGGGTTGGGGACGAGCTCGGCCGTTGCCGGCAGCCAGGCCTGCTGCTCGTTCCGGGGATGGAGCGTTCTGCCGACCCGGGCCGCAAAGGCGTGAATGTGCGTCAGGACCTCTTCCCGCAGGGTCAACTCCCGGTCAAAGGCCATCGCCGCTGCCCGGGCGGTCACGTCGTCTTCGGTGGGACCGAGTCCGCCGGTAGCGACGATTGCCCGATGGGTCGCTGCCAGCTCGCGGATGGCCGCGGCGATGGCCGCCTCATCGTCCCCCACCGCCAGGTGCCGGGCAACCCGGTACCCTTCGGCATAGAGGTGGGTGGCGATGAACGGGGCGTTGGTGTCCACGATCTCGCCGAGCATCAGTTCGTCGCCGATGGAAAGTGTTGCAATCATTGCCAGAACCTCACCAACAGATGCAGCGACAGGCAGGCGTAGAGGCCTGCCGCCAGGTCGTCCAGCACAACGCCGCAGCCGTTCTTCAGCTGCCGGTCTATGTTTCTGGCCGGGAACGGCTTGACCACGTCAAAGAAGCGAAAGAGGAGGAAACCGGCCAGGATCTCCCGCCAGCCCAGCGCCGACCCGGCCATGGTGAGGAGAAAGCCGGCCACTTCGTCGATGACGATCAGTCCCGGATCGTGCCGCTTGTAGATGGCCTCTGCCCGGTCGGCAACCCAGCAGGCACCGACGCTGAAGATGAGCAGGAACGCCAGGTACCAGCCAAGCGGCAGCCCGGCCAGGAGCAGGTAGAGGGGTATGGCCGCGGCTGTGCCGACAGTGCCCGGTGCCACCGGGGAGAGTCCCGCGCCGAACCAGGTGGCCAGTAGCTTGACCAGGCCGTTCACGGAAGAGCGCATTCCCGTTCGATCAGGCGGTACACGTCCAGGATCGGCATCCCGTGTTCCAGGGCGAGCCGGCGGCAGTCGTCGAATTCCGGGGAGACCCGGAGCAGCCGGCCCTGGTCGTTGATCACCTTCACCCTGACCCGGCCGAGCGAGGTCTCCCGCTCCTCAACGGACCTTTCCAGAACGAGACGGTCGGCCCGGTAACGACGGATGCCGATGGCGGTCGACTCGGCCAGGACCAGACGGGCCAGCCGGTCGGCCGTAGCCGGCTCTGCCAGGACGGTCAGCTTCATGCCCGGCCGGTTCTTCTTCATCTGCAGCGGCGAGTAGGCCACATCCAGCGCCCCGGCGTCGAAGAGCCGCTCCATGAGAAACCCGGCCACTTCCGGCGTCATGTCGTCGATATGGGTTTCCAGGACCTGGATTTCGTCGTTCCAGGCCACGCCCGTGCCGGACGACTCGCCCAGGAAGAGGCGCAGGATATTGGGGATGTCGGGAAAATCCTTAGCGCCGGCACCGTTGCCGATCCCGGTCAGCCGCATGGGAGGGGTGGAGCCGAACCAGCTGGCCAGGGCGGTGACGATGGCCGCCCCGGTGGGGGTCACCCGTTCGCCCGGGCCGGTATCGCCGTGCACCGGTACCCCCTTGAGCAGCTCGGCCGTGGCCGGGGCAGGGACCGGAAGCCGACCGTGGGCGGTCTCCACGAAACCGCTTCCCAGGGGGAGGGGAGAGGCGGAGATGCTCGTCACCCCCAGATACTCCAGGCCGATGGCCGTAGCGACGATATCGACGATGGAGTCAATGGCCCCGACCTCGTGAAAATGGACCTCCTCCAGCGTCACGCCGTGCACCGTTGCCTCGGCCTCGGCCAGCCGGCGGAAGATCCGCTGGCTGCGCTCCTTTACCCCGTCAGCCAGGGAACTTTCTGCGATCATCGTCCTGATCCGGCTGTAGTGGCGGTGATGATGCTCCTCGGCGATCTGGACGATGAACCGGGCCGCACGGATGCCCTGCCGCTGACACGGCTCGGTGGCGATGCTGTACCGGTCAGCCGGAAGCGGCAGCCTGGCCAGTTCAGTCCGCAGGTGATCCAGGGGAAGCCCCAGATCGATGAGTGCCGCCACGGTCATGTCGCCGGATATCCCGGCGGTGCAGTCGAAATGCAGGTGCACGCAAACTCCAAAGGCAGGAACGAGGTGCGGGGATCGAGGAACGAGGAAAGACAAGACTGCCTTTATCCTTTATCCTCGCTCCTCGTTCCTGTTAATGAGACTGGCGGCGTAGCCGGCGCCGAAGCCGTTGTCGATATTGACCACCGTGACGCCGGCGGCACAGGAGTTGAGCATCCCCAGGAGGGCGGCCAGCCCGCCGAACGAGGCGCCGTAGCCGATGGAGGTGGGAACGGCGATGACCGGCTTGTCCACCAGTCCACCTACCACTGACGGCAGGGCACCCTCCATGCCGGCCACGACGATAAGGACGCTGGCGGAGAGCAGCAGTTCCCGCCGTGCCAGGAGACGGTGGATGCCGGCCACCCCCACGTCGTGGAGCTGCTCCACCCGGTTCCCCAGCATCCGGGCCGTTACCGCCGCCTCGGCCGCCACCGGCAGGTCGGAGGTGCCGGCCGAGACGATCAGGATTGCTCCCCGGCCGCGGATGGCGATCGGCTGCTGCTCGATGGTCAGGCAGCGGGCCTCGGAGTGGTAGACGGCGCCGGGAAAGGCCTGGCCGAGATGGTACGCCTTGTCCTCGTCGATCCGGGTGGCCAGGATATTGTTCTTTTTTGCCACCAGGGCGGTGATGATCCGTTCCAGCTGACCGAGGGTCTTGGTGCCGCCGAAGATCACCTCCGGAAACCCCTGGCGGAGACCGCGATGATGGTCGATGGTGGCGTCACCCAATTCCTCGAAGGGGAGGTGCTTCAGGTTTTCCAGGGCATCGTCGACCGCGACCTCGCCACGGCTCAGCTGCTCCAGAAGTTGCTTCAATGCGGTAACATCCATGGTGCGGGGTTTCTCCAAACTGGCGTCTCGATGGGTGACGGAAAACTATACCATGCGGAAATAGAAAGAAAAGTTGCTCGCGTGTTTTCAGTAGTGGCCCGATCCGTGAGGTATGGGGACTCGGTGGAGCGAAAACCCCGCGATTCCCGTGGCCGGTGGGCAACAAACCGTCTCAGGCGTCCGAGGTAGCACCGGCAGCGCAACCTGCATCAAAAGCCAAATCGCGGGGCTAGCGCGGAAACGAGTCCTCACGGGTGCATGGGAGCATTACAGTCGGTCCAGAAAGCCGGTGATCTCGGCGGCGAGTTCGCGGGAGTCGATGCGCAGGGAGAGCTCGTTGTTGTGACGCAGTGCGCTTTGGGTCATGTTGTGGCTTCCCAGGTAAACCCAGCGACCGTCGATGACCACTGCCTTCACGTGGGTGGTGACCCGCGGCGTATCAAAGAAGACCTTGACCCCTCCCCGCTTGAGGAGCTGGGCCGTTGCACGGTTGTCGCCGTTCAGGGAATCCTCCGACCGGTCGTTCTGCTCCAGGAGGACGGTGACCTCGACACCCCGTCCACGGGCCCGCACCAGCTCTTCGGCAACCTTGCGGGGAAGGTTGCCGGGAGAGTCGGTCATCTTGAAGAGAAACATGGTGACCACGATACTCTTCCTCGCCTCCCGGATCCCCGCCATGAGGGCCGGCGCGTAGTCACTGTTCCTGAGCAGGGTAACCTGGGCCGGCAGATTTTCCCTGGCCGACAGAGGTCCCGTCTGGCCGGCGACACAGAAGCCGACGAGCATCGCCAGGGCCAGACGGGCAGCCCGTTGTTTCAGGCCGCGGCCGATCAACTCAGGATATCCATGACCTTGTCGAAGAACCCCTTCCGGAGCGGATGGACATCCTCGCCGCTGATCCGGGCGAACTCCTCCAGCAGTTCCCGCTGCTTCCTGTTCAGGTTGGTCGGGGTCTCCAGCTTGACCACCACCAGCTGGTCTCCCTTGCCATACCCCTGGAGCGACTGGATACCCTTGCCGCGAAGCCGGAATACCTTCCCGGACTGGGTCCCTTCGGGAATCTTCATGGCAACCTTTCCCCCCAGGGTCGGGATGTCGATCTCACAGCCAAGGGTGGCCTGGGTAAAGCTGATGGGGATCTCGCAGATGACGTCGTTCCCCTCGCGGGTGAAGATCGGGTGCTCCTTGACCGTGATGTAGACATAGAGGTCGCCGTTGCCACCCCCCTTGGTACCCTGCCCCCCCTCGCCGGTCAGCTTGAGACGGATACCGGTCTCCACCCCGGCCGGCACCTTGACCGATAGGGTTTTCCGGTCGCGGATGTTGCCGTTGCCGCGGCAGGTGGGACACGGTTCGTCGACCACCCGGCCGTCGCCGTTGCACTGGTTGCAGGTCTTGCTGACACTGAAGAATCCCTGCTGGAAACGGACCTGGCCGGCGCCGCGACAGGTGGGGCAGACCTTCGGCTCGGTCCCGGGCTTGGCACCGCTGCCGCTGCAGGTGTCGCACCGCTTGGCATACGGGACCTCGATCTTCTTCTCCAGGCCGTTGGCCGCCTCTTCAAAGGTGATCTCCATGGAGTACTGCAGGTCGTCGCCCCGCCGCCCCCGGCTCCGTTGCCGGGTGCCGCCGCCACCGAAGATGTCGCCGAAGATATCGCCGAAGATGTCACCGAACGGCGAAGCCCCGCCGAAACCGAAACCGCTGCCGGAGAAGCCGCCGGCACCCACGCCGGCATGGCCGAACTGGTCGTACTGAGCCCGCTTCTGGGAGTCGGAAAGGATCTCGTAGGCCTCGGTGATCTCCTTGAACTTCTCCTCAGCTGCCTTGTCCCCCTGGTTCTTGTCCGGGTGAAACTGGATGGCCAGCCTGCGGAAGGCCTTCTTGATCTCGGTTTCGGAGGCGTTTTTGTGGACTTCCAGGACTTCGTAGTAATCGCGTTTCTCTGCCAAAATGAATTCCTTTTGGCTCGGGGTTCGGGGCTCTGGGCTCAGGAAAACACTTACGGCAAAAGGCGAAAGGGTACGGTTGTACGCCTTTCGCCTTTCTTCGCCTGGCCCTGAGCCCCGAGCCCTCAGCCCGGAGCCTGCTTATTTGTCCTTCACTTCCTCGAAGTCGGCGTCCACGACCTTCTCGCCCCCGGCAGCGCCACCCTGGGCGCCGGCAGCGTCGCCGCCCGGCTGCCCGGCACCGCCTTCGGCCGCCTGGCCCTTGGCATACACCGCCTCGGCCAGCTTGTGGGAGGCCTGCATCAGCTCGTCGGACTCCTTCTTGATGGCCTCGGCATCGCTCCCTTCCAGGGCCTTCCTGAGAGAGGCCAGCTTCTCCTCGATCTTCTGCTTCTCAGCAGCATCGATCTTGTCGCCGAACTCCTTGAGCGACTTCTCGGTCTGGTAGGCGAGACTGTCGGCCTGGTTGCGGGCCTCGATCAGTTCACGCTTCTTCTTGTCCTCGGCCGCATGGGTCTCGGCATCCCTGACCATCTTCTCCACCTCCTCCTTGGAGAGCCCGGAAGAGGCGGTGATCCGGATCGACTGCTCCTTGCCGGTCCCCAGGTCCTTGGCGGAGACATGGACGATGCCGTTGGCGTCGATATCGAACGTCACCTCGATCTGGGGGACGCCACGGGGTGCCGACGGAATGCCGGAGAGCTCGAAGTTGCCCAGGGTCTTGTTGTCCGCGGCCATCTCCCGCTCACCCTGGAGGACATGGACGGAAACGGCGGGCTGGTTGTCGGCGGCCGTGGAAAAGACCTGGGACTTGCGGCAGGGGATGGTGGTGTTCTTTTCGATCAGCCGGGTCATGACGTTGCCCAGGGTCTCGATGCCGAGGGAAAGCGGGGTGACGTCCAGGAGCAGCACGTCTTTCACGTCCCCCTTGAGCACGCCACCCTGGATGGCAGCGCCGATGGCGACCACCTCGTCCGGGTTGACCCCCCTGTTCGGCACCTTGCCGAAGATGTCCTGCACCCGCTTCTGCACCGCCGGCATCCGGGTCATGCCGCCGACCAGGATAACTTCGTCCACCTCGCTGGGAGAGAGCCCGGCGTCCTTCAGGGCAGTCCGGCAGGGACCTTCCAGCTTGGACAGGAGTTCCCCGCAGAGCGCCTCCAGCTTGGCCCGGGAAAGCTTCAGGTTCATGTGTTTGGGGCCGGTGGCATCGGCCGTGATGAACGGCAGGTTGATGTCCGTCTCCATGGAGGTGGAGAGCTCGCACTTGGCCTTTTCCGCCGCCTCCTTCAGCCGCTGCAGTGCCATCTTGTCGCTGCGGAGATCGATCCCCTGCTCTTTCTTGAACTCGTCGGCGATCCAGTCGATCACCACCTGGTCGAAATCCTCGCCGCCCAGGAAGGTATCGCCGTTGGTGGACTTCACCTCGAACACGCCTTCACCCAGTTCCAGGATGGAGATGTCGAACGTGCCGCCCCCCAGGTCGAAGACCGCGATCTTTTCGTCCTTCTTCTTGTCAAGACCATAGGCCAGCGCAGCCGCGGTCGGCTCGTTGATGATCCTGAGCACGTTGAGGCCGGCGATCTTGCCGGCGTCCTTGGTGGCCTGACGCTGGGAGTCGTCAAAGTAGGCCGGCACGGTGACGACCGCGTCGGTGACGGTCTCGCCCAGGTAGTCCTCGGCGGTCTTTTTCATCTTCTGCAGGATCATGGCCGAGATCTCGGGCGGGGAGTACTTCTTGTCCCGCACCTCCACCCAGGCGTCGCCGTTGTCCGCCTTGACGATCTTGAACGGCGAAATCTTGATGTCCTTCCGCACCGCCTCGGTGTCGTACTTCCGACCGATCAACCGCTTGATGGCGAACAGGGTATTCTCCGGGTTGGTGACCGCCTGGCGTTTGGCCTGCTGTCCCACCAGCCGCTCGCCGCTTTCGGTGATGGCGACCATTGAAGGCGTGGTACGGCTCCCTTCGGCGTTCGCTATAACAACCGGCTCCCCACCCTCCATGATGGCGACACAGGAGTTGGTGGTCCCCAGGTCAATTCCGATAACCTTGCTCATTTGCTTCCTCCTTGAGTTTCGTTTGCACAGACAACGTAGCCATCCCCCCCTGAAAAAACAAGGGGCATGGCAAAAAAAGTTCATAGGTTCGATGTTCAAGGTTCAAAGTTGATAAACATAACCTTGAACCTTGAACGTTGAACTGGTTTACTTTGGGGCGCAGGCCACCGTGACCATGGCCGGCCGCAGCAGCCGCTCGCTCAGCAGATACCCCTTCTGGTACACGTCGACGATGGTGTTGACCTCCTGGTCCTCGCATGCCACCTGACTCATGGCCTGGTGCAGTGCCGGGTCGAAGGGGGTTCCCTTGGCGACCTCCACCGGCGTCACCCCGAACTTCTTCAGGGACGACAGGAGCATCTCCAGGGTCATCCGCACCCCGGTTATGACCGGGTCCTGACTCTCCAGGTCAACATGGGCCAGGGCTCGCTCCATGTTGTCCACCGCCGGCAGGATCTCCAGGATGAGGTTTTCGTTGCCGTACTTGATCAGCTCCTCTTTTTCCCGCTGCACACGTTTCCGGTAGTTTTCCAGATCAGCCCGTTCCCGGACGAATTTCTCCCAGTTGGCGGCCGCTTCCGTCTCCTTGGCGGCGAGAAGCTCTTCCAGTTCCTTTACCCGGTCAGACGATGCAGCCGTCTCCGCGACAGTTTCAGCGGCAACGGTTTCTGGCTGCTGCTCCGGCTTTTCGGCATTTTTGCCGGTTTCACGCTTCTTCTTTTCCACGTTCGTCAGACTCCTTATTGTTGAATCAACTGCCGTATAAAACACAGAGACACAGAGGACACGGAGGAAGGAATAAGTTTGAAGCCGAGACCAGCAGGCAAATGGGTTCTAACCCGAATGCCTTTGCTTTTCTCTGTGCCCTCCGTGCCTCCGTGGTGAATGCTTTTTTTTGGATTATTCCAGTTCCAGTACCCTGCTCACCAGCTTGGCCGTATAATCGACAATCGGGATCACCTTGGCGTACCCCATACGGGTCGGGCCGATGACCCCCAGTACTCCCAGCGTGTTTTTGCCGGTGGCATAGGTGGAGGTGATCAGGCTCAGTCCCGACAGGGGACCCAGGCGCGATTCGGAGCCGATAAAGATATTGATCCCCGGCGCGGTCAGACAGCGGTCCAGCAGCTGTACCAGATGTCCCTTCTGTTCGAAGGTCCGGAAGATCTCCTTCATCCGCTCAACATCGGCGAACTCGGGGAGGTCCAGAATGTTGGCCTGTCCCTCGATGAACAGTTCCGCTTCATCGTCCGGGAGGGAGAGCCGGGAAAGGTCGAGCGCCCGGGCCAGCATGTTGTCGTACCGCGCCTTTTCCGACGCCATCTCCTCGATGATCCGCTGCTTCACCTCGGCAATGGTCAGCCCCTGGAGGAACTCGGTCAGATAATTCCCCATGGCAACAAGATCGGCTGGCGGCAGCTCCGTATCCGTCTCGACGATCTTGTTCTGAACGGTCCCGTTCTGCAGGACGAAGATGGCCAGAACCCGGCGCCCCCCCAGTCTGACGAACTCCACGTGGCGGAAGACATTGGCCGAGACGTGCGGGGTCGCCACCACCCCCATGTAATGGGAGATGGAGGAGAGCATTCGGCTGGTCTCCTTCAGGACGTCGCCGACCTGCTTACCCCTGATGTCGCAGTGCCGCTTGATCTGCTCCCGCTCCCCCCGGCCGATGGCACGCACCTCCAGGAGCGAGTCGACATAGAGGCGGTAGGCCTTGTCCGTGGGAACCCGGCCGGCCGAGGTGTGGGGGGAGGCGAGAAACCCCATCTCCTCCAGATCGGCCATGACGTTGCGAATGGTTGCCGGCGACAGGTCCAGCCCGTACCGGCGGCTGATGGTCCTGCTCCCCACCGGCTCTGCCGTCGAGATGTAGTCCTCGATGATCGCTTCGAGGATCTGCTTGCCCCGATCACTCAATTCGTCGCGCATGGTCCTGTTCCCTTGGGACCGGTTTGTCCGGTCCCTTAAAACGAGATTAGCACTCTCCAGCGATGAGTGCTAACTGTGCTAAAGGTAATGACAAGGGTGAAGTTTGTCAAGTGGATTCCCGGATAAATCCGGCGTGGGATGACAGGTAGCTCTCGGTAAATACGTGAGAACGGAGCGTCTCGTGGAGCGACTGTGCCCGAGCAGCAGCCGTTGTAGGCGAAATTGAGCAGAGTCGGCCCATCCTGTCTGAGCCCGCAAGGGCGAGTTGATGGGCCGGCGCGAAATGAGCCGTACAACGGCGGTGTGAGAGGCCGTTGGAGCGGAACGGGGCGCTCCGTTCCAACGGCCCCTCACAGGAATCAGACAAACGCGGCAAAGACCCGGTTGGAAAGCAGCAGACCCGGCCGGGTGAGGCGGAGCCGGTCCTTGTCCCTCTCCAGCAGGCCGGCAGCAATCTGCGCGTCGATCTCCGTCGGCCAGGCCTCGGCCAGCCCCAGCCCGAAGGCGGCACGAAAGGCGGCGTCACTCACCCCCTCCAGCAGCCTTAACCCCAGGAACATGAACTCGCTCCTGGCCTCCTGTTCGGTCAGGACGGTCCGGTCCAGCTCTGCCGGAAATCCGGCAGCGATTGTCCCTTGGTACGCAGTGAGTTCGGACGGATTGTGCCACCGCACCCCCCACCTGCCCGCCAGGAAGGAATGGGCGCCGGCACCGAATCCCAGATAGCTGCCACGCTGCCAGTAGACCTGGTTGTGGCGGGAGCGTTGACCGGGTCTGGCGAAGTTGGCAATCTCGTACGGCTCGAACCCGGCAGCAGCCAGGGTCTCCAGGGTCGTTTCAATCATCCGTACCGACTCCTCCTCGTCCGGCAGGTTGAGCTCGCCGCACGCCAGCGACGCCGCAAACGGGGTCCCCTCTTCAATGGACAGGCCATAGGCCGAAACATGTTCAGGGCCAAGGGCAACAGCCTCCCGGAGGGTCCCCTGCCACTGGGCCAGCGACTGGCCGGGCAGGGAATGGATCAGATCGATCCCCAGGTTGTCGAAGCCGGCCCGGCGGGCGAGGGCCACTGCCTGCCGCGCCTCGGCGGCAGTGTGCACCCGGCCCAGGAGAGCCAGGAAGCGGTCGTCCAGGGACTGGACGCCGAGGGAGAGGCGGTTCACCCCGGCGGACCGGTAGCCGGCCAGGTTCTCGGCTGTCACCGTGCCCGGGTTGGCCTCCAGGGTCACCTCGGCGGCGGTCAGTCGGAAATGGTGCGCCGCCGCCTCGATCAGCCGGGCCACGAGCTCCGGTGCCAGGAGCGACGGGGTGCCGCCGCCGAGGTAAAGGGTCGTGGCGGTCACCGGTGGGTCAAGCGTCGCAGAACGCAGTGCCATCTCCCTGATCAGCAGGTCCGTGTACTCCTCCAGGGAGAGAGAGGCCACTGCCACGGAGTTGAAGTCGCAGTAATGGCACTTCTGCACGCAAAAGGGGATATGGAGGTACAGGGAAAGGGGGACCGGGCGGTCCTGCATTTACTCCCCCCCTCCGCCCCCCGCCCCTTCCGGCAGCGTGAAATAAAAGGTTGCCCCCTGGCCCGGCGTCCCTTCGGCCCAGATCTTCCCCTTGTGGCGCTCGATTATCCGCTGTACCGTTGCCAGGCCGATGCCGGTTCCTTCAAAATCGAGGGCCGAGGAAAGGCGCTGGAAAGGGGTAAAGAGAAGTCCCGCCTCAGCCGGGTCGAAACCGACCCCGTTGTCCCGGACAAAGAAGGCCGGGACGCCGTCCCTTTCGCATCGGCCTATCTCGATCTCGCCCTCCTCCCGGGTTCCCGTGTACTTCCAGGCATTGCCGACGAGATTCCGCATGGCCACCCTGAGCAGCCTGCCATCCCCTTCGGCAACCATGCCGGGAGTAACGGAAATGGCCACCCGGCGCTGCGGCTCCGTCAACGTCAACTCCACGGCAATCGCCTGGGCCGCCGAGCTCAGGTCAAACGCCTCCCGCGCCAGGGGGGAGCGGGAGAGCCGGGCAAATTTCAGGAGAGTGTCGATCAGCTGGTCCATCCGCTTGGTTTCCTGGTGGATCTCGGCGACGAATTCCCGGCACTGCTCGTCCAGCCTTGTGCCGTAAAGTTCCAGGATCACCTGGCTGAAGCCGCTGATGTTGGTGAGCGGACGCCGCAGGTCGTGGGACACCGAGGAGTTGAAGGCGTCCAGCTCCCGGTTGGCCCCTTCCAGTTCGCGGTTGACCGTTTCCAGAGCCTGATGGGAGTCCTCAAGATCCTGGAGGGCCGCTTCCAGCTCGCAGTTGGTCTCCTCCAACGCTTCATTGCGGGCCTCCAGATCGGCGTTGAGGGACTCGATCTCATGTTCGGCCCGCCGGCGTTCGGTGACGTCGACCATGACCGCCAGCGACCGGGTGATCTCTCCCGCCCCGTTCCGTTCGGCAATGGCCGTGAGGAGGACGTCCATTATCTCGCCGTCTTTCTTTACCATCCGGTACGGGACATCCTTCACGTAACCGGTCCGGAAGTAGGCCGGCAGGACCGTCTCCAGGGCACAGCGGCGTGACTCCTCGGTCATGAACTCGGTCGTCCTGCGCCCCAGCACCTCGGACCGGGCATACCCCAGCTGTTCGAGCCAGTAGTTGCTCATATTCACCAGCACACCCGTGTGGTCGATGGAGTGGAGCATGACCGGCGTATTCTCGTAGAGAAAGCGGTAGCGCTCCTCGCTCTGCTTCAGCTCCCGGAAGAGCAGGTCATAGGGACGGGACAGCCCGGTCTCCACCAGTGCCCGGTAAATGAGGAAAAAGGCCCACCCCTTGAAGAGGTGACCGGCCATGTTGGCCATGCCGTACACATCCACGTAAAGGGTAAAGGAGAGTTCGGCCGCAACCAGGAGGAAGACGGAGCCGGTAAGGAGGCGAAATACCCCCCGGTCAAAGGCATCCCGCTCCCGACGAAGGAGGAAGAGGGCGGCCAGGAGGATGAAGACGATCAGGAGCTCGCTCCCCCTTTTGAAGGGTGTCAGCCCCGCCCCCTCCACAAAACAGACCGGGAACGTGCCGGAAAACACGGCTGCCAGCAGCAGGGTCACCATGACGGCATAACCGGCTACGGCGGCAACCGGTCTGAATGTGCGCTGCACAAAGAGCGGGGCGATGAGCAGGGAGGCGCTCTGCAGGTAACGGGCCGCTATCCAGAGCTGGGTCGGCAGGTTGGCGTCACTGCCCGGGAAGACCCCCATATTCTTATAGGCCAGGGTGTGGAGCAGGTCCATCAGGGCAACGAACAGGGAGGCAATGCCGACGAAGAGCAGGTAGTTGTTGGCGAGCAACCGACGGGCGTTCCAGGCGATCATGAAAACCGCGCACGCCACCACGATGGAGAAGAGCTCCACCAGGGCATGAAACAGGAGGTAGTTCTGCCTGCTGGTCAGGTAGAGGGCGATGAGGACCATGCTGCCGAGGATGGCTCCTACCGTTCTGCCGCATATCGTAGTTTGTCCGGTCATGCGTTCAATCCCTGTAATGCCGTTTATGGTTTTTTCGATACAAATGAGTTGCATGATAATGCATTGCGGCAATTATGGAAAGGGTCGAGACTGCTCTAAGGGCGCGACCGGGATGGCCTGCTGCCCGCGAGAGAGTCACAGCGCATGGACAGGGCTTGAATCTCCCGGCATAATCCCGTAAACTGGCCGCGGTTCAAGAACGCCTTAGGAGGTCCGCCATGTCCCGTACCGTCAAGACCGCCGCACTCCAGTTCACCATTACCCTCGGCGATATCGACGCCAACCTCGCCCATGTCCGGGCAGAACTGGCACGCCTGGCCAAGGACGGCACACAGTTGGTGGTGCTGCCGGAGATGTGGGCCACCGGCTTTGCCTACAAAAAGCTGAATGAACTGGCCCTCCGGACGGCCGGAATCGTGGCGGAACTGGCCGACCTGTCGCGGCAGTATGGCATGGTGATTGTCGGCAGCCTTCCCGAGCCCCACGACGGCAAGGTCTACAACTGTGCCTATGTCCTGGACAACGGCGTCCTGAAGGGAAAATACCGGAAGATCCACCTCTTTTCCCTCATGCAGGAGGACCGCTTCTTCGACGGTGGCGACTCCTGGCTCCTGGTGGAGACCAGTGTCGGCAAAGTCGGCGTCTTCATCTGCTACGACCTCCGCTTTCCGGAGCTGGCGAGGCGGTTGGCCGTGGAGGGGGCGGAGATCCTGGTGGTCCCGGGCGAATGGCCGAAACCGAGAGATGAGCACTGGCGCGCCCTCCTGCTCGGCCGGGCCATCGAAAACCAGCTGTTCGTGGTGGCTGCCAACTGCTGCGGCCTCGTCGGCAAGCTCGATTTTTTCGGCATGAGCATGGTGATCGGCCCCAAAGGGGAGGTCCTGGCCGAAGGTGGCTACGAGCCGGCAGCCGTTACCGCCACCATCGACTTCGGCGACATGGCCGCCTGGCGGGAGCAGATCCCCTGCTTCGATGATCGCAAACCGGATTGCTATTGAAATCTGTTGACTTGCCCGAGACAGAGGACTATTAAATGCTTCCAGCCCACACGGGTTGATCGGCCACCAAGCGCCCTTAAACATCACCGGAGGTGTTCCACCGTGTCTTTCTTCGCCGGCACCGGCCTCGTCGTCAAACTGGTTCTCTTCGTTCTGCTCTATTTCTCGGTCGTCTCCTGGGGCATCATCTTCTACAAGCTGCTCCAGGTCCACCGCGCCAACAGTGAATCCGATCGTTTCCTGGACTTTTTCTGGAAGACCAAGCGGTTCGACGCCATCAACGGCCAGTTGGACCGGTTCACCAATGCCCCCCTGTCGGTTCTCTTCAGTGAAGGGTACAGCGAACTCAAGAAGCTGATGGAAAGAGGGGAGGAGAAGGCCGACCCGAGCGTCATCAGCACCGACCTGGGGGGGATCGACAACATCGCCCGGGCCCTGCGACGGGCCACCACCTCCGAGATCACCCGCCTGGAAAAATACACGACCTTCCTGGCCACCACCGGCTCCACGGCGCCGTTCATCGGCCTCTTCGGCACGGTCTGGGGGATCATGACCGCCTTCAAGGGGATCGGCGAGACCGGTTCCGCCTCCCTGGCCGTGGTCGCTCCCGGCATCGCCGAGGCCCTCATCGCCACGGCCATCGGCCTGGTGGCAGCCATCCCGGCGGTCATGGCCTACAACCACTTCCAGCACAGGATCAGGGTGCTGATCGGCGAGATGGACAACTTTTCCACCGAATTCCTCAACATCGTCCAGCGGTCCATTGCGAAGAAATAGGATGACGCCATGGAAATAGGGAGCAGAAACAACGGCGATCGCGGCACCATGTCCCAGATCAACGTCACCCCGCTGGTGGACGTGATGCTGGTGCTCCTGGTGATTTTCATGGTGACGGCCCCCATGATGCAGCAGGGGGTACAGGTAAACCTCCCCAAGGCCGACACCAAGTCCCTGAGCGCCAAGGAGGAGGCGATTGTCGTCTCCATCGACCGCCAGGGAAAAATGTTCATCGACCGGACCGAGGTCGCCGGCGGTTCTTTGAAGGACAAACTCATCGCCATCCTGGCCAACCGGACCAAAAAGGAAGTCTTTCTCAAGGCGGATCGCGACGTCCCTTACGGTGACGTGGTCCGCGCCATGGCCGAGATCAAGGGGGCCGGCGTGGAACGCCTCGGCATGGTCACCGAGCCCGCCCGGTAGCAATGAACCATTCGCTGCACCGCACAGAACAGGGGCCCGGATGGATGTTTCTGGGCTCCTTCCTCCTCCACACCTCGGCCTTCCTGCTCATCACCTACTTCCATTCCTTCCTGCCCGCGCCGATCGAGGAGCCCGTCTACTACGTGGACGTGGTCAACCTGCCCGTTGCCTCGCCCCAGGCCGGCAGCCCCATGCCGGGCAAGGCTCCGGCACCGGCCGCAGCGCCCGCACCACCGGCATCGAACCCTCCCATGACCGTTCCTGCCAAGCCCGCGGACAAGGCGGCAACCAAGGGTCCCGCCCCTGCCAAACCGACGGCCCAGGCGGCGCCCGGCGGCAAGGCCGCGGCCGGTAGCGATGAAGCCGCACACCTCAGCGAGCGGTTGAGCAAACTCGAACGGGCTCAAGAGGCACGGGACGCCAACGCGGCCCTGGAAGCGATCCAGCGGAAGATTGCCGGCGGGGGCCGCGCCGGTATGCCGGCAGGCACCGGCACCCAGGCCGGCAGCGACTACGGTTCCTATATCCAGTCGCGGCTGCGGGACGCCCTGGTCCAGACCATTGCCTACCAGAGCAGACGGCCGGAAGCCGCGGTCCGGCTCGTCATCGACAGGAAGGGGAAGCTGGTCCGCACGGTCATGGAGCGGAGCTCCCGTGACCCCCTCTTCAACGACGCGGTCATGCGCGCCATCGAAAAGGCCAAAGCCTCCTTCCCCCCCCCTCCCAACGACAAGGAGTTTGAAAAACTCTTTGTGTTCAGTCCCGAAGAGGTCAGCAAACGATGAAACGTTTCCTTCTGCTCATACTCGTCCTTGCGGTCACTGGCTTGCCGACGTCGCTCTTCAGCCAGGAGGAGTTCATCAGGGTGACCGCCCCCGGCAACAAGCCGCTCACCCTGATGGTAGCGCCGCCGGTCCCGCTGGACAACGCACCCCAGGATGCCATAGCCAGGGAGGTGACCGAGCTCTTCCAGTTCGACCTGACCCTGGCCGGCTCCTTTACCGTCACGACCCCGGCAGTTACCGAGAACCGCGGCATACGGCCCGGCGAGTTCTCGTTCGCCCCGTGGCAGAACGCCGGCGCCACCCTGCTCATCAAATCCGGCTATACCGTCAACGGTTCGACCCTGATCCTGGAATTCCGCCTCTATGACGTGATCCGCGAACGGGAACTGCTGGCCAAGCGTTACTCCGGGAACATCAAGGAGCTGCGCCGGATGGCCCACACCTTCAGCGACGATCTGCTGCTGATCGTTACCGGGGAACGCGGTCCCTTCACCGGTAAGGTTGCCCTCGTCTCCAAGGCGTCCGGCAACAAGGAACTCTACCTGATGGATTACGACGGGTTCAATCTCCAGCGCCTCACCAAAAACGGTTCCATCAACCTGAACCCGGATTTTTCGCCCAACGGCCGCGAGCTGATCTATACCTCCTATAAGAAGGGGAATCCCGACCTCTACCGACGGGAGCTGTTTACCGGGGTCGAGGCACGCACCTCCTCCAGCCGCGGCATCAACGTCACCGGCTGTTGGTCCCCGGATGGCAAACGGATCGCCCTGGCCCTGAGCAAGGACGGCAATTCCGAAATCTACCTGATCGACCGGGACGGCAAGCAGCCGACCCGCCTGACCAACAATCCGGCCATAGACGTCTCGCCGGCCTGGTCACCTGACGGCCGGCAGATCGCCTTTGTCTCCGACCGGCTGGGCAAGCCCCAGGTGTTCGTGATGAATGCGGACGGCAGCACTGTCCGCCGCCTGACCACTGAAGGTGCGTATAATGTCAGCCCCCGCTGGTCGCCCAAGGGGGACCGGATTGCTTACTGCCGGCAGCAGGGCGGGTTCCAGGTACATCTCATCAATGCAGACGGCAGCGGCGATGTTCAGCTCACCTCCCAGGGGAGCAACGAGCACCCCCGCTGGTCCCCGGACGGCCGTTTCATCGTCTTCGGCTCCACCCGTGACGGTGGGGAATCGATCTACGTTATGCGTGCCGACGGCAGCGGCCAGACCAGGGTCTCCCGCGGGAAGGCGAGCGACTCCCACCCCACCTGGTCGGTGCGCTGGTAGGAACGAAACGGCACTGTGATATCTGCTTGAAATGAGAGGTCGCTGGTGTATAATTCTGCCGGCAACGCCTGATCCATTATTTTTCGTGAACCATCAAGGAGGAGTCAATGCGCAAGGGAGTGTTCGGTTTGGCGGTACTGCTATGCTCAGGCATGCTGTTTGCCGGCGGATGTGCCAAGGAAGAGCTGGTAAAGAAGGACGAACCGGTCGCACCGTCCCAGGCGCCGGTAGCGCAGCCGGTCAAGGAGCCGTCCCAGGCGCCGGTGCCGACCGAGCCGTTACAGACGCAGCCGGTCAAGGATAGCACCGCCGCCAACGGGGTCGTTGCAGACACCCAGACTACGGTGGCCCAGGCACCGGAGGTCAAGCTCCAGACGGTCTATTTCGATTTCGATTCCTACGTGCTGAGCCAGTCCTCTCGGGATACCCTGTACAGCAACGCCGAGTACCTGCTGAAGAAGTACAACGGGACGATTCAGGTTGAGGGCCACTGTGATGAGCGTGGTTCCGATGAGTACAACCTGGCCTTGGGCGAAAAGCGGGCCAAGGCTGCCCTGAATTACCTGACCACCCTCGGTGTACCGGCCAACAGGCTCTCTTTCATCAGCTACGGCAAGGAGAAGCCGGCCGAATCCGGTCACGACGAAGCTGCCTGGGCCAAGAACCGCCGGGCCGAATTCGTCATTGTGAAATAGATACAACGTTTGCTTGCAGCAAAAAGGGGCCGCCAGCGGCTCCTTTTTGCTATGTAACCGATTTTGGATAAGGTGGAGGTATGAAATGAAACTCAGCACTATGCTTACTATGGCCATAGGCGTCTCCCTCCTGGCCGGATGCGCCACCAGGAGCGACATGGATTCAGCCATGCGCGACCTGGATGAGATGAAAGGCCGCCTGCTGGTCATGGAAAAAGAGGTCGGTGGCGTCAAGACCGAGACCAGGGAAGGGCTGGAAAAGAGTACCCAGGGGCTCTTGAAAGAGGTGGAAAGCCAGCGGAAAATCGTGGCCGACCTGCAGGCGACCCTTGACGGTACAAAGGTGGACATGCAGGTCCTGGCCGGAAAGGTGGACGATCTCTCCCTGGCGGGCAAGAAGCCTGCCGAGGAGCTGTCGCTCCTGCGGGAGGATACCGGGCGGCGTATAAACACCGTGGAAGAGCGGCTCACCAAGCTGGAGAAGGGTCTGGACGATTTCCGCAAACAGGCTGCCGATGCCGCAGCCAAGGCCCAGTCAACGCCTGACGGTCTGTACCAGCAGGGAAGGGACGCGTACAAGGCCGGCGACATGGCCAAGGCACGGGAATTATTCGCCACGTTCCTGGAGAAGCATCCAACGCACGAACTGGCGGTCAATGCCCGCTACTGGCTGGGTGAGACCTGGTACGGCGAGAAGAATTTCGAGCAGGCGATTCTGGAGTACCAGAAGGTGATCAAGGAGTATCCCGGCAAGGAAAAGGTCCCGGCGGCCATGCTGAAGCAGGCCCTGGCTTTCCGGGAGCTGGGAGATACGAAAAGCGCCCGCTTCATACTGAAGAAGATCGTCGAGGACTTCCCCCTGTCCGAGGAGGCGGGACCAGCCAAGGAAAAGCTGAGCGAGCTGAAGTAGGTCGAAATATCGGAGATAAGAAAAGAGCAAGGCTGGATTGATTCCCGCCTTGCTCTTTTTGTTTTGCAGTTGCCACTTTTCTTACCCCCTCCCTGCCTCCCCGTATCTTAAGGGGAGGAGAACATAGCGTTCCCCCTCTTAGGTTAAGAGGGGGACAGGGGGAGTTATGCTTACTTCTGCGACAACCGGTGCACGCACTCAACCATGTGGATCGCATTCTCCGGCGGGACCGTCGGCAGGATGCCGTGACCCAGGTTGAAGATGTGGCCCGGCCGACCGGCGTTCTCGGCCAGCACCCTTTTCACCTCGGCCTCGATCACCTCTTTCGGCGCAAAGAGGGCGGTCGGGTCCAGGTTCCCCTGGACTGCCATCTTCGGTCCGAGGATATCGCGGGCCTTGCCCAGGTTGATGTGCCAGTCGAGCCCCATCACGTCGCCGCCTGCCTTCTGGACCGTGTCGAGCATGGTGCCAGCACCCTTGACGAAGTGGATCACCGGGATGTTGGTCCGGTTCAGGCCGTTGATCAGCTTGGTGGTGTAGGGGAGGACGAACCGCTCGTAGTCGGTCGGGGAGAGGACGCCTCCCCAGGTGTCGAAGATCTGGATCGCCTGGGCGCCGGCCTTGATCTGGGCGTTCAGGTACTCCATGTCCATGGTCGTCACCTTCTCCATCAGGGCGGCATAGACCTCCGGGGCGGCGTACATCATCCGCTTGATGTTGGCCCAGTCCTTGGAGCCCTTACCCTCGACCATGTAGCAGGCCAGGGTGAACGGCGCCCCGCCGAAGCCGATGAGCGGCACCTTGCCGGCCAGCTCCTTCCTGAGGATCTTGATGGTGTCGAGCACGTAGGGGACATCGGCCTCCATCTCGGGAATACGGAGTGCCTCCACATCGGCCATGGTCCTGATCGGGTGCTCGAAGACCGGTCCGGGTACGAAATCGAGCTTCATCCCCATCGGTTCCACCGGGGTAAGGATGTCGGAGAACATGATGGCGGCATCGACCCCGAGGATGTCGACCGGCTGGATGGTCACCTCGGCGGCCAGTTCCGGGGTCTTGCAGAGCTCCAGGAAGGTGCACTTGCTGCGGACCCGCATGTAGTCCGGAAGATAGCGGCCAGCCTGACGCATCAGCCATACCGGGGTCCGGTCAACCGGCTTGCCCCAGCAGGCATCGAGAAAACGAGTATTCATAGGAAATACCTCCTTAGGATTGAAAATCAGCTCAACATTTGGAACGCGATATTTCCGTCAGGTTGGTGCACCCGCAGAATCTCCCGCGGAGGCGTAGCAGCGCTACGCCGCACAAGAGGAGATTCGAGGACGGCGCCAAGATGGCGGGAAGATCGCGTTCCCTACGCCTCCTTCTGAAGGCGTATAGGCACATAGTTGCAGAACGGTTCCTCTTCCATATAGTCCCCGTGCACCGCATCGGCCCGGGCGCGGCAGCCGCCGCAGACGTTCAGGTACTCGCACTGGCCACATTTGCCCTTGTAGGCCTTGAAGTTGCGCAGGTCGTTGAAGAGCTCCGATTTTTCCCAGATCTCGCGAAACGGGGTGGTCTTCACGTTGCCGGCGGTACGGTGGAAGTAGGAGCAGGGCTTGACGTTGCCGAAGCAGTCGATGAGGCAGATGGTCTGGGCCGCGATGCACCCCTTGCCGCCACCGGTGGAGAAGGTGAGGGAGCGGCGCTCGAACTTGACCCCCTCGGCCTTGGCCTTCTGCGGCACAATCCGGTAGTAGTGGGGGGCACAGGTGGGACGCATGAGGATGTCGTCTTCCAGCTTCTCCTGCTCGTAGTGCCAGTCGAGGATCTCCTCGTAGTCTTCCTTGGAGATCAGTTCACTCATGATCTCCTCGCCGCGGCCGGTCGGGACGATCATGAACATGTACCAGGCAGTGGCGCCGAGCGACTTGGCCAGCTTGAAGGTATTGGCGATGTCGCTCTGGTTCCGCTTGGTGAACGAGGAGTTGATCAGGAACTTCTGGCCATGCTGCCGGAACAGGGCAGCGGCGTTCATCACACCATCGAAGGCGCCGGGGCACTGACGAAAGTTGTCGTGGACCTCTGCCGTCGAGCCGTCCAGTGAGAGCGACACCATCTTGATGTCGGCCTTTTTCATCTTGAGACAGACTTCGTCGGTCACCAGGGCACCATTGGTGGCCATGCACATCCGCAGTCCCAGGGAGGTGCCGTATTCGGCCAGATCGAAGATGTCCGGACGGAGCAGCGGCTCGCCGCCGGACAGGACGACGACCGGTTTGGAAAAGTCGGCGATCTCCTTGAGCAGCTTCTTTCCCTCGTCGGTGGTGAAATCCCCTTCCGAGGAGGTGATGTCCGACGAACAGCGGCAATGGACACACTTCAGGTTACATTTTTGCGTGGTTTCCCAGGCGACCCATTTCGGGACGAACTCTTGGTTCATGGTCTCTCCGATCGGTTGCTGACAACCTGAAAATCCTACTATGAATAGTGTGCGAAAAACAAGAAGATTCGCCGCTACCGCGGGTCATCGAGGGGAAAGACGAGGCTAAAGACACTGCCGGTCCCGTTCACGCCGTCCTCCACCCAGACAAGGCCGTGGTGGGCGTCCAGTATCCCTTTGACAATGGAGAGCCCCAGCCCGGTCCCCTTGGACATGAAATCGGTCTTGCCGGAGGAGTGATGGTCGAGACTGCCGGCGCTGTAAAATTTGTCGAAGATCCGCTGCCGTTCCGCCGAAGGTATGCCGATTCCGCTGTCGATCACCTCCAGGCGGTAGAACTGCTCCCCTTTGGCCAGATGCCGGGGAAAGTGCGGATAGAACTGCTGGATGAGCTCGGTACCGGCCAGAAGTTCCTGTCGGGTCGTCACCCGGCCGCTGAGCAGGATCGAACCGCCGTCCGGAGTGAACTTGATGGCATTTTCCAGAAGGTTCCTGACCACCAGCTTGGTAAACGAGTCGTCCGCCGATACCGGTTCTTCATCCGCTTCGATATCCACCACGATCCGCCGCCGCGACAGGGGGAGGGCGAAGGTATCGTAGACCTCCCGGCAGAGGGTGGCCAGGTTGAGGGGACGCTTCTGCAGCACCAGCCCCTTGGCCTCGATCCGGGAGATGGAGAGGAGGTTGTCCACGATATCCTTCAGCTGGAGCACCCCTTCGTAGACCGAGGTGAAGATGTCATGCTGCTCCGGCGTCAGGGAGATGCCGCTGTAATGAAGAAGGAACTGCACTCCGCCCAGGACTGACGTGATCGGGGTTTTCAGCTCATGGGACGCCATGCCGATGAAGTTGTTCTTGGCGGCATTCAGTCGCCCCAGTTCGATATTCGCCCTCTTCACCTCCTGCAGGTTTTCCTTGAGGGCCTCCCGGCTCCGCTGGAGTTCCTCGGCCTTGTCCTTCATCTGGTCGTACAGGGCGTGGTTCTCGATCAGCACGGCCAGCTGGCTGGCAATGGACGAGAGCAGGAAAAGCTCACGGTCGGTGTAGTGCCTCTCCGCCTTGTGTCCCACCATGAGCACGCCGAGTACGTCCTGGCCAATGGTCAGGGGGACGGCGCACCAGGCGCGAATCCCCATTTCACGGGCTCCCTTGACCATCTTCATCGGGAGCCGACCCACCAGGGTGTGGGAACGAAACGGCTTGCCCGCTAAGACCTGGTTCACCCAGGGGGCATAGTCGGGAAGACGCTTGATCGCCTCTTGGGCGCTCCGGGGAAGTCCGAGGGAGGCGCGCAGTTTCAGCGCGCCGTTGTCCAGCAGGTGGATGCTGGAAAAGTCGATCTGCAGCATGTTGTGCAGTTGGAAGAGCAGGTCGACCATGACCATCTTCGAGCTGCGGGCGGAATTGAGGCGGTAGGCAATGGCATAAAGGGTGAGGAGCTCCCGGTCGATGATCTGCTTTTCCTGCTCGATCTGTTTCCGCTTGGTCACATCCTTGATGACGTACACACCGCCGGCCAGCTGGTTGTCATCCCCGTGAAACGGGTAACTGGAGACGTTGAACCATCCCTCCAGCATCGGAAAGGCCAGATCGTCAATCCCCTGGGAAAAGTGTCCCGGCTGGAATACCGGGCTGTCCGGCTCGGTGGAGCCGTAAAAGACGTCGACGATATTTCTCCCCAGCATGTCACTGTACGAGGTGAGGAAATACTCGATGAGCCGCTTGTTGCAACGAATGACCACGCCGTCCGGGTCGGTCAGAACGATCAGATCGGAAACCGAGTCGAAGGCGGCCTCCCACTCCTTTTTACCCTGGCTGATGGCCTGCTCCGCCCTTCGGTGCCGGTTTCGCTCGGCAGCCTCCCGGAGCTCCCGCTCTATGGCCGGCACCAGCCGGGACAGGTTCTCCTTCAGCAGGTAATCGTGGGCCCCGGCCTTCATGGCCGCCACCAGCTGATCCTCCCCGATCGGCCGGGAAACGATGATGAACGGCAGGTTCAGACCGCTTTCCTTGAGAATTCTCAGGGCATCGAACGCGCTGAAACCCGGCAGGACGAAATCGGCAATCACCAGGTCCCAGACATTGTCGATAAGGGCCGTCTGCATGGCAGCCGTATTGGCGACCCGTTCACACTGCAGCTGATACCCGCCGGCACTGATCTCGTTGAGAATAAGGGCGGCATCTTCCGGAGAATCCTCGATGAACAGGAGCCGTAACCGCTTGCCGCTCGTCACCTGTTGACCCCTTCCCCTTTTTTACGATCATCCACGGGAAAGAGCATGCCGAACGTGCTCCCTTTCCCTTCTTCGCTCTCGGCCCAGATATAGCCATGATGGACATCCATCACCTTGCGGCAGAATGCCAGCCCCAGGCCGGTCCCCTTGGTCTTGCCCTGGCGACGGTTCCGTGCCTGAACGAAGCGGTCGAATATGGTCCCCAGGGCATCGGAGGGGATACCCACGCCGGTATCGCGCACCGTTATCAACAAAAACCGACCGTCGGTCCTGAGAGTATCAACCGGATAGGGCTGGGTGGCCAGCCACTCCCGGATCTGCCCGCCATTTGCCACTACCCCTGCCGTCACCTCGATCCGGCCGCCGGCCGGGGTAAATTTCACTGCGTTGGAAAGCAGGTTGCCCAGCAGGCGGGTCACCAGATTGCGATCCA
Organism: uncultured Geobacter sp.; assembly: GCA_964432205.1. Lineage (GTDB taxonomy): Bacteria > Desulfobacterota > Desulfuromonadia > Geobacterales > DSM-12255 > Geomobilibacter. The sequence goes on along the minus strand of CAYSMK010000002.1, from coordinate 45,847 downwards.
TGACCAGTTGGGGCAGCGTTCCGGGAAAGGAGGCCACAAGCTCCAGGTCGGCCCTTTTCGCCACCGGCGAAAATTTGGCCAGCGTCTTTTCCAGCACCGGCACCGGCTCTTCCCGCTTGGGGTGCAGCACCATCATGCCGGCCTCGAACTTGTGGATATCCAGGAGCGTGTTGATCATTTCCACCATCTCGCCGCAACTCTCCTCGGCAGATTCGATGAATTCACGCTGGTCCTGGTTGATCGGTCCGAGCCTCCCCTCCCGCACCAGGTCGAGCGAGCCGACAATGGCGGTTATCGGCGTTTTCAGGTCGTGGGACAGCATGCTGACAAAATCCTCCCGTTCCTGTTCCAGCGCCTTCAGGAGCGAGATGTCACGGATGATCTCCACACTCCCCACAACCTCTCCGGAACTGCCGTGCAAAGGCGTAGCGCTGGCCAGCACCGGCAGGTTCCCGGTCTTGCGGTGCAGGGTATAGGCTACGTCCAGACAGGGCGCGCCGGTCGCAAGCACCACCTGGCTGGGGAGCCGCTCCGCCGGGATATCGGCGCTCAGAAGCTCGCTCACGTTCCGCCCGATCAACGCTTCGCGGCCACTCCCCAGCACCAGTTCCGCCTTGCGGTTGACGGTCATGACCCGCCCCTCGGTGTCGACCGCCACCAGCAGATCGGCCATTCCTTCCAGGATTGCCTCGATCTTCTTCTTTTCGGCAGCCAGTTCCTGCTGCAGGATCAGGTTCTCATAGCGGGTCCGGCTGTACCTGATTGCCCGCTCCACCCGTTTCAGCATGTCATCGGTGGAAAACGGCTTGGTAATGTAGTCCAGTGCCCCCCGCTTCATCGCCTCCACGGCGATCTCCTCGCTGCCGTGGGCCGTCATCATCACCACGGCCAGTTCGGGACGTTCCGTTCGCACCCGTTCCAGGACCTGCATGCCGTCGACCCTGGGCATCCGGATATCCAGCAGCATGAGCTCGCAGTCTTCCCGTTCCAGCATCTCCAGGGCCTCGGCCCCGTCACGGGCACGCACCGTGGTAAAGCCGGCGTCCTCCAGCTGCAGCCGCAGGATCAGAGCGATATCCGCCTCGTCGTCAGCGATGAGAATCTTGTTCTTGACCATGGCTCTCCTCGTATATCGGCACGGTGAAGGTGAAAACGTTGCCGCCCGCCAGACCTGGCTGGTAGGAAATCTGCCCGCCGTGCTTTTCGACGATCTCCTTGCAGATGGCCAGACCGAGCCCGGTCCCGCCAACACCGCTCTCTTCGGTAGTGGGAAGCTGCTGAAACTTGATGAATAGCTTGCTCCGGTCGGCAGAGTTGATGGACCGGCCGTGATCGGCAACGGAAATGGCCATGAACGCTCCGTCCGGCTGGGCTGAGATCATGACCACCGTACCGGTCGGCGAAAATTTGACCGCATTGGAGATCAGGTTGGCCAGAACCTGAATCAGCCGGTCCCGCATCCCGAGCACCATCGGGAGATCACTGGCCGCAGTGTTGACCAGGGAGATGTTGCGGGACAGGGCAAACCCTTTCTGTTCTTCAATGGCATAGATCAGGAGCTCATTGACCGGAATCGGCTTCATGGAGAACTCCACGTTGCCGGACTCGATCTTCGATATCTCCAGGATGCTGTTGATCATCCTGATCAGCCGGTCGGTGTTCCTCAGGCAGACCACCAGGAGCTCCCGTTCCGTAGCGGTCAGCCACTTCCCTTTGTTCAGGATCACCTGGAGTGACCCCTTCATGGAGGTGAGCGGCGTCTTCAGTTCGTGGGACATGGTGGAAATGAACGCGGTCTTCATCCGGTTCACTTCCCCTTCCAGGGTCACGTCCCGGATCGACATCACCAGACCGCTGTAGAACCCTCCTTCATCCAGGAGCGGGGCAATGGAGATCTTCAGATCCTTGCCGCCGATCGAGAGCTCCAGGACACGCAACGATTCCGCAGCGAACTCCCGGATCTGTTCGACCAGGGCGCAAAAATCTCCCCGCCGGCAGGCCTGGTCAATGGGAAGACCCAGAATGTCCTCGGCAGAGATGTCGAAGATTTTCTGGGCAGCCGGGTTGATATGAACGATGTGGTTCTTCCGGTTGGTTACCACTACCCCGTCGACCATGCTGGTAAGGATGGCCTCCATCATCTCCATTTCCATTCTGAGTTGGGCCGTCCGCTCGGCCACCCGCTTCTCCAGCACCTCGTTGAGCTCCTCCAGTGCCTCGTTTTTCTTACGGATGGTGGCATCGCGTTCGGCAACGGCCTTGGCCATCCTGTTGAACGAGTCTGCCAGTTGGCCCAGTTCGTCGTTGGAGGCCACCATCACCCGCTGGGCGAAGTCACCGGCCTGGATCTCTTCCGCTTTCCGGTTCAACTCCAGAAGTGGCGTGGTGAAGCGTCTGGCTGCGTAATAGGCAATGGCAAGGGAAAGGAGGAGGCCGAACACGCCGGAGATGAGCGTGTTTCTGATGCTGTCCTGGCGGATGTTGAGGTAGTTTTCCCGGGTGAGGGCCACGGCCAGGCTGCCGATGAACGTGCCGTTGCTGTTGGTAAGGGGCTCAGCGACCAACTCGAAGGAACGGTTACCGAAGGTGGTCGGTCCGTGATAGGTATAGCCGCTCTGCAGCCGGTTCAGGATCTTGGTGGAGAGCCGTCCCGTCTTGGTGACCAGTGCATTGGAGCTGCTGGCGATCAGTGCGCCATGCTGGGTTATGGCAACCGCCACCTCCTTGCCGAACACCTTCTGAATCTGGTACGGCAGGCGGCTGTCCTTGTTCAGGACATTGCCAACCACCACCCACCCCAGGAAGGAGTCGTCTGCGGCAATGACCGGCATCACCACGGTGATCATCATCAATTCGCCGCCAGGTGGTATTGATGCGCAGACCGTTGCCTCACCCTCCCGGCAGAAATCCTCGCGGCTGATCAGTTCCGTCGTTACCAGCGGCGCCCGCCGGCTGTGGGCAATCTGCAGCAGAGCCGCCGGCCTGAATTGTTCATCACCGGCCCGGCCGTTCAACCGGACAATCACCCGTCCGCTGCTATCGATAATACTGAGCAGATCGGTAAAGGGAAGGGCATGATGCCAGCGGTTCACGGCATCCTGCAGCCAGGGCCGGTCGCCGGCCAGCAGCCGTTCGCGGACCGGTTGGGCAGAGATGGGAAGGGCGAGGGAGTTCCTGATCAGATCGGCCTGGCCAAGATACTGGCTTTTGGCAAACCTGAGATTTGACTCCAGGTCCTTGTCGATTTCCTTGTTCAGGGAGGAGGTGCTGCTGGTGATGGTGACATAGAACAGGAACAGGTGCGAGACGACCAGGGTCAGAAGAATGGCCGCGAACAGCTTGCTGCGGATGCTGAACTGGCGTCGCATGCGTTCCTTTCGGCCGGCACCGTGTGCCGGCTACATCCCTTCCGGTTTCAGGTCGCGGGCCATCAGCTCGATGACCGCGGCGCGGGCCGGCTTGTCCTCGTACAGCACGCGGTAGACCTGCTCGGTGATCGGCATCTCTACGCCGAGCTTCCTGGCCAGGAGATAGGTCGATTCAGCCGTCTTTACCCCTTCTGCAACCATCCGCATCTGGCCGAGGATGGTCGTGAGCGTCAGCCCCTGTCCGAGTTGCACCCCGACGGTCCTGTTGCGGGAGAGGTCGCCGGTGCAGGTCAGTACCAGGTCCCCCATGCCGGCGAGACCGGCAAAGGTCTCCGGCCTGGCCCCCATGGCCAGGCCGAGCCGGGAAATTTCCGCCAGCCCCCGGGTGATGAGAGCGGCACGGGTGTTGTGGCCGAAACCAAGTCCATCGGCAATGCCGGCGGCGATGGCTACGACGTTCTTGAGCGCCCCGCCCAGCTCCACACCGATCACGTCATTGTTGGTGTAGACCCGGAACCAGCGGGTGGTAAAGGTTTCCTGCACAGTCCGGGCAATCGCCTCGTCAGCGGCGGCAGCCACCACGGCCGTTGGCATCTCCAGGGCTACCTCCCGGGCAAAGCTCGGCCCGGAGAGAACGGCAAAACGTTGGTAGAGGTTGGGGGGAAGCAGTTCCTCATAGATCTGGGAAACGGCCTGCAAGGTTTCCAGCTCGATCCCCTTGGAGGCGCTGACAATAACGGCATCGGGCGGGATGGCCGGCAGGGTCTGCCTGATCACCCCTCTCAGCACCTGAGTCGGCACGACGCAGAGAATGAGTTCTTTGCCGCTGACCGCTTCGGTCAGATCATTGGTGAAGGCTAGGGCAGGGGAGAGGGTAATATCGGCGAGAAAGAGCGAATTGACCCGGGTATCCCGCATTTCCGCCACCAGCTCCGGCTCATAGGCCCAGAGGGTAACCTCGTGTCCCCGCTTCGCCAGCAGGTCCGCCAGCGTCGTCCCCCAGCTCCCCGCCCCGATCACCCCGATTTTGCGTGTCATAATTATGAGCCTCTAAAAAACCGTCGTTGCCGGGGCACACGATTTTTCGCAAGATCAAGGCTGTCGAGGGATTGTGCGGAGGCGTAGTACCCAAACATCGGGCATAAACAGCGCTACGCCGCACAAGCGATCCCGAAGACTTACGCAGATATTGCGGAAAAGCGTGCGCCCCTTCTCAATCCCACCAGTCCTCGTCTTCGTCGTCCGGATGGTCGCGTAAGTCATACCCCTCACCCAGCGCCTCCCTGGCCACCAGCAGGCTTTCCATGGCGAAACGCCGCAGGAACGGGTGGACATGAAGGGGGAGGGGAGAGTCCAGCAGACTGAAGGCCGCTGCCAGCGTCACTTCCACGATGGCCGTTCCCCGGCCTGAGCGCTGCATCAGGTCGGCATTGAGCAGGAGCCGCCGGGCGATCCGGTTGACCTGGGGCAGGATCAGCTCGCCACAGAACTCCTCCAATAGCGTTTCCACCCGGGCCGCTGCCCCCCGCGACTCGTCCTGTTCAAGGGCCAGCCACTGTTCCGCATAGTCATAGACCCGGCCACTGGCCATATACCAGCCGCTGAAGTATTCGTCGTCCAGAAGGCGGGCCGATGCTGCCAGGAGACGCGGGTTGACGGCCATATCCTCGCTGGTGGGAGCGACGGGAGGGATGTAGCAGGCCGCGGTCAACTCCTCCCGGCTGAACATCCCGCTCCGCAGGTAAAACTCCGGCGGCGGCAGGGCATTCTGCTGGCGCGTGGCGTACAGGGCATCCCTGAGCAGCAGGAGACCGTAGTCGATATCGACGGAATGGAGCCGCTCGTCTCCCCGGGCAGCGGTCACTTCCTCCGTGAATTCGGCAATCGTCGTTTCCGGTACCCCCCAGGCACCTTTCATCCCACCTTCGTCATGCAGCTGCAGGTAGAGTGTCGCCACCCGTTCGCCATCGAGGCGGCGGGCGAGCCAGAGGGTCCGATAGCCACCGCCATCGACCGGGCTGGCATAGATGGCATGAAACGGCTGCGGAACTTCGGCCACCGGTGCCGGCATGGGCTCGACACCCAGGAAGGCCAACCGACGGAGGCTTTTTGTTGCCCGGTCCCGATAGGATTGATCGGCATGACCGGACCACTCAAGCGCCAGTGCCGCAGCAGCGGGGAGGCGTATCCTGCCGAGAGCGGTCAGCACCTCCTGCACCACCAGCGGGTCGTCGAAGGCGAGGAGCAGCGCACAGACCTCCACGACCCGCGGATCGTCAACCTGCGCCAGCTCCCTGATCATCATCACCTGCCGCTCTTCGGCGGCATAGACGAAGTCCTCAAGGAACCAGAGGAGCCCGCGCTCCCCCCGGTCCAGGAAGCGGACGAGCGATTCCTTGAGCGGACCGCTGTAACTGGCGAGCAGATTGGCAAACGGGGGAAGGGTAACGTCGATGCCGCAGTTCTGCAGGGTGGAGAGGAGCGCCACCTTCCCCTCGTCTTCCAGGTCGCGGCGGCGCAGCGCAATCTGGATCAGCTGGTCGAGCCATTCCTCGTCGGCAAAAAAATCCAGCAGATAGGTGTACTTGGAGATCAGCTCGCCGCTCTTCTCGCGCCACAGGCTGCGGACCAGGGGCGGAAGGGCGTGGCGGCCGGCCTTCTGCAGGGTACCGCCGATCTCGTCGATCTCGGCGACCGTGAGGTTATCCTGCTTGAGCCGTTCCAGGAGCCGAAGTATCCGGTGCCGTTCCAGCAGGCTCTCATCTATCTTGCGGTGATGGTTTTCCATAGAATCAATTATACCGCGTTATTCCTCATCACCATCACGGGGATCGACAGCGGATATCTCCTCGTCGTCATCGACGACATCTTCATGCTCGTCCTTCTCCGCGAGCTTGGCCACGGCCACGACCCGTTCCTCGGTCTCGGTCACCATCAGCCGCACCCCCTGGGTGTTGCGGCCGATGACCGAGAAGCCGGCCACCGGTACCCGGAGGATTTTGCCCTGATCGCTGATCAGCATCAGGTCGTTCTCGTCGGTCACCTGCTTGATGTCCACCACGCAGCCGTTCCGCTCGGTGGTCTTGATGGTGATGACCCCCTTGCCGCCCCGGCTCTGGGTACGGTATTCGGTCAGCTCGGTCCGCTTGCCGAAGCCGTTCTCGGTGACGGTGAAGATGGTGGAGCCGGTGAACGCCTCGTTGATGATCTCCATGCCGATCACCACGTCGTCGTCCTCCAGGGTCATGCCGCGCACGCCGCGGCCAACACGGCCGATGGGACGGGCATCCTCCTCCTTGAAGCGGATCGATTTGCCGTTCTTCGAGGCGAGGAGCACATCCTGCTTGCCGTCGGTCAGCGCCACGGTGATCAGCTTGTCCTCTTCGTCCAGGTTGACGGCGATAATCCCGCCGGAGCGGATGTTGGCGTACTCCTTGAGCGGGCTCTTTTTCACCACCCCGTGCCGCGTGGCCATCATCAGGTAACGGTCGGGGCTGAACTCCTTGATGGAGAGGATGGCGGAGATCTTCTCCCCCTGGTTCAGGTTCAAGAGGTTAACGATCGCCTTGCCGCGGGTGGCCCGGCCCCCCTCGGGTATCTCGTAGACCTTGAGGAGGTAGACCCGCCCGGCGTCGGTGAAGAACATCATGAAGTCCTTGCTTGAGGCGATGAAGAGGTGTTCGACGAAATCCTCCTCTTTGGTCTTCATCCCGGACTTGCCTTTACCCCCCCGGCGCTGGGCGCGGTAGAGGGAGACGGCACTCCGCTTGATGTAGCCGGTGTGGGAGATGGTGACTACCATGTCCTCCTCGACGATGGTGTCCTCCAGGGTGATCTCGCCGGTCTTGTCGACGATCTCGGTGCGCCGCTCGTCGCCGAACTTCTCCCGGAGTTCGGTCAGCTCGCCGACGATGATCTTCAGGATCTCCGTCTCGGAGGCGAGGATCTCCTTCAACCGGGCGATGTACTTCAGGATATCGGTGTACTCCTGGATGATCTTCTCGCGTTCCAGGCCGGTGAGACGCTGCAGACGCATCTCCAGGATCGCCTTGGCCTGCTCCTCGGAGAGCTTCGGCCGCTCGCCCTGGTTGGGGACCGACAGACCGAACCGGGCCAGAAACTCCGGATCGGAGAAGATCCCTTCCATCAGCCCCTGCTTGGCCTCTTCCGGATTCTTGGAGGAACGGATCAGCTCGATGACCGCGTCGAGCCAGTCAAGCGCGATCTTGAGACCTTCCAAGATGTGCGCACGGGCCTCGGCCTTCTTCAGGTCGAAGATGGTCCGCCTCGTCACGATCTCGCGGCGGTGGTCGATGAAGTGGTCGATCATCTCCCTGATGGTCAGGACCTTGGGCCGGCCGTTGGCGATGGCCAGCATGATGATCCCGAAGGAGGTCTGCATCTGGGTCTGCTTGTAGAGGTGATTGAGGATGATCTGCGGCTCTTCGTCCTTTTTCAGCTCGATGACGATCCGCATCCCGTCCCGGTCCGATTCGTCCCGCAGATCCGAGATCCCCTCGATCTTCTTCTCCTTGACCAGTTCAGCAATCTTCTCGATCAGCCGCGCCTTGTTCACCTGGTAGGGGATCTCGGTGACGATGATCGACTGCCGCTCGCTCTTCTTCTGGGTCTCGATGACGGCGCGGGCCCGCATCTGTACGATGCCGCGGCCGGTCCGGTAGGCCTGGATGATCCCTTCGCGGCCGTAGATGAAGCCGGCGGTCGGAAAATCCGGCCCCGGAATAATGGCGAGCATCTCTTCGAAGGTGATCAGCGGGTTATGGATGACGGCGATGCAGCCGTTGATCACCTCGGTCAGGTTGTGCGGCGGGATGTTGGTCGCCATCCCCACGGCGATCCCGGCCGAGCCGTTGACCAGGAGGTTCGGAAACTTGGAGGGGAGAACCAGCGGCTCCTGCAGCGAGCCGTCGTAGTTCGGCCCCATGTCCACGGTCTCTTTTTCCAGGTCGTTCAGGAGCTCATGGGCCAGCTGGTCCATCCTGATCTCGGTATAGCGCATGGCCGCCGGCGAGTCGCCGTCCACCGAACCGAAGTTTCCCTGACCGTCCACCAGCGGGTAGCGGAGCGAAAAGTCCTGGGCCATCCGGACGATGGTGTCGTAGGCAGCCGTATCGCCGTGGGGGTGGTACTTACCGATGACGTCACCGACCACGCGGGCCGATTTCTTGTACGGCTTGTTGTAGTCGTTCCCCATGTCGTACATGGCATAGAGGCAGCGCCGGTGCACCGGCTTCAGGCCGTCCCGGACATCGGGCAGGGCTCGGCCGATGATGACCGACATGGCGTAGTCCATATAGGACCGCTTCATCTCGTCTTCGATGTTGACGGCGGTTTTGTTCATGTTGTTGTCGAGCATCTATTTCCTCAATTATTTCAAGTAAATGAGCTAATATCCATTTCATATTACCGGGTTTTTGAGTTGGGAGGGGAGCTCTCCCCTCCCAACTCAAAGAGTCAGCTACGTTTGACAGATCATTGCCAGCTTCACTAGTGCAATGGCGCCATACAAGGCTACTTCCAAGGTCTCTAGAGACATGGGTTTCTCCTTTCCGGCGTAAAACATTTACACTTAACCAGAGAGTGTGTTATATCTCTCAAACTTGTTTCGGTTGTGTAAACGACCGCCTAGTTGTCTGAAAAGCCTCGCGATGCCAGTCGCGGGGCTTTTCGTTTTTAAATATCCAGGTTCGACACGTTCAGTGCGTTCTGCTCGATGAACTCCCGGCGCGGTTCGACCTGGTCCCCCATGAGGACGGTAAAGACGTTGTCCGCCTCCACGGCATCCTCGATCTTCACCTGCAAGAGGGTCCGGTTGGTCGGCTCCATGGTGGTCTCCCAGAGCTGTTCCGGGTTCATCTCTCCCAGACCTTTGTACCGCTGGATGGAGAGCCCTTTCTTGGCCGTGTCCATGTAAAAGCCGAGGAGATCGAGACCTGTGGTGGTACTGAACAGCTCTTTCCCCTCGCCGGACACCACGGCCCGACCGCTGCCGAAAATCTCCCGGACCTTGCGGTGGCTCTCCCTTAAGAGCCCGTATTCGTACGAGGTGATGATGTTCAGGGCGTGATGGTCCAGGGCGTAGCGGAGGTTCCCCAGGCGCAGGATGATCCGGTGGTCGTCGAGAATGCTGTACTCGGCCCCCTCGTACGCCTTGGCAAGCCCGTCCAGATAGGGGTGGATCCCCTCCAGGTCCTCGATATCCCTGATGCCGAGACGGAGGCAGAGGCGCACCACCTCTTCGTTGATCCCCTTGCGGGTCACCTTGTCCAGCAGGGTGCGATACTCCACCATCTGCTTCAAGAGCGGGATGATCTGCTTGCCGGTATAGCTCTTGCCACTCTCTTCCAAGAGCAGGGTGGTCTCTTCGGTCCCCTCTTCCAGCAGGTAGTTCTGCATGGCCGCTTCGTTGCGCAGGTAGAGCTCCTTGCGGCCGCGCTTGACCTTGTAGAGCGGCGGCTGGGCGATGTAGAGGTACCCCCGCTCGACGATCTGCGGCATCTGACGGAAGAAGAAGGTGAGAAGCAGGGTGAGGATGTGGGAACCGTCCACGTCGGCATCGGTCATGACGATGATCCGGTGGTAACGGAGTTTGGCCACATCGAAGTCTTCTTTGCCGATGCCGGTGCCAAGGGCGGTGATCAGGGTGCCGATCTCCTGGGAGGAGAGCATCTTGTCGAAGCGCGCCTTCTCCACGTTGAGGATCTTCCCCTTCAGCGGCAGGATCGCCTGGAATTTCCGGTCCCGTCCCTGTTTGGCCGAGCCGCCGGCCGAATCGCCCTCGACCAGGTAGAGTTCGCACAGCGACGGGTCCTTCTCCTGGCAGTCGGCCAGCTTGCCGGGGAGGTTGGATATGTCGAGGGCACCCTTGCGGCGGGTCAGTTCACGGGCCTTGCGGGCCGCTTCCCGTGCCCGGGCCGCATCGATGGACTTGCCGATGATGTCCCTGGCAACCTTCGGATTCTCCTCCAGGAAGACCGCCAGCTTCTCGTTCATCAGGGACTCAACGTACCCCTTCACCTCGGAGTTGCCCAGTTTGGTCTTGGTCTGCCCCTCGAACTGGGGCTGGGGGATCTTGACCGAAACGACCGCCGTCAGCCCTTCCCGCAGGTCTTCACCGGAAATGGCGACCTTTTCCTTCTTCAGGAGCTCGTTGGCAGTGGCGTAGGTGTTCATGGTCCGGGTGAGTGCCGCCCTGAAGCCGATCAGGTGGGTGCCCCCCTCATGGGTGTTGATGTTGTTGGCAAAGGAGAACAGCTTTTCGTCATAGGAGTCGTTGTACTGTAGGGCCACCTCGATGTCGACGCCGTTCTTTTCGCCGCGGAAGAAGATCGGTTTGGGATGCAGGCCGTTCTTGTTCCGGTTCAGGTATTCCACGAAGGAGACGATCCCCCCCTCGTAGTGGAAATCGTGGTGCTTCCCCTCTTCCCGCTCGTCGGCAATGGTGATCCGGACCCCCGCGTTCAGGAAGGCCAGTTCCCGCAGCCGTTGCGACAGTACGTCAAAGGAGAAGTCGGTGGTCTCGAAGATGGTGTCGTCGGGGAGGAAGGTGATCTTGGTACCGCGCTTTTTGGTCTCCCCCACCTCCTGCAGCGGGGTAAGCGGGTCGCCGCAGGCATACGACTGGCGAAACAGTTTGCCGTCACGCCGGATTTCCAGCTCCAGCTTCTTGGACAGGGCGTTGACGACCGAGACCCCGACGCCGTGCAGACCGCCGGAGACCTTGTAGGAGTCGTTGTCGAACTTGCCGCCGGCATGGAGCACGGTAAGCACGACTTCAGCGGCCGAACGCCCCTCGGTCGGATGCATGTCGGTCGGGATGCCGCGGCCGTTGTCCACGACCGTGACCGAGCCGTCCAGGTGTATGGTGACGTTCACCTCGTTGCAGTAGCCGGCCAACGCCTCGTCGATGGAGTTGTCGACGATCTCGTAGACCAGGTGGTGGAGCCCCTGGCTGGCGGTCGAACCGATATACATGGCGGGCCGCTTGCGGACCGCGGTCAGCCCTTCCAGTACCTTGATCTGTTCTGCACCGTAATCGCTATGCTTTTCGTCAGTCATTCATTCCTCGCTGGCTGACCTCGCCCCCGTTAACCCGGTAGACGGCGCTATCGCCGGCAATGGCCGGCAGGGTGGCAAGGTCAGTGGTTGTCATAAATACCTGGATCTGCCGTTGGGTCAGAAATTCCAGAAGATGTCCCAGCCGGTTTTTGTCCAGTTCCGATGTCAGGTCGTCCAGAAGCAGGACCGGCGGAAAGCCGGTGTGGCGGCAGGCGTTCTCTATTTCCGCCATCTTCAAGGCCAGAATGAAACTCCGCTGCTGTCCCTGTGATCCATGCTGCTTGAGCAGGGTGCCGTTCAGAAAGAACCTGAGGTCATCACGGTGCGGTCCGGCCAGGGTTGTTCCCCGCTGCCGCTCTTCGTCGCTTCGTGCGGTTAGCGCGGCACGCAGCGCCGTCACGCACCCCTCAAGCGTGTCAGGGTTCTGACAAGAGTCGGCATAATAGCACAGGTAAGCCTCTTCGTCACTACCGGTTATCTGCCGGTAAAGTCTCGTGAAAAATGCACCGAGTTCCTGGACGAATGCGGCCCGTCTTCTGATGAGCTGGGCTCCGGCACCGATCAGCTGTTCGCTCCATGCATCGAGCGTCGCGAAGGAGCGCTGACGCAGGAGCGTATTCCGGTTCTTGAGTATCCGGTAATATTCGCGGTGGCAGGCAAGATAGGCCGGATCGACACTGAAGACGGCCCGGTCCAGATAGCGCCGCCGTACCTCCGGGTTACCCCGGACCATGAACAGCTCTTCCGGAGAAAAGGCTATTACGTTCAGTACCCCGAGAAAGTCACCGAGTGTCGTCGTTCCCTTCCGATCCACCTGCACCCGCTTCCCGTGGGGCTCGATGACCAGTGCCAGTTCACGCTTCACCTGTCGGCTTTCCACCATCCCCTTCAGCAGGGCATGCGCGCGGTTCCAGGCGATGAGTTCCGGGTTTTTCGCCATGCGAAACGACTTCAGGGTACCCAGGAGAAAGATCGCTTCCAGGATGTTGGTCTTGCCCTGGGCATTGGCCCCGACCAGGATGTTCCAGCGTTCGGCGCAGTCGAGCCGCACTTCGGTAAGGTTTCTGAAGGCGTGTATGGCTATTTTTTCGATATGCATGAGTGGACACAAGAAAAGGCCTCGCCGTTCAGTGAGGCCTCATCTGAAGTAAAATCCGGTAACGGGTCTAAAGTCGCATCGGCATGATCACTGCCTGGAAGCTGTTGCCGTTTTCGGTTGTCACCAGGGCAGGCGACATCTCGTCCCGCAGCTTGAGAACTACATTGTCGTTTGTGAGGACATTCAGGACGTCGATCAGGTAGCGGGCATTGAAACGGGAAATGAGGGCCGGGCCGTCATAGGCGACTTCGAGTTCTTCCCGGGCCTCCCCCAGTTCCGGGTTGCTGGAGGAGATCTCCATGACCGAACCGTTTATGTCGAACTTGATCCCTTTGAAGCGCTCGCTGGAAAGGATTGCCATCCGTCGCAGCGAATGATGCAGCCGGTCACGGTTGACGGTGACCTCTTTGTCATTCTGGGCCGGGATGACGCGCGTGTAGTCAGGAAATTCGCCGTCAACCAGTCTCATGACGACGACGGTCTGTTCCTTGCGGATGGCGGCATTATTGTCCATGAAGCCGATCAGCAGTTCGCCGTCGCCTTCGTCCGCAAGTTTCTTCAGCTCCAGCACCCCTTTTTTGGGAAAGATGGCGCCGTTGGCCAGTTCCGGTGGTACTGCCCCTTCCACTTCACGTTCGGCAATGGACAGGCGGTGACCATCGGTGGCGACCATCCGGATCACGTTTCGCCCCTCCTCGTTGGCAGCTTTCACAAAGATGCCGTTGAGATTATATTTGGTCTCGTCCTGGCAGATGGCGTAGGAGGTCTGCTCGATCATCTCCCGGAGAAGCGGTGCGCCGAGCCTGACGAACGATTCTTCGACTACCTTCGGAAAACGGGGAAACTCGTCCGGTGAAAGGCCGACCAGATTGAAACTTGCCTTGCCGCACTTGATATCGACCCAATCGTTTTCGCGCGTGGAAAATCGGATGTTTTCGTCCGGCAACTCCCGGATGATTTCGTACAGTTTCTTGGCCGAGACGGTGATGCTGCCTTTGACGCTTACCTTGGCGTTGTAGCTGCTGCGCATTCCCACTTCAAGATCGGTGGCCGTTACCTGGATGGCGTCATCGGTGGCTTCGATCAGGACGTTGGAAAGAATCGGCATGGTATTTCGCTTTTCAACGATTCCCTGGATTTTCTGGAGCGCCTTGACAAAGGTATCCTTGTCGATCGTAAATTCCATGGCATACCCTCCTTACTGTTAGTATTTAAATATAAAAGCCTTTATTTAGTAGTCGTAGTAGGTCCTGTTGATATGTTGACAGAGTTGGCAACTGTCCGGATCGGCGGCTTTTTTTATCTGTTGTCCCTGTGGTGAACCGTCCGGATAAGTTCTTTTCTGTCAACAGGCGGTCGTTGTTATCAACAGCCGCGCCAGGTTATCGACAGGTTATCCCGCTCAGTTCAACAGGTCATGTTTAAGCATCCGCAGGGTTTCCGCCAATGCCGGGTCAGCGGCCAGTAGACCATCGATCTTCTTGACCGAATGGATGATGGTCGAGTGGTCCTTACCGCCGAATTTTTCACCGATTTCCGGGTACGAGGCCTTGGTCATGTCCCGGCAGAGATAGATGGCAATCTGTCGCGGCACCACCAGGGCCTTCAGTCGTTTTTCCGATTTCAGATCGCTGATCTTCAGCTTGTAGTGGTCGGCAACATGTTTCTGGATCATTTCGATGGTTATCTCCTTGGACTTGTCCACAATGATGTCCTTGAGGATATCCCGGGCCATGTTCAGAGAGATCTTGTTCCGGGTGAGGCTGGCATAGGCGCCGAGACGCACCAGCATTCCCTCCAGTTCCCGAATGTTGCTGGACGCACTTGATCCGATGAACAGCGCCACGTCATCCGGGAGCTCGATGCCGTTCAGTTCGGCCTTCTTTTTCAGAATGGCTATCTTGGTCTCTACGTCAGGTGGCTGGATGTCGGCGATCAGTCCCCACTCGAAGCGTGAGCGCAGGCGCTCCTCGAGTCCCGGAATCTCCCGGGGGAATTTGTCCGAGGTGAGGATGATCTGCTTGTGCGACTCGTACAGGGAGTTGAAGGTGTGAAAGAACTCCTCCTGGGTCGCCTCTTTCCCCTGCATGAACTGGATATCGTCAATGAGCAGCAGGTCCGCTTTCCGGAACTTGTTCCTGAACTCTTCCATCTTCTTGTAGCGGAGGGAATTGATCATCTCGTTCATGAATTTTTCCGATGTGTAGTAACAGATGCGGGCCTTTGGCTTGTTCTTGAGAATTTCGTTGCCAATGGCGATCAAGAGGTGGGTCTTGCCCAGGCCGACGCCACCGTAGATAAACAGGGGGTTGTAGTTGGTGGCCGGTTTGGCCGCGACCGCCTGGGACGCGGCGTAGGCAAACTGGTTGCTCGAGCCGCAGACAAAGGTGTCAAAGGTATATTTGGGGTTCAGGTTGCCGTTGAGATTGGAGGCAATTTCCGTTTCCGCAGCAGGCACCGGCTCCTTGCTCTTGCGGGCCGGTTTCGGTTCCACTGGTGGTGCCTCGGCGGCTTCCTGATAGCTGATAACGATTTCCAGTTGGAACTGCCGTTCAGCCAGCGAGTTCACGGCCTCCTGGATCATGGAGAAGTATTTTTCCCGCACCCAGTCCTTGATGAATTTATTGGGGACCTGCAGGATAAACTGGTTGTTGTTGATGTGGGAGAACCGGATCGGTTTGATCCAGGTATTGAAGGTCTGGGGCGTGAGCACCTTTTCAATATTGTCTTGGGCGGCTTGCCAGATGTTTTCCATGGCGGGACCTTCATTGAAACCGATTGGAGAAACCCATTCCGCAGTGGTGTCTGTCGCAGTCGCCGGCAGAAATGCCACGGAAGGTACACGGAATGGGTAAATGAGAAAAAAGTAACGATATGAACGTGTTGAAGAACTGTGGAGTTATTCACAGGCTTATCAACAGCTGTTGATAAGTGCGGAACGGCTGTTGATGGCGGCTCGCGGGCACAAATCCCACTTGCCGAAGCGCTGAGAGCCTAACAGACGACTCGGCAATTTGCAAGGAATTTCGTGCCATGGCAGATGAAATAACTGTTGACAAAATAGAGCCCGTATGAATAATAAACTCCTTTTCCGACTCACTTAATCGCTTCAAGGAGCATGATCATGAAAAGAACATTTCAACCGAGCAATATTTCCCGTAAGCGGACCCACGGCTTCCTGGTTCGTATGGCAACCAAGAACGGTCGTTTGGTGATCAAGCGTCGTCGCGCCAAAGGGCGCAAGCGTCTCGCGGTTGGCATTGCCACCAAGTAATCCTTCCTGCACCACCTGCTTCAGTCGACACGAGCGGCTGAGAAAGTCAGCGGAATACGCGCGACTGTCGGCTGCCGGCACCAAGGCCCGGTCTCCCCATTTTCTGGTCATACGCGGGCCAGTACACGCGGGGGGACCGCGCCTCGGCATAACAGCCAGCCGCAAGGTCGGCAATGCCGTGGTTCGCAACCGCGTCAAGCGTCTGATCAGGGAATTTTTCAGACTCAACAAGGGGCTCTTTGCCGGCGCCGACTATAATGTCGTGGCCCGACCCGGAACTGGTGAGCTCGACTTTTCCGCACTCTGCAGGGAACTGGCCCATGTGCTTGGCCGCCGCTAAACACTCTTCCGTTATCAGACTGCTTGACAGGGGTCTGCGTACCTATCAGCTGTACCTCTCCCCCTTGAAAGGGGCAACCTGCCGTTTTTATCCATCCTGTTCCGAATATGCCCGCCAGGCCCTGCAACGTTACGGCCTGATGAAGGGTGTCGGAATGACCATTGCCAGGCTGGCCCGTTGTCACCCCTTCCATCAGGGGGGGTATGATCCGGTCAAGTAACCAACCACGGGGATAATCCATGGAAAAACGTGTTCTCATTGCTGTCGTCCTCTCCATTGCGGTCATGTATGGCTACTCATACCTGGTCCCTCAGCCCTCCAAACCGGTTCCCGCTCAGCAGGCAGCACAGTCGCAGTCTGCGCCGGCCACCTCTGCGCCAGCGCCGGTTGCCGCTCAGGCGGAACTGTCCGCACAGTTGCCGCAGTTGGCGCCAGCCGGTTCGGCACCGCAGTCGGCCCAGGATGTGACCGTGGAAACGGACCTCTACCGGGCGGTTTTCTCCACCAAGGGGGGGGCGCTGAAGAGGATGGTGCTGAAGAAGTACAAGGAAACGGCCGGCCCGCAGGGCAAAGACGTAGCCATGGTGGCCGAGGATAACGCAGCCGCGTATCCGCTCCGGACCAGGCTGGAAGGCTTTCCTGTTGATGCCGGCACTGTTTTCAGCGTTACTGCCAACTCGCTTTCGGTGGCAAAGGGCGAGAAAAAGGTGCTCGACTTCACCCTCTCGTCTCCGGCCGGTGTCGTGTTCCAGAAGAGTTACACCTTCAGCGGTGACAGCTATGCCATCGATCTGGTGCAAAAGGTCACCAATGCCGGATCCACCCCGCAGTCGGGAACGGTTCAGCTCCTCCTGTCCAATCATGCAACCCCGCCTAAGGACGGCGGCGGACGATTCGAGGTTTTCGGTCCGGCAACCCTCACAGAGGAAGGTGTCTCGTTCGAGAAGATCAAGGACCTGGAAAAGGGTGAGAAGGCGTATCAGAAGGGGGTTCTCTGGACCGGCTTTGCCGACAAGTATTTTCTCGGCGCCGCCCTGGCCGTTAACAACAGCATCCAGTCCGTCCGCCTCAAGACGGTTGGTGGCTATATCGAGAACGTCATCGGCTCGGCCCAGCTGACCGCCAGACCCGGCGAGAGTGTGGCCGTTCCGGTCCGCCTGTATTTCGGTCCCAAGGATCTGGACATTCTCAAGTCCCAGGGGAGCAGGCTGGAGGAGGCGATCGATCTGGGCTGGTTCTCGGCCATCGCCAAGCCACTCCTGTTCACGCTCAAATTCTTTCACGGATATCTGGGCAACTACGGCCTGGCGATCATCGTCATCACCGTGATCCTGAAGATCCTCTTCTTCCCACTGACCCACAAGAGCTACAAGTCGATGAAGGAGATGCAGAAGCTCCAGCCGAAGATGCAGGAGCTGAAGGAGAAGCACAAGGACGATCGCGACGCCATGAACAAGGCGGTGATGGAGCTGTATCAAACCCACAAGGTGAACCCGCTCGGCGGCTGTCTGCCGATGGTCGTCCAGATTCCGGTGTTCTTCGCCCTGTACAAGGCGCTCATGTTTTCCATCGAGCTCCGCCATGCACCGTTTTACTTCTGGATTCAGGACCTGGCCGGTAAGGACCCCTACTATGTGACCCCGATCATCATGGGTGTCACCATGTTCATCCAGCAGAAGATGACCCCGACCCAGATGGACCCGGTTCAGGCCAAGATGATGCTGGCCCTGCCGGTTGTGTTCACCTTCATGTTTCTCAACTTCCCGTCGGGACTCGTGCTGTACTGGCTCGTGAACAACGTGCTCACCATTGCCCAGCAGATGTACATCAACAAGTCCCTGAAGGAAGCGTAGGCAGGAGTTCAGATGTACGTTGCGGATACCATAGCCGCCATCAGTACACCGGTAGGGGAGGGAGGCATCGGGATCGTCCGGATATCCGGTCCCGACTCCCTTCCGATAGCGGAGCGGCTTTTTTCGCGCAGGACCAGCGGTGGCTTTCAGAGCCACCGTTTTTATTATGGGGAAATCAGGCATCCCGACAATGGCGAGATTCTCGACGAGGGTTTTTGCGTCTATATGCGGTCACCACACTCCTTTACCCGGGAGGATGTGGTGGAGCTGCACTGTCACGGCGGCTACCTGCTCGTACAGAAGCTGCTGGCCTGTGTGCAGCGCGAAGGTGCCCGGCTGGCGGAACCGGGTGAATTTACCCGCCGGGCGTTTCTGAACGGCCGGATCGACCTGTTGCAGGCCGAGTCGGTGATCGACGTCATCCGTGGCAAGACCGACGCAGCCCTTGCCCTGGCGCAGCACCAGCGTGAGGGGCAGTTGTCGCGGGTCATTCACGACTGTCGGCAGCATCTGGTGCAGGCCCTGGCCCTGCTGGAAGCGTACGTGGATTTTCCCGAGGACGAGATCGATACCTTTGACCTGAACCAGATCGCTACCCGCGTGACGGACTCCCACACCATCATCTCGCAGCTCCTGGCAACCTACGAAGAGGGGAGGGTGCTCCGCGACGGCGTATCGGTTCTCATCGCCGGCAAGCCTAACGTTGGAAAGTCCAGTCTTCTCAATACCCTGCTCAAGGAGAAGCGGGCCATTGTTACCGCCATTCCCGGAACCACCCGCGACCTGATCCAGGAGGTCGTGAATATCGGCGGCCTGCCGGTCACCCTCATCGATACGGCCGGCGTGCGCGAGAGCGGCGACCTGGTGGAGCAGGAGGGGGTGAGGCTGACCCTGGCGGCGATACCCCGGGCCGATCTGGTCATCTTCCTGCTCGATGCCTCACGTCCCTTTGACGACGATGACCGGCAGATTCTGGCGGCCCTGGCCGGCAAACGTTTTCTGGCGGTATGCAACAAGGCGGATCTGTCAGCAGTCATTCAGCTTCCCGAAGAGCTGGCTGCCTGCGGAACAGTGTCGATCTCGACCCGGACCGGCGAGGGGATCGACATGCTCAAGGATGCGATCACCAGCTCTTTTCTTCACGGGCACGCGGTGGACAGCCGGGAATATGTGGCCCTTTCCAGGGCCCGGCACAGAGACGCCCTTGTCAAATCCGCTGCCGCCCTGGTAAAATTCAGTGCCAACCAGTCAGCCGGCCTTCCTCCCGAAATTCTGGCCATCGACCTGCGCGATGCCCTGGCTGCCGTTGGCGAGGTCACCGGCGAGACAACCCCGGACGAAGTTCTCGACCTGATATTCGGTCAATTCTGCATCGGAAAATGATCATGTTCCACGTGAAACAATCGCTGCAACCCGTTGAGAGGCAAGGCATTGTGGCTGGTATACAGTGTATTTACAGAGGCTGCTGTGAAACTCTTGAACCCGCGAGAACCGAGCGCCCCGCTCCGCTCAGAATGGCGCTCGTACCGCCGTTGTACTGCTCATTTCGCCTACAGCGGCTGGCGCTCGGGCACATTCTCTCAACGAGACACTCGATTCGCACGGGGTCAGGAAAATAAGGCACGGCCGCAGGTGAGACGATGATCCTCTATGATCGCACATACGATGTAATTGTCGTCGGGGCCGGACACGCCGGCTGCGAGGCGGCCCTGGCTGCCAGCCGGATGGGGTGCCGCACCCTGCTCCTCACCATCAACCTGGACGCCATTGCCCTGATGTCGTGCAACCCGGCCATCGGCGGCCTGGCTAAGGGGCATCTGGTGAAGGAGATCGATGCCCTTGGCGGGGAGATGGGGAGGAACATCGATGCCACCGGCATCCAGTTTCGCATCCTGAACACGCGGAAGGGGCCGGCGGTCCGGGCGTCACGAGCCCAGGCCGACAAGCAGCTGTACCGGCTGCGGATGAAGCGGGTCCTTGAGCATCAGGCCAACCTCGATGTGAAGCAGGCCGAGGTGACCGGGCTGGTGGTCGTTGACGGCCGGGTGCAGGGAGTGGACACCAGGGCCAGGGTTCGCTACCCGGGAACGACGGTGGTGCTCACCACCGGCACGTTCATGCGCGGTCTGATCCATATCGGCCTCATCAATTATCCCGGCGGCCGGGCCGGCGATCTCCCGTCAATCGGTCTGTCCGATCAGCTGAAGGAGCTCGGTTTCGCGGTCGGACGCCTCAAGACCGGAACACCGGCCCGCCTGGACGGCAGGACCATCGATTTCGCCCGCCTGGAGCCCCAGTACGGCGACGATCCGCCGGTGCCGTTTTCCTTTGACACGGAACGGATCGACCGACCCCAGGTTCCCTGCCACATCGCCTATACCAACCCCCACAGTCACGAGATCATCCGTTCCGGCCTGGACCGTTCCCCCCTGTATGCCGGGGTAATCGAGGGGATCGGTCCCCGCTACTGTCCCTCCATCGAGGACAAGGTTGTGCGGTTCCCGGAAAAGGATCGCCACCAGACCTTCATCGAGCCGGAAGGACTGGATACGGTCGAGTGCTACCCGAGCGGCCTTTCCACCTCGCTCCCCATTGACGTGCAGTGGGCCTTCTATCGATCCATCGAAGGGCTGGAGCGGGTGGAGATCATGCGCCCCGCCTATGCCATCGAGTACGACTATGTCGATCCGGTGCAGCTTCACGCCTCCCTGGAGACCAAGGAGGTCGCCAATCTCTACCACGCCGGCCAGATCAACGGCACGTCCGGCTACGAAGAGGCCGCAGCCCAGGGGATCATGGCCGGGATCAACGCGGCCCTGCGGGCGCAGGGGCGGGAACCGCTGGTCCTCTCCCGGAGCGAGGCCTATATCGGGGTGATGATCGATGACCTGGTCACACTCGGCACCCGGGAGCCATACCGGATGTTCACCTCCCGGGCAGAGTACCGATTGCTGCTGCGCGAGGACAACGCCGACCTGCGGCTGCGGGAGCATGGCCATGCTGTCGGTCTGGTGCCGGAAGAGGCGTACGGCCGTTTCCTGATGAAGCGGGAGCAGATCGCGAATGAACTGGAGCGGCTCCAGCAGCGGAAACTGCTTCCCTCCGAGGCCGATCCGGCCTTTCTGTCCGAGTTCGAAATGGTCGGGCTCCAGAACGCCCTCACCTTTACGCAGCTCCTGCGGCGACCGGACATCGGCTATGAAGAGCTTGAGCGGCTGGATGCGGAGTCGGCAGCGGTGCCGCCGCAGGTGCGGGAACAGGTCGAGATCCAGGTGAAGTACCAGGGGTATATCGACCGCCAGCTGGAGCAGGTACGCCGGCAGGAACGGATGGAAGGTGCACGGATTCCGAGCGACTTCGATTACGCTGCCCTGCCGGGCATCACGGCCGAGGTGCGGGAGAAACTGCAGCGGTTCCGGCCCGATACCCTGGGGCAGGCATCCCGCATCTCCGGGATCACCCCGGCGGCCGTCGCGGTCCTGTCCATTGCCCTGAAGGCGAGGAGCGGGGCATGACCGGCAGCTGGCAGGAGATCCTGGCAGCCGGGACGGCCGGGATGGGACGTCCGCTCGATGCGGACCAGCTCGGCCGCTTCGCCCTGTTCGTGGCCGAGCTGAAGCGGTGGAACAAGCGTATCAACCTCACCGCCATCACCTCCGATCGGGAGATTGTTGTCAAACATCTCCTCGATTCCCTCACCCTGACGTCCATTCTCCCGCCGACGGTACGGTTGCTGGACATCGGTTCGGGAGGGGGCTTTCCCGCCATTCCCCTTGCCATCGTCCTTCCCGGCCTCTCCATCACCTCGGTTGATGCGGTGGGCAAGAAGATCACCTTTCAAAGGCATGTCGGGCGACTCCTGTCGCTGACCAATCTCACCGCCATCCACGCCAGGGCCGAGACCCTTGCCGATAGCGATCCGGCCGGGTTCGACTGGGTCGTGTCCCGAGCCTTTTCCAGCATACCTCTGTTCGCCCGGCTGGCACTGCCGGTCCTGAAGGAGGACGGCACCATCGTCGCCATGAAGGGGAGGGACGGGGAGCAGGAGGCGGCAGCCGCCGCATCCGAACTGGCCGGGCTGGGGCTTCGGGTTGCCGGGGTTAACGTGCTCCACCTTCCGGGCGACAACGCCGTCCGCACCCTGGTCCTTATGCAGAAGTGCGGTCCGGGACGCCTCGCCTGATCCCATTTTGAACCGACCGGCTCGAAATGGCCGAAAAGCACCGTTCCTTCCGTTTTGAAACTGGAGAATGGCTGTGGGAGGGTTGCCTCGAAAAAGCGTCTGAAAAGGGCAAATTTGCTCGTCGGTATTTGCCTAAAAAGTGAGCACTAATGCGCTCGGGCTGTTGCATGGCTGCTGACGAGTGGTAAGCTGTTAGAAGTAAATTTCAGGGAGGTCTGTTCATGATGAAAAAATTAATTGCGGGCATCATGCTGCCGGTATTTCTTCTGGCCGGATGCACCACCTACAAGAGCCAGTTCGTTTCCTTCCGCCCACCGGAGGCCTATGCCAACAAGCAGCAGGTTGACGGCATCGCCATTGGCGGCGAGGCGTATGCCGACACCGTTGCTGCCGAGGATGCCTTCGGGTTCGACATCCGCGGCGCCGGACTGCTGCCGGTCCAGCTGGTGATGAACAACCAGAGCGGCAAGACCCTGGAGATCGTCAGCGGTCAGACCTTCCTCGTGGATGCCGATGGCCGGTACTGGCAGGTGGTGCCGAACAACACGGCGATCGACCGGCTGGAGAGCTCGACCCAGCTGGCATCCTTCTTTGGCAAGGGGGCAGGCAAGGGGGCGCTGCTCGGTGCCGCCGGCGGTGCCATCCTCGGGGCTGCCCTGGGGATCGTCTCGGGCAAGAGCGTCGGTGAGGCTCTCGGCAAAGGGGCGGCCATCGGTGCTGCGGGCGGGGCGGTCATCGGCGGGGTCAAGGAAGGGACCTCGGAGGAGCGGGAGTACCGGATCACGGACGACATCCGCGCCAAGGGGCTGGAAGGCAAGGCGATTCCCAACGAGAATCTGGCCAACGGCTTCATCTTCTTCCCCGGCGAGGCCAAGAGCGCCAAGGAGCTGCGCATCCAGCTGAAAGAGCGGGAAACCGGTCAGCTTCACGCGGTGAGCCTGAAGCTGTAGGTCAAGCGGGAGAAGAGCGAAAAGGAGCTAACAATGCACGCACCACACCGAAACTGGCTGAAACTGTCGATCGCCGCCGTCTGTGGACTGCTGGCCGCCTGCGCCATCATCACGGTGAACGTCTACTTCCCGGAAAAGGATGTGAAGCAGGCCTACAAGTCGCTCGACGACATGCTGCTCAAGCAGGGGAACGGCAAGGGCGCCACGGATCAGGAACCGGCGCAGCCGGTCCCCGCGCCGCCGGCGGGTGAGACCCCGGAGACGCCCAAACCCCAGAGTCGCCTGCTGCCCCACATCTCGCTGGTGGCAGCGGCGTTTGCGGCCGAGGCGAACGTAGCGGATGAACTGGCCGTTGAACTGTCCAGCATGCCGGAGGTGCTCAAGGCGTATGAGGAGATGAACAAGCGGCTGCCCGAGCTGAACCGGCTGCGCGACAGCGGGGCGGTGGGCGAAACCAATCAGGGGCTGGTCTCCATCCGCGACAAGGCCAAAGCGGCAGGCCAGGACGAACTGGTCAAGGCCGAGAACGAAAACCGCAAAGCGGTCATAACCGGCATGGCCAAGGCGATCCTCAAGGTAAACCGGCAGCCGGTGACCGATGCCGGGGTAAAGCAGGTGCTGGGAAAGGCTGCTGCCACCTACGCGGCAACCAAGCAGGACGGGGCGCGGGCCGGGTGGTGGATTCAGCTCCCCAACGGGCGGTGGGTACAGAAATAGGAACGGGGAACGAGGAAAAAGGAACGAAAGAACCTCGGGACACAGGCGAAGGCGGGGACACCCCCGCCTTTCTTGCGTCTAAGGCTTCAGTTCACCACAAAGACACGAAGGTCACGAAGTAAGGCGAGAGAATTCACGACATACTTCGCAGAAATGGTCGGTTCTGAGGGTGCACTCTGCTAACTGTCCTGGCGAATTCTTTGTGTCCTTTGTGCCTTCGTGGTGCCAGCCGCCTGTCAAAGCGTTATCGCGTGCAGGTCGCGGCGCTGGTAGCGCCAGGCAAAGGCAGCGGCACGGACGAACCAGTCGATCACGAAGACCCCCCAGACCGCATAGAGGGAGAGATGGAGGAGGGAACTGACTACCCAGGCCAGCAGCACCCTTACCCCCCACATGCTCAGCAGGGTGACGATGAAGACATAGAAGGTGTCGCCGGTCCCCCGCAGGCTCCCGGCATAGACGAAGGATACGGCGAGCGGCAGCTGGGCAAAGGCGACCATCCGGAGAAAGATGCATCCCTTGTCGATGACCGCCTGGTCGGTGGTGAACAGGGCCATGAGCAGGTGGGGAAAGGCAAGGAACAGGAGCGCCATGATCCCCATCACCAGCACTGCCAGGCGGAGTGCCTCCCGGTGGCTGATCCGCGCCCGGCGCAGCTTGCGCGCCCCCAGGGCCTGTCCCATAAGGGTAGCGGCGGCGATCCCCATCCCCGCGCCGGGCATGAACGAGAGCGACTCGATGGAAAGACCGACCTGGTGGGCCGCATAGGCCGCGGTACCGTAACCGATGATGAACTTGGAGTAGAGAAGCTGGCCGGACTGCTGGGCTACCCGCTCCAGGGCCACCGGGTAGCCGACCTGCCAGATCCGGCGGGCCAGGGCGAAGTCGGGCCGGCCGATAGTCAGGTAGCGGTGGCGAAGCGCCTGCCAGAGCAGATAGAAAAAGGCCAGGCATTCCGAGATGTTGATGGCGTAGGCCGCGCCGATGACCCCGAGGGGGGGGATGCCGAACAGGCCGTAGATGAGCGGCCAGGCGATGGCCACATGGAGGATGTTCAGCAGCAGTACGCCGGTCATGGGGGTGCGGGTATCGCCGATGCCGTGCATGATCCCGGACAGGATGTTGAGCCCGGCAGTAAAGGCGAACCAGAGGAAGACCAGCCGGATATAGGTGTCGGCATGTGCCATCACCTCGTCACTGGCCCCCATCAGACGCGCCAGGTCGGCGCCGTAGCGGCAGCCGACTACCGTGGCCAGAGCGGCCATGACGGCACAGACGAGGAGTGCGGCAAAGGCGGCCCGCCGGGCATCCCGGCGGCGCCCGGCACCCCACAGCTGGGCGATGACCACGGTGGTGCCGGTGGAAAGCCCCCAGAATACCGTCATGACGACAAAGACCAGCAGCTGTCCCAGCCCGACGGCGGCAATGGCGGCTGCCCCGACGCCGCCGACCAGGAAGATGTCGACGATGGAGACCAGCCGTTGCAGGAGGGAAGAGAGGAGGACCGGCAGGGAGAGGTTCACCACGTCCCGCCGGATGGAGACCGGCTTTCCCGGGTTGCCCACCAGCCGGTTACGTATGCTTTTGAGTGCCGCTGCGGTCATGCTACCAGTCAAGCTCCTCCATCATGTTCATGACGAAATTCTTGGCCCGGCCTGACGGCGCGATGATCCCGTAGGCCATGGCCTCCTTCAGTTCCTCTTCCGTAGCGCCGGCGCTCTTCGCGACCGCGAAGTGCTTCTTCAGTCAGGTGGGACAGCCGACTGCCACGGCGCAGCCGACCCGGATCAGTTCGCGGGTCTTGGTGTCGAGCACCTCACTGTACTCGAAGTCGAGGATCTGCTTGCGGATTTTCATAACAACCTCCCGGGAAAATGAGCCTTTCGATTACGTAACTACCTATCACAATTGCCGGCAAAATGACACAGGATCATCCTTGTCCGCTGGAGGCTGGTATGCTATAAGGCACGGACAATGGCACGGGAGAAAAAGCAGGTCATACGGGACGATCTCTACTGGATGGACAAGGCGCTCGCCCAGGCTGCCAGGGCAGGGGAGCGGCGCGAGGTGCCGATCGGGGCGGTCCTGGTGAAGGACGGCGTTGTCATTGCCCGCGGCTTCAACCAGCGGGAGGCGAAGAACGACCCGTGCGCCCATGCCGAGCTGCTGGCGATCCGCCGGGCCGCCGGAAGGCTGAAGAGCTGGCGACTCACCGGCACGACCCTCTATGTCACCCTGGAGCCGTGCCCGATGTGCATGGGGGCGATTCTGCTGGCGCGGATCGAGCGGCTGGTCTTCGGCTGCTTCGACCCCAAGGCCGGGGCAGCCGGTTCCCTGTACGATCTGACCAACGACCGGCGATTCAACCACGCCGTTATTGTTACCCCACGGGTCCGCGAAGAGGAATGCTCCGGCATCCTGAGCAGCTTTTTCAGGGAGCTCCGCCGGCAGAAAAAGGCGGAGCGGGAAGCGGCCAGCTAGTTGAAAGAGGAGGAAGCCATGGAAAAGACAGTCTGGACACCCGCCGACCTGCTGCAGCTGTCGGGCGGCTACTGGAGCGCCTGCGCCCTGCATGCCGGTGTGGAGTTGGACCTTTTCACCCCCTTGGCCGAGCGGCCGCACACGGCGCAGGAGCTGGCCGCGCGTCTCTCCTGCGATGGCCGTGGCCTGGCCATGCTCCTTGACGCCCTGGCCGCCCTCGGGCTGCTGGAGAAGCGTGGTGAGTCCTTCAGCGCATCACCCTTCAGTGCCGAGTATCTGTCCCGCACCGCGCCCGGTTATCTGGGGTACATCATCCGTCACCATCACCACCTGATGGCGGGCTGGGCGAAGCTCGACGAGTCGGTGCGAAGCGGCGGTCCGCTAGGGGAGCGGATTTCCCACGGGGATGATGCGGAGGCCAGGGAGAGCTTCGAGATGGGGATGTTCAACCTGGCCATGCAGCTGGCCCCCCGCATCGTGCCGCAGATTGACCTCTCCGGCCGGCAACGGCTGCTCGACCTGGGTGGCGGACCGGGCACCTATGCCATCCACTTCTGCCAGCAGAACCCCGATCTGACCGCCGTTGTCTACGATCTCCCCTCCACCAGGCCCTTTGCCGAAAAGACCATTGCCCGTTTCGGGCTCTCTGACCGGATCGCGTTTACGGACGGCGACTTCATCGCCCAGGGGATCGAGGGGCGCTTCGATGTGGCGTGGCTTTCCCACATCCTCCACAGCGAGGACAGGGCAGGGTGTGCGATCATCCTGGAAAAGGCGGTGGCCGCCCTGGAACCGGGCGGGCTGATCCTGATCCAGGAGTTCATCCTTGACGACAGCAAGGACGGGCCGCTCTTCCCGGCTCTCTTCTCCCTGAACATGCTGCTGGGAACGCCTGCCGGCCAGTCCTACTCCCAGGGGGAGCTGACGGAGATGCTGCGCACGGCCGGCGCCAGTGACGTACACCGGCTCCCCATCGAGCTCCCCAACGGTGCCGGGGTGATTGCCGGCAGGGTGCCGGAGATTGCCAAGCCATAGATGTCTTAGCCCGGCACATCAATCCAATGGGTTAGCTGTTACAGTTAGCCCATTTTTTATGTAAAACGGCCTACTTTGCACAGAGCCGTTGCATTATTACCACCATTATGTAAAATGAGATTTACACTAATAGTGGTGGATGGCAATGGAAAATTTTTTCAGGGAGCAGCAACGGTTAATCGAGTCAGTAAGCCGGACGAAACGGTATCTCTACGACCGTATCGACTGGAATGAACGCTGCATCGGCATTCTTGGAGCACGGGGCACAGGGAAGACGACCCTGATGCTCCAGCATGTCAGGGATCGCTACGGTGCCACGGACAGGGCGCTCTATATCTCCGTGGACAGCCCTTTCTTCCAGGCCCATGACCTGTTCGAGTTTGCCCGTGAGTTCCACCAACTGGGTGGCGAAGTGCTAATGGTGGACGAAGTCCACAAGTACCCGGACTGGTCCGTGCACGTCAAGGCCATGTACGATTCCTTCCCCGACCTGAAGGTGGTCTTCTCCGGTTCCAGCCTCCTGCAGATCAGCAAGCAGAAGGCAGACCTTTCCCGTAGGGCCATCATCTTCAATCTTCACGGCCTGTCACTCCGGGAATACGTCAACTTCACTCTCGACAAGGTATATCCGTCCTACACGCTGGAGGAGATCCTTGCCGACCATCAGCGGATTGCCGGTGACATCTGCAACGAGATCAAGCCGCTGCGCCAGTTTAGGGATTATCTCCAGGGTGGTTACTACCCCTTTTTCCTCGAAGGCGAATCCTATTACAAGCTCAAGGTCCGGGAGGTCATCAACCATATCCTCGAAGTGGATCTTCCCTTCGTGAACCGGATCGAACCCCGGCAGGTTTCGAAGATTAAAAAGCTTCTGTATCTGTTGTCAACAGGCGTACCATTCGTCCCCAATATTGCCAAGCTGGCCGAGGCGACGGATATTTCCCGCCCTCGTTTGTACGAATACCTGGAGAAGTTGCAGGATGCCCGTTTGCTGAACCTGGTCAGGTCACAGGGACGAGGCCACGAGGTGCTGACCAAGCCGGAAAAGATCCTGCTGGAGAACAGCAACCTCATGTTTGCCATTGCCGATGAGGTAAACACCGGTTCGCTGCGGGAACTGTTTTTCGTCAACCAGATCAGGAACGCCAGCACCATTCACCCGCAGTTGATTGAAAGCACTGTCGAGTTGTCAGGTCGGGGGGATTTCATCGTCACACCCTGGCGGACGAATTCGAGTTCGGGTGCCTGCCAAGGCGACAAGGAGGAGGCGACGCAGGCGTACGCGTCGGTACGTCGAGGAGCCGACGACGCAGTCAACGCCGGCAGGCGCTCGAAGGCGGATTCGTTTACCTTCGAGATCGGCGGCAAGGGGAAGGGCTTCCGGCAGATCAGCGGTGTTGAGGACGGCTTTGTGGTGGCGGATGATATAGAGGTCGGTTTCAGGAACAAGTTGCCGCTGTGGCTGTTTGGGTTTATGTACTGAGAAATAAGTTCAGTCAGTTTAGTGACGGAATTACCGAGCCTGGCCCACCGAAGAAATGGGCGACCGAGGAGCCGACAGCGCAGTCAACGCCGGCAGGTGGGGGCGGGGTATGACGAGAACAGCAGTTCCCAGAAAAGTTCCCAGAAAAGTTCCCAGAAAATTATTGAGCTCATTTCTGAAAATCCGAATATCACCATCAAGGAGTTGGCTGAACTACTGAAAATATCCGATAGAGCTGTTAAAAAGAATATCGATGGACTTAAGAAAGCGGAGCGGCTTCGTCGTATCGGGCCGGATAAGGGAGGATATTGGGAAGTCGAGCAATGATCGATAACCTGCCTACCTATCCGGCGTATCGGGTGCGTCTTGGCAATTGGTCAACCGTTAAAACTATCTGGAGTTTATTGTGGATAACGGTTACGTGGTGGCGATTACGTATTGTGTGGGTGCACCTGTAATTTATGGTTGGAAAATGTTGGTTTGGTGAAGTCGGCAAACACCTGTTGGAGCATGTCCTCTGCGGATTTGCTGGTGTTGAAGTTAGCGATAATTGTATTCGCTACATGTCTTAGTAGCTCCTTCTGGTCAAGGCGTCTCAGCTTTCTTCTGTCAAGAACATGCTCAAGCAGTACCGGTTTGTGGTTGTATCCCGCCAACTTTCCTTTTGCGACATCCAGCCGTTTTGTCAGGTCTTCTGAAATGCCTTTCAGAGAAATTTTCTCTATGCTCTGCAAAATGGCGCGGGAACCTTCGACAGCCTTCATGTAGTGCTCTTCGTCAACGTAGGTCAGAGGGTTTTCAAAGAGCTTTTCCAACTGTTCAAGTGTGCCCTGAATTCTGGCGCTGGCGATTCGTGCGTTCGATGATTTCCGGCATGCACTGCTCAAGTGTCGGCCCAGTGCATGCGTCTGCTCCAGGAAGCGTTCAAAATTTGGTGTGTGTTCGAAACCGTCCCGCCGTGCGTTTGGCTTCAGCGCATTATCGACCACATGGATTTCGCCGATCTGCCAGCCGGAAAAGCGCGGCTCCGAAAACTTGTCATCAAGGAAATGTTCTCCGCCCACCTCGATATTACCCTGCCGTACCCGGATGCCCTTGACGTTCAAGGCTGACGGCAGTGTCGCGAGGAATTGCGTCTTGGCGTACCATCCAAGGGCAATTAGGCTGGAATCGGCGGCCGTGAACTGAAAAAATTCTATTGACTGAATATGGTCTGAACTGCTGACGGACAGTTTGATTTCGTCGGCATAGGGCCTGAATACTTGACGGTCGTTTACCCGTATCTGGTAGCAGCGAAAATCAGCGGTCTTTGCAAGGTAGGTTTCAAGCGCTTCGGCATGGGAAAAGGTCTGCCGGTTGTATGGGACCGGCGCGCTATGGGCAAGATAGTCATGAACCGCTTTAAGGTTCATCAGCATGTCTGAATGGAAGCGGTGGACGTTGCGCAGCGTCACCCTGAAGAAATGAGCAGGCGTTTCTGCGGTCGGGTCCTCATAGTCAAGGCTTGCCACGGCCTGAATCATTTCGGAAAGGGTAATGTTTTTCCTTGAGTCAGCGGCTATGGCATCGAACTCTTTCCGATTCCAGCGAACCACGGAAACGAAGTCATCACCCTGGGAGCGCGTCTCGAAAACAAGTTCATCACAATACGCCAAGCCGCCAAGTCTGCCGATGCCGCGAAAGCCGCGCTGACTTGTCCCTTCCTTCGGGCTACAACCCAGATTTGTCAGGATGCCATGGGCGATGTCGTTATCAAGCCCCTGGCCGTTGTCCTCTATGATTATTGAACGGTCATGACCTCTGAGTGTGATGGCAATATGGCCGGACTCTTGGCTGACAAGCCCGCTTGCAACGGCAAGGTCAATGGAATCAACGGAGTTCTGG
Source organism: uncultured Geobacter sp. (assembly GCA_964432205.1). GTDB lineage: Bacteria > Desulfobacterota > Desulfuromonadia > Geobacterales > DSM-12255 > Geomobilibacter. The sequence continues at coordinate 15,101 of CAYSMK010000002.1, read as the reverse complement.
ATATACTCCCGGTAGATCATCAGAGGGTTATCGTACATACCCGATGTGACAATATCGAATAGCTGCCTGCCGATAATCGGCTTCTTCTCTATTTCAGATACCACTCTAGCCATTTCTTGACCTCTTCGTTTTTGGCCGTCTTGAAAGCCTGTTTGACCGCCTCTTTTGAGCATGGAGATACGGCATCATGGAATTCGAAAAAAACTTCGTCCTGATGGCTCAAAAGTCGTAATACGAACTCACGGAAGGCCTCTACATCTCCGGTCCCAGGCTTTCTGTCCGGGTTGTTCGCGTATATTCTTGCTTCGTACTTGTCGCGATATCGTAGCAGTTCTTCTGGCATATAGAGATTGGAGAGAAACTCTTCGTACGATTCCCCGATGGCCCGCTGAGCAAGGGTTGGCGTGGGCGATATGGCACCGTGTGAGGCCCCCTTGATAATTTCGATGTTACGGGTAAAGCGCTTTGTCCAGCGGGCATCTTGCAAGTAATCGATGTTCCTGTCCGGCTTCGGCGGCACATAATCGCGGCTCCGGTTCAGATGCTCCGGTGAGTCGTCCTTTATCGGTGCAAAGCGCATTGGGTAGCTGTAGATCGCCGCCGAAGCCTTACCGTCCGCATCACGCCAGGACTGGTTAATCTCCCTGTTGATTTTAAGTCGTTCGTACAAATCGTGGGGCGTATCCTTCTCGTTGTAGAGCATGTAGTTCGAGAATTCCTTGAAGCCACGGCTCTGAGCAACATTGACGGCATTGATGTAGTTGTTTTTGTAGCCTAGCCGATCAAAAGCAATCCGCATTGGCTTGATATGCAGCTGCTCCAACAGGGTTATGTTCGCCTCGTTGATATGCGCCGCCTCAAGCCCTTGATTGAAGTCGATGACGCGAGAACGGGGCGGCACCATCCCTTCAGTTTTTTCTCCCCGCCCGTAGCCAAGTTCAACAAGATCACTAACGATTTGTTGCAGCTTCGGAGAGGCAAGCACATTGTTGTCCATCAGTTTCAAGCGGGACTTGTCACCATATATCCGGCGCATTTCTCGGATCATCGGCTTGATGTCGATGTAATCGCAGTATGCAGGCTCTATGTCTGGAACACCACACCAGGAACATTTGTGAGTGCAGCCACGGGTAGCATAGGCATAGTAGGTGTCGTTAATTGCATAGATGCGGTTATCGAGAACATCATAGTCTGGAGGAAGGGAATCTATCTCTTCATCTCCTGGTAGTCCGATTTTGCCGGGCTTATCGAGTATTCCAATAACCGGTTGAATGCCGGTTTCCTCGAAGATGTCGTTTGGCATGATGGAGGCCATGATGCCACCAACAAAAATCTTGTGACTGGAGCCGCCCACGGCCTTCTTGTAAAAGTTGATGGTTTCTATGACATTCTTCCAGTCAAACGTAAAGAGGGTGGTGATGTAGATTCGGTCCCAAAGGAGGTCATTGGAAAAGAGGTCTTCATCTTTGACAATGGATTTGTCGCAACCATTTACGAAGACAACGGTGTCGTCGCGTCGTTTATGGAAGGTCGCCAGTTTGAGCAGGCCGATAGGTGGATACCAGAGGCTTTCATCGTCACGCTTCTTTGCGTTTCCAGATTCTGCAGCCTTTCTAAAACTCACTGAACCATGTCGATAGTCAGGCTCAACAAGAAGGACTCTCACAGGCGCACCTCTTTCTTGAGTGCCTGGTAGACATCCTGAACGCCTTTCTTGCCGCCCACGTAGGCGAAGCGCCCCTGGGAAGACCAGTCAATGCTTGACTTTAAAGGCAACAGTTTTGCCCTGAAGTAATCGACTGAAAAATCAGCTTTGGGATTACTCTTAACAATATCTCCGAGCAGTTGCATGAGGCCATAGAGACCAACACCCTTGGTGACTAAATTGCTGCGGTGGTCTTTCCAAGCATCCGGGAAGGTTGATTGCACAGCTTTCCAGAAGCACAAAACAAGTTGATATTTCTCTTCAATAGGAATGTCGAGTACTGTCTTGGTTTGGGTGAGAAATGCTTGAACAGTCTTCTGCATCATACGAAAAGAAGTGCGTCGCTTAAGGCCGGAGGTGGTTTCACCGCCATAGCGGATTAATCGACACCAGGGAGAAGTTTGATCCTCATTTAACTTGCGGGAAATAAAGAGATGAGGAGCATCCTTCTTAAGGTCAGTAAGCAGCTTGCTTTCGTGGTAGTCGGTGAGGGATGAAGAGAGTCCTTTTGCCTTGCTGTTGATGATATTGAAGATAGCCATTTCTTGGCGGAGATCAAGGCCAATATAGGTCATAAAGGCTAGCTGGATATCGACGCCAACCAGTTCCCCTAATCGGTGCTGACAGTCAACCTGAGCCAGGCACTTCATACTATCACGGATTAATAAAGTGGCAGAATTTCCTTCCCCTTTCATTACCTCCCAGAAGTCAGATGATTGTTGACGTAGATTAAAAGTTAAGGGGGGGGTGGAGCTGCCAGGGCGATTAATGTAGCTCTTAAAGTCCAGGCTATGTGTTTTGTTATAGGGACGTTGGTACCCCTCTCCCGTGTCCTCGTTCAGGACATCGGGAAAGGAATACTCATAAAGAACAGACGCCGGGGCAAAGCCAATAAATACCTCAAGCGCGCCAGCAGTACCCAAAATACCGAATATCTTTATCGCAGCATTATCCTTCATTTTGAAGCAAATTACTGCAGTTTTAGAAAAAAATCAAATGCCAAATAAATTATAGGAGAACAAAAATGTTGGTCATGGGATCTTATTTATCCATGCCATAAAGTCAGGAACATATGATTTTCTAAAGCTTGCATCGAAATCCTTATAATTGTCAGCCTTAAAGTAGTCCAATCTTACTATAAGATCTTTTGTTAGTTCATTTACTTTTCCTGCTCCGCCAGCCTTGGCGTATGCCGACAAATCTGCGATTGCAGTGTCTTTAAGCTTTAACAGCCCAACTAGTCGCTTTACATCGAAAAGATCAATACGTTCTGGATCTTCAGAAAATTTCTCATCTACAGCAAGCTTTACAAAGAAGTAATTAAGAACCTTCAAAAAAGCCCCAACGCCAGTAGTTTTGCTAAGTATTGACTGTCCGGGCTGCTCCCATTGTGGAGAAAAAACCTCTTTGATAGCAAGGAAATACCTCACAAAAAATCTCAGCAAAAGTACACCCTGCTTCTGCTTGTAGTAGTAATAGAAAACGGGACAAACATCGCCAACTTTATCTCTCTTAGTAATAGTATAAAGCAGGTAGTCGATAAGAAATGCTTGAGATATAGTTAACAATTTTTTCGTTTCTGGATCAGTTTTAGGCGGCATTTTACCAAGCATTTTGATTCTATTGCAAAATGGCGATAAGTCAGATTCGTTGAGGACCTTTATCAGTTCATGTAAAAAGGTAATTTCATCTATGTTTCCGCTAAATTCGGCAGTCAAATGATATAGCAAAGACTTATTAACACTTTTCTGTGTATAATTAATTGTGTAGAAAAGCTTAGCTATTACTGACCTATCATAACCAATAATGAAGGATAACAAAATATCATAATGAGATTTAACTTCTTTGCTAGCTCTATCTAAGCCAACAATCCTATGCTGACCATCTACTATTATTAGTGACTTTTCTGTTTTTGGGACATAAAGCTTGAATTTGCCGTTACTATCATCCAGATATGCTAGATTATTTGGCCATGCTAATTCCTCAGCAAGATCCTCAAATGTTTCATCTTCAGCAAGTTCACGATAATTATTTAAAAGGTCGCATGTTACTATTACTGTATTAGGAAATAAGGCATATTCCTCTTGATTAAGAAAATCACCAATGCTATTTACTCTGACGGGATCAAAATCCCGCTGAAATCCTTTACTATTATAGTCTGAAAGTTTCCTATTATCTTCATCTAGTAAATATGACAAGTATTCTTCGTCACCGCCAGAGGTCTGTATAAGTGCTTTTTGCTTTACTATATCGTATTCTACTGGGTTTACAGTATAAATACCCAATAAATCATCGGCACACATTTTGCCAACGAAAAATCTGACACCTTTTTGGTTTATCTCTAACAGATCGATATCTATATATTCTCTGTCTTTAGTTTTCATTACAAATCCACCTTCGTGAAGTCACTAAGATTTTGCTCTTGAGTAGCTTTGGCAGCATCTACCAATACCTGTTGTTGCTCTGCTGACTTAATATCTGACTCTAATTCAGGGAATATGTTGATAGTTGCTAAAGCTATACTTATCAACGAAACAATGGAAGTTAACAGAGGAATCACAGGAATTCCAATAAAGAGGTATTTATTCCATAGGTCTTTATTGGCCGGATATTTAGAAGAAACTATTACTAATATAATTACCCACACTATTGTAATTGAAAACTTAACAGATCTATGATGTAGTGGAACATCCTTCTGCTTCAAAAACATGTGGCTACTGGAAGCGATAAGTACTACAAAAACCAACAACAGTGATGGAAATAATTCTTTCAATCCCTTGCCATCAAGCATATCACTGAATATAGGCATTAATCCTATTGCCACATTCATAAGAAACCACACTAGATAGAATTGAGCTACAAGCTTAACTTTTCCGTTGTTCACAAATTTATTAATTAAATTGCGCATTATTTTGCCTTGTTATTGTATTTAATAAATTATGATGGTTAAGCTAGTTTATCCAACAATTTATCGAGACGTTTATGAATTCTATTAATCTCAAAGACGCACTTATCCTTAATTTCTTTTGAGAGTGCCATCAAATCCTCTTCAGTTTCATGCTCAACGATCCAGCTTCTAAATTTATGCAAAGTCTTATAGCACCCATCACTGTGCCCTTGTTCTACTGCAGCATCGTATGACAGTTTAAAATCCTTCTCACTAGAGAGAAACTTTTGGATGGTTCTAGGCTTTGCCGCGAGTATCACCTTCAGCTTATCCCTGACATCTGCCGCTCTCGGGATTTCCCCACTTTTCACCTTAGATATAAAAACGCAGTCTAGCTGATCATAATCTTCACGCAGTTGCCTAATATTCTTTATTTTCAGATACTCCTCATAGTAACTCCAGCGCTTAAGATCGGTATCATTGGCAGATTTCATAAATTCGTAAGTACTGATAAGTTTATTGACCGCGTTTGTTGTCATGCCTAGCTCCCTAGCGATCTCTTGCGTCGGGATTCCATTCACTTTGTGACGCCGATATAGATACCCAGCTTGCTCATATGGTGCCCAATCTTTCTTGCCTATTATATGATATTCACCCAATAGAGCGAAGACCAGGTCATCATTGATATCGCTCGGCAGAACTTTGCATTTGATGCGCCCCCATCTTACCGGGTCCTTCTCGGACAACAGACGATAAGCTGCCAGTCGGCTGTTCCCCTCAAGCACCAGATTCCCGCGTACAATGATGGGCTCATGTAGCCCACCATTATTCTTGATGGACTGCACCAATAACTTAACGTGGTCCATGTCCTTGAGGGCTTCAAATATCTCACTCTGTGAGGGTTCTTCCGATGAGACTCCCACTATTGTATAAATGCGAGGGTTATCAGGAAAAAAGATCAACTCGTTATGAGATGCATAACCAACCTTTACGGTGATTTCATCACCGCGTAGCGTCAATGTCCCGTGCTCAACATTCGTCAATGCAACTTCAGCCATTACTCGCTCCTCCATCCAGGATTTCGCGGAGAATTCTACCAAACTCATACGACATGATTCGGCGGTACTCCTCTACGTCTATGTCGTTTTGGACAAGTCGTGCCGCGGCATGCTTGGCGGCCAAGAGGACATCTACCCATTCATCAATAGAATCCTGCATTATAAGGTTGTATACATAGCAAGTTTTTTCTTGCGAGATGCGGTGAATTCGATCCTGTGCCTGTAAATAGTCATCCAAGCTAAAACCACGATCAAAAAAAATTGCGTTATTGGCGACAGTAAGCGTTAATCCTTCTTTGGCAGAACCTGGTGTAGCTATAAGAACGCGTGCAGCAGGGTCAACTTTAAAGTGCTTGATGTGCTCATTTCGGGTTTGGATCGGCAGTTTTCCGTATACTGTGCATGGAGAGTATTCAATTAGTTCCTTGGCAAGCCAGATTGCATTCTCGTTAAAGCATGTCCAAATAACGGTTTTCTCACCTTTCGCGGCACAATTACTGAGTAGTTCAAAGAGTGTATCCATTTTACCCGGTGATGCACCATATCCATCATCAATTAACCTGGGATTTGATGAGACCTGGACCAGCCTTAGCAGCAACTTAAGAGTAGAATCTGAAATGTCCTCGACAGGTTTACCGTTTTTGAGTATTACGAGACGAAGCTCGTTCCTTAGCTGCTGATAAATTTCCAACTGGCGAGATTCCCAATAGCAAGGAACCGATTGAATAACCTTGTCAGGCAACTCAATGACTCCAGATGCTTTGGTTTCGCGCACTGCGAACGATGAGATTCGTGAAAAAACACCAGAAAGTTGTTTTTCAAGGCCAACCTGCCGTCCCTCATCCTCGTACAGGTCATTATCAAGATTTGTTAGACGTTTGAACTCAGAGAAATTTGTGCCAAGACTATTGCCTCGGTCCAAGAAATATATTTGAGCCCAGACATCGTATGGCCTGTTTGCCGCAGGTGTGCCAGTCATGATTACCCGACGTTTGAAGAAAGGAATCAATTCAAAGAATGCCTGAGTAATCTCTGAATCCGGAGTTTTAATCTTGGCAGCTTCGTCGAGGATAACGCCAACATCGCGGGTCTTGCTGAAAAGTTTGATCCTTTCTTTCTCGCTTTTTATCGTTTCGTAGTTTGCAACCACCAGTCTTGCAGGGCTGTTAAATACGTAGAAATTTTCCTCTCTGTTGGTACTCAACAACCGAGGCTTTATGAAGCAATGGGTTGCAAGTTCGTCTAACCAGTTTTGAATTAAAGACTTCTTTACGACCAGTATTACCGTATCGACGGTCTTTTGTTGAAGCCAGTCTAACAACAAATCAATGGCTATCTTAGTCTTACCAAGCCCCTGTTCATGGAATATCGCACCATATTCAAGGTTACAGAGGGCCATGACAGCATCATGCTGGTACGGGAAACTTTGGTGTTTCGAGGTTAGGTTTGGTTCTACTTTTAATTGAATTTTCGACATGGCCTCTCAGCTTATAAAGCAGGGCAAGTTTTCTACAGATTCCTTCGGCAGCATCATTTCTGCTCTAAGCCGATTAAGTAGGTTATGAACGAAAGCCTGCATGTTCCATGGGGTCGCCAGGACTAGGCGCGTCCCTGGGTTAGTAGAACAGTGAGAAAGGTATGCCCTCAATTGGCTCATAGTATGCTCATTCTCAAGGTCTTTCCTCGTTTTGGCTTCATCGATAATTGTCTGCCTTAAAAAATCGACCCTGGCATATACATCAGGTACATGCTCACCTATCTTTGGCGGACGGTCTTTTGTTTCATATATGCTGGTATCAGCAAAGATCACTGCTTGCGGGTCAAGGATTGACACCCGTTCGATGATGGCTAGTACCAGACGAACGTGGTTGAGTGACTCACCCATTTCAACCTTCTTTTATGATGTCGTCACAGATGTCCGTCAGCTCATCCTTCAGGTCAAGAAGAATGCGAACTTTTTCTGATTCAGGGTTTCGGCGCATTTCCTTGATTTCGTCATATGTCAGTTGCGTTATCTTGTTGTAAAGCACCTTGGCCAACTGCTCAAGGGGATAGGCGTTCAAGTCAGGAGCTGGACTAGTGTCAATTAATTTAAGCGCTTCCTTAGCTCCTCGCTGTAAAAAGACCTCTTTCGCTTTGGCATGACCCAAAATTGATTTGAGGCACCGAACCGTATTCAAAGGAGAAAGTAACCCTTTGTGAACCCATGATGCAAAATCAGTCAGTGTGAACCCTGCTGCGATAACAGCATCCTTCACCGGCCGTTGCTGCAACTCTACAAATGCGCTGAACCGAGAAATATCAAATTGATCGTCCGAGCCAAGAATCGGACGATAGTGTGTTTCCATATCGTTGTAGGCATCGATGTACTTGAGGACGTCCTGTTTCTTCCCCCCGCAAAAATCGATAATCTCATTCAAGGTAAGATGTTCGCAGTTACGCAAGTAGTTAAGATACTTCGCCTTAGAATAGGCATCCCAGTCTCTCGGCCCTACGAGATGCGACTGCAACCTAATCGCCTCGATATTCTTTTCATCCAGCGAATCGTAAACAATAGAAGGAATACGGCTCCAGTTTCCATCAACGTTTTGTTTTTTGAAGTCCTGATAGATAGACAATCGGGTGTTACCTTCGATTACGAGGTACCGACCACTGACATTCTTTACCAAAATAATTGGATGAATGATTCCTTTCTGCGTCCTTATTGATTCCCGCAAACTAACATAGGTAGAGCTATTGCCAGACGCAGAGCCATCGCTGGCAGAGGTATGTTGTAATGCTAATTTGATAGCATCGTCAGTCACTGTGTCGTAGAACTCAACATACTGGGCAATGCGAGGATTGCTAACATCAAGATCTATCTTTTCGATTTCAATGTTCTCAAGTCTGCTCATAACATCTCCTTGAATGTCATTCTTCCTGCCCAAGTTTTTCTTCAACCCAATAGAGGATCTGCTTTGACACGCTACGCTTATTCTTCTGGGCAACCGCTTTCAGTTTTTCGTAAGTCGCAATTTCCATAACGACCGATGCATTTACATGGGTTTCTTTATTTACTGCCATAACGGACCCCAAATTAATGGTTGACTATAGTTAGAAACAATAATAAACTATCCGTAACTATTGAATAATTTTGAACACAATAACAAAAAATAGATTAAAAATGAAACCATAAGAAACCTTAACGGACAGCAAAATGCCAACGGGAAAGCGAAGGAGGACCGGCAATGGGTTATCATACTGATTTTGCAGGTGCTTTGAAGTTCACCAGGAAATTGACTGCGCGGCAACTGGCGTACCTCAAGCAGATCCTTCGGCAGGACTGTCGCGAACATCCGGAATGGAACACCCCGAATCTGACATACGTTGACCTTGCACTGCTTCCTGATAACAGCGGGATTCAGTGGGACGGTTCCGAGAAGACCTACCACATGCCCGAGCTTGTGAACGTATTGATCCGCCAGATGCGGAAGACCTTTCCGGAGTTTGGGTTATCCGGAGCAATGACCGCCCAAGGGAGCGATGTCGGCGATCTGTGGGAGCTGTACATTAGTGCTGATGGATTTGCCCGAAAAAGGAAGTTATTGGTAATCGCAGAAAAGATGATAAAGTCTGCTGGGTCAAATTCAAACTCTCTATGAAATGACCCGGTTGAACAATGCCGTGACTTCTGCCATGGTGGACGGCAAGCCTGTCACCATCGGCCTGAACGCCCATATCAAACCTTGTGGCGGCGCCAGGCTCTTGCGGTTTCATATAGCCAAGGAATGCTGCTTGAGGTAAATTCATTACAGCAAGGCATTACCCAGGGTTAACCTAGATGAGGTGCTCCCATGATTGACCGAGATAATCCACTCATCCGCGAAGCCGCCAGTCTTCCCCCGCTGGACAAATTGCAGCTCGTCGACTTTCTTCTCGAATCTCTCGATATGCCCGATACCGAGATCGAAAAGCTGTGGGCCGAGGAATCTTCCAGGCGTTGGGAAGGGTATAAGTCCGGGGAGATAAGCTCTGTCTCCGCTGCCGAGGTCTTCGAAAAATACAAGCCATGAATATCCGCTTCCTTGAACCTGCCCGGAAGGAGCTCGAAGATGCTGTTGACTGGTATGAAGCGGAGCAGAAAGGTCTCGGGCGGCTGTTTCTCACGGATATTCACTCTGCCCTGAAGCGGGTAGGCGCCTTCCCTGACAGTTGTACTATGATTGCACCTGGCCTGCGGCGCTGTCTGACAAAGAGATTCCCCTATATGCTGGTTTACGGCATTGACGATGGGACCGTTATTGTGGTCGCAGTTGCCCATTTGCATCGGATGCCGCTTTATTGGCAAGGCAGATTATGAAGAATATAACCGCCGGCTCCTCGCGACCAAGAGAAGGCAAATTCGAGAATATTGGCCTGCAGGGTGGGGGAGAATTTCCGCTTGGGGTAGGCAACGACCCGCTGGAGTTCGCTTTATATGTCGTTGGTGATGCAGTTGACAACCTTTCGCCGTTCCATCAGACTCAGCACGGCTTCCGGCTTGCCATCCCAGCCGAAGGCCGAGATGAAAACATTGGTGTCGATGACTACTTTTGTGACCGCGCCCACGAAACCGCCTCGGCAGCTGTTTCAGGTCCCAGCTTTGCCCGTTTTACCGTTCGCGACGCTTCGCGGATGATCTCGCCCGATTAGCACTAATCTTCCGCTGCATCATTCCCTCCTCCCTTCGATGGGAGGGGGTAGGGGGAGGGTGCAAAAATGAGGCTCCAAAAATCAGCTGCTTGCACCCCCACCCCAGCCCTCCCCCATCGAAGGGGGAGGGAGTATTTTGGGCGTGCGGAAGATTGGTGTTAATCAGAAATCCGAATGTCGTCACAAAAATGGACGACCGCACTCCAGAATTGAAAATATTGAAGAGCAGGGAAAGATCGTTGCGAGTGCGTTGAATAGGCTGAAGACACTGCTGCAGGGGGGCCATCTAATGGCGGGCAGGTGGCGGATAAAAGCTAGCAGTTGAAATTAGGCCGGGAATAGGGTATATAGCTACTTCTGCTAGATCACGGAGAGGTGTCCGAGTGGTCGATGGTGCCTGACTCGAAATCAGGTGTACGGCAACGTACCTAGGGTTCGAATCCCTACCTCTCCGCCAGTAAAATAAGGGGTTACAGCGTTACTGCTGTGACCCCTTTGCTTTTCCACTTTTATCGTATCCTCACACGTATCCTCGCTACCTTTACCAAAGAATAGATAAACACGACTCTAGCAAGGTGACCTGGCTTGGTTTGGTCGCTCGCTACGCCCACCGACATGAAAATCGGCAAAAGTATTCTATTATTTTCAAGCTTACTTGCAATTTACTCAATACAATTGTACTGTTGCGCACAGTAGTGACCGGCATATAAAACGGCAATAAGGAGTCCGCCATGCCCGACTCAATCAGTCAGATGACCCCACTGCTTCCGGAACGGGCCGATGATCTTCAGGATCTGGCCTTGGAGGTAGTCCAGCGCTCGGCATCTCTTGGCACGAGACAGCACTCGATTACCCTGCACACCTTGCGCGAACTGCTGCGCATCATCAATAGTTACTACTCCAACTTGATCGAGGGGCACAACACCCACCCCTACGACATCGTCCGGGCCATGCAGCAGCAGTACGACGCCGAACCGGCCAAGCGGAATCTGCAGCTGGAAAGCGTAGCTCATATAGCCGTACAGCGGCAGATGGAAGCATGGCTGTCAGAGGAAGCGCCGCCCAACATCGCCGGGCAGGGGTTTCTCTGTTCGCTGCATCGGGAGTTTTTCAAGCTGTTGCCGGAAGAGTTTCAGGTCATGACAAATCCGGATACCGGCCGGGAAAGCCGGGTGGTGCCGGGTGAGCTGCGCACGCAACCGGTGAAGGTCGGACAGCATGAACCGCCGGGGCATGCCAGTCTGGCCGCGTTCATGGCAAGATTCGGCGAATCGTACGCTCCCGAAAGGCATCACGGCGCTGCCAAGCTGGTGGCGGCGGCAGCGGCCCATCACCGGCTGATGTGGATACATCCGTTTCTGGACGGCAACGGCAGGGTGGCTCGCCTGTTCACCGAAGCCTACCTGCACCGGATACCTGTCCATGGCTTCGGCCTCTGGTCGGTCAGCCGTGGCCTTGCCCGGAGGAATGCCGATTATAAGGCGGCACTGACCTGGGCCGATGCACCGCGAAGAAACGACCTGGACGGCAGAGGCAATCTGTCCAACGAGGGACTGGTAAAATTCTGTCGGTTCTTCCTTGAGGTCTGCCTCGATCAGGTTGATTACATGGGCGCCCTGTTGCAACTGGACGGCCTGGTGGAGAGGGTTCGAAGCTATGTGCAACTGCGCGGCACTGCCTTGATCCCCAACCCGCCGGGGACGGACAATCTTCGGCCGGAAGCCGGCAAAATGCTGCAGGAGGTTCTGCTACGGGGCGAAGCACCGCGGGGTGCGGTCATTGAGGAATCCGGCCTGAAAGAGCGGACCGGCAGAAATCTGCTGGCCCAACTAGTGGCCGAGGGGCTGCTGGTATCCGACACCCCCAAGGGCGAGGTACGGATCGGCTTTCCGATTCATGCCGCTGGCTGGTTTTTCCCTGAGCTGTATCCGGTGCTGTCGCGGTAGGGCTGCAAGGAGTGGGATTGCATTCGAATCCCTACCTCCCAATAAAAAAGGGGCTACAGCGATAAACTGTAGACCCCTTTCGTTTTGTGTGCTCCGTGCTACCCCCCATGCCCTCTCGGTGGCCGGCCAGGGGGGCCGGCTGGCCTCATAACTTGAACTGCCCCACCAAGTTTCCGAGCTCCTGTGACTGCTTTGCCAGCATGGCGGCCGCAGTAGTCGTTTCCGTGGCGCTCCGGGCTGTTTGCTGGATCACGGCAGTAATCTGTTGGATGTTGTTGGATATCTCTCCGGTGGTTGAGGTCTGCTGATTGGCGGCAGTCGCAATCTGGTTGATCTGCATGGTGACGTCGTTTACCTGCTGGAGGATCTGTTCCAAAGATTGGCCGGACTTGCCCGAATATTCGGTCCCCTTTTCCACCTCTGCCACCCCTTCTTCGATTGCTGCAACAGCCCCCTTTGTTTCACTCTGAATCGCCTTGATCATTTCGCTGATTTCCCGGGTGGCGCGGGTGGTGCGTTCTGCCAGGGCGCGAACCTCGTCGGCTACCACGGCGAAACCACGGCCCTGCTCTCCCGCGCGTGCGGCTTCGATGGCGGCATTCAGTGCCAGCAGGTTTGTCTGATCGGCAATGTCCTCAATGGTGCCGATAATCTGTCCAATCTGGTTGGAGCGGGAACCCAACTCCACTACGGTCTTGGCGGCGTCATTGACGCGCGTGGCGATGCTCCCCATGCAATCTGTCGTCTGCCGGACTATTTCGACTCCCGACTGAGCGGTGGTGCTGGCGCGCGAGGAGTTTTCCGCCGCATTCATGCAGTTGTTGGCAATATCGTTGGATGTGGCGGCCATTTCTTCGCTGGCGACGGCGACCGTGTTGGTCTGTGAGGCGGCACTTTCCGTACCTGCGGCAATCTGGTCAGCATTGGATTGAAGTTGACGCGCTGCCATGGCAACCTGCTCCGACGTCTGCGATATTTGGGAAATGATGTCGCGCATGGTTGTCTGGAGGCTGCTGATGGAGCGGATGATGGTGCTGATCTCGTTATTCCGTTTAGGCGCAATCGTCTGCGTCAGGTCACCGGCGGTTATTCTGGCAAGATAGCCCACGATGCGGTTAAGTGCATCGTTCACGGTCCAGAAGAGCAGCCAGCTGAACAAAAAACCGAGCAGCACGAATATGGTCGTGGATACTATTGCCTGTAACGTCGAAAACGAACGTCCCATAACAACTGCGATGATGATGCAGAAGCTGTAACAGATGCTGAGCAGCATGATGCGCGTACGGATTTTCAGGTGCAGATAAAGATTCAAGAGAAAGTCCATGGTAACCTCCCAAGTAGTGCTGCCCTAAACCGGGGCACACCTGATTTATCGTCAGGTTACGCTGTATATGAAGAAAAAACTGTATTGCCGGGAATTGGGTAAGAACTTTCCGGGGGCAACCTGCAGGAAGAGTTGGTTGGGTTTTTTTGGTTCCGTGGTCATCTCTTCAAAACACAAGAACGGCGGAGAATGATTCCCGCCGTTCTTGTGTGCCTGCAGACTGAAATCTGCTGCAAGTTGATCCACATCAAGGATATTCCCCTCCTGGCCGGCTATGGTGAGCTAAAAATCACAATAGGTGCGGGATTACGCAGGGAGTGGAGGAGCCATGGCTGAATGTGTTGTCGCAACGCTCGGGGGGATCTGGTTTCTTGTCGCTGTTGCCGCTTTGGGCGGCGGGCTGATTCGTGACCACGACAGCTGATGCTGCAAAGGGGTCGGCTGGAGAAGGGCAGGAGCCGGCTACTTCACGTTAAACCGAGCAGGGGAAGTTTGAGATAATTAATTCATTGCCCATATTGACGGTCTTTTCCACGGTGATTTAATTACGGATGAAAGCCGTGGCACTTGCTGATCCATTGGGTGCAAAACCAGTTGAACGCCTCCGCTGTAACGTTCCCGTTCCCGTTCCCCTCGATTCGTTTCATAAGACTGGTCCATCGCCCGGGCTGCAATCAACGGAGCTGCTGGCTACCATACCCGGAGAAATCTTTAGGGGGCAGATATGCTTATTAAGGTCATTTTCAATGACAAAACTGCCGGCTATATTAACGAGGTGAATCTGGCGGGGTTGCTCAGGAAGGGTGCTGTAGCGGCATTCTATCGCGCCGGTGGATGGGTGGCGGTTGACAGGGATCCCATCAGGAGGGGAGGCCGTGGGTATGCCGGACCCGAAAGAAGGCAGGAGTTCCGGAAGGCGAGGGGGGCATGACGTACCTGTTTCGAAATGGCTCTCAGCCGCCGCCGAGCAGGGGGAAGAGGGCGAGGGTGTCACTGTCCTGTAAGATGTAGTCGAGCGAGGCGTGCCGGCTGTTGACCAGGATGATCCCGATCTCCGCTTCGGTCAGCCCGAGGTTCAGGACGATGCTGCGGCAGTCGGTTCCCTCCGGAATCTCCTGCCGCTCGACCTTGAACCTCCCGTTTCTGAAGGTCGCGAACAGTTTGACGATTATCTGCATGGCTGCTCCATCACGGCGCGGGCACTCACACTGCCCGCGCCGTTCCGACTTCTGCTAGAAATTCCAGAACTCATCTATCTCCGCGTCGGTGAAGTCCCAGACCGCGTTATGGGGGGCCACCGGTTCGGTCTTGAAGAACTCGGGGAGACGGTCGTGCTCCCTGGTGAAGCCGGCCTCGATGTTGAACTGACGCTCGATCTTCAGGATATGCTTGCCCAGGTTGGTCACGTCATCGCCGGTGAGGGCAATGCCGAAGCGGGCGTTGATCATGTCGATCAGGGCCGGCAGGCACTCGGGGATGTCCAGGGCCGGGAAGGCGACGAAGATGCACA
>CAYSMK010000001.1:0-272954 GCA_964432205.1 uncultured Geobacter sp. | reverse complement strand
CCGAGACTTGCAAGCTCTCGGCGTAAATCTATCTAGTTAATGGCCAAAGACGAGAAAAGGGACACATCTTGTGTCCCTTTTTTTATTGTGAATTTCATGAATCAATCTAGTCTGTTAATTGTTTTCGGTTAATAAGTGTGGTACTGTGTGCACCATGTTTTACGTCGCGCTACGCATTTTGCTCTATGACAAGGTTCGTTCCCTCATTACGCTCCTGGGGGTGGTCTTTGCCGTGGGGTTGATCTTCAATCAGCTGGGAATCTTCCTGGGTTTGATGGAGACTTCTTCCGTGATTGTTGACCATACTCCCGGTGATATCTGGGTTACTTCCAAAAATAGTAAGAACTTCGATTTTTCCCAGCCGTTTCCGGATTATGTCTATCATCAGACAATTGCCGATGATGGCATTCAGTCTGCGGAGAAGCTGATAGTTGCCTGGGGGATCATCCGGCAAAAGGAGGGGGGAACCGAGCAGGTCGAGGTCGTCGGGTTTAACCCCGATTCAGGGGTGGGAGGCCCATGGGAGCTGGTGTCCGGTGACCTGAGACTTCTCAAGAACGGCAATTATGCCATTGTCGACGAATCGGCCATGAAACGCCTTGGCAGGATCCAGGTGGGGGAATATCGCGATGTTCTCTCGCACCGGCTGCAGGTGGTCGGTATTTCCCGTGGAGCAAAATCGTTTACCACCGCCCCGATACTCTTCACCTCATTCGAGCTGGCGCAACGTCTGGTGACCTATGTCGGGTCTGACAGCACGGTCTTCGTAGTTGCCAAAGTCAAACCGGGCGTCAATGTCGATCAGGTGGTTTCGCGGCTCAAGGCGCGCCTTAAAGGAGTCGATGTCTTCGTTGCGCGCGATTTCAGCATGAAGACTCGCCGTTACTGGGCCGTGGAAACCGGCGTAGGGTTCTCGTTCCTGCTGACCATCATCATCAGCTTCCTGGTGGGAATGTTGATTGTGGGCCAAACCATTTACAATTCTACGGTCGAGCATATCAAGGAGTTCGGCACGCTCAAGGCATTGGGGGCTTCTAACCGCGAAATCTACAAGATTATCTTTTCTCAGGCGATGATCAACGCCTTGGCCGGCTATATCGTCAGTCTGATTGTCACGCTTGCCTCGGTGAAGATCTACGAAGCCGGGGGGATGGTCATGGTGGTGCGGGGATGGGTGAATTTCCTGGTACTCGGTCTGACGCTTCTCATGTGCTTTGCATCGGCATTCGTGTCCGTGCGGCGGATCAAGCGGATTGATCCGGCCATTCTGTTCCGGGGGTGATGGATGGCTGATCCGATTGCCGTCAGTGATCTGAAAAAGGTCTACCGCGATGGACAGATCGAAGTTACGGCCGTGGACGGCGTCAGTTTCGCTCTGCGCGAAGGGGAGGTGGTCGGGCTGTTCGGACCGTCGGGTAGCGGCAAGACCACCCTGCTATCCATTTTGGGCTGCATCCTCCGCGCCAGCTCCGGTTCGCTCAAGATCTATGGCAACGAGGTGGCAGATTTCCCCGAGGAGAAGCTGCCGGCCATAAGGAAACGTCACATATCATTCATTTTTCAGGGGTTCAACCTGTTCCCGGCCCTGACGGCCCAGGAAAATGTGCTGCTGGGGCTTAAAATGAAAGGGATCACCGGAGCGGAGGCCGACCTGCGAGCCAGGGAAATGTTGATCAAGGTGGGGCTGGAACAGCGGATCGGGTTCCTGCCACGGGACCTCAGTGGTGGACAGCGGCAACGCGTGGCGGTAGCCAGGGCGCTGGCTGCCGATTCGCCGATCATCCTCGCTGATGAGCCGACCGGGAACCTGGATCAGGCAAACGGCCGGAAGGTGATGGAGCTGCTGAAGGAACTGGCAGTCGACGGAAAACGCTGTGTGGTCGTGGCTACCCACGATAACCGGATCGAGGATCTTTTTGATCGAATACTCTTCATGGAAGATGGTGTAATACACCGGGAACAAGAACGCGGCGTGAATCCGTGACCGGGGATACTATTCACTTGATGCTCCTCTGTGAGGTTTTATGAAGAACGGAAGACTTGGAATAGGCATTATTGGGGCTCTGATCTGCGCAGCGGTGCTTATCGCTTATGTCGGCCCCAAACTGTTGGCGAGAAAACCGGCACCCGTGCCGGCTGGTCCCTCCTCTGCCAGGCCAGCAGGGGTGACTGCCAAGGGGGTTGTGGAGAGCGGTAATGATGTTGAGTTGAGCAGCCAGGTCAAGGGAACGGTCAGGCGCGTTCTGGTTGAAGATGGCGCTACAGTGAAGGCCGGGCAACTCCTTTTGGAGTTCGATACGGCAAAGGTGGATGCCCAGCGTCAACAGGCGAGGGCTGCCCTGGCCGCGGCCGAGGCGAGGTACCGTGAGCAGTTGGAAGGTTACCGAACGGAAGATGTGGCAATGGCTGGAAGTAGCCGGGAACGGTCAAAGGCAGTTGCGACCCAGGCGAAAGACGAGTTCGAGAGGCAGCGCCGGCTCTATGAAAAGGGGGCCACTACCTTGGTGGAATTGAACCGTGCCGAAGAGCGGCTCCGTGTTGCCGAGGGGGAACTGGGGAGCGCCGCCGCCAATCTGGCCAAATACCGTTCCGGAACAAGGGTTGAGGAACGTGATCAGGCTCGAGCCGAGGTTGAGCGGGCCAGGGCCGAACTAAGCTATCTGGATGCAGTCTTGATGGATTACCGGGTGCATGCTCCCACCTCTGGACTGGTTGCCGCGCGCTTCAGGGATGCGGGGGAGGGCGCGGATATCGGCACCCCCCTGCTGCACCTGATAAATCCTGAGACGCTGCGTATCCGGGCCGAGCTGGAAGAGACCGATGTGGGGCGGGTCAGGGAAGGCCAGAAGGCTGAAGTGAGCATGGATGCTTATCTCGGAAAGCTGTTTTTGGGCACGGTCACCAGGGTTTTTCCCGTTGTCCTGAAGAAGACACAAAAGAGCTTCGATCCAATGGCATCGTTTGACATCAACACCCAGAAAATCCATGTGCGTCTGGACAATTACTCGGGACTGAAGAACGGCATGACAGTTACGGTGCGGTTCAAATAGGGTATGCGTACTCCTTTCCTGACCATACTGCTGCTCCTGGCCCTGGAGTGGCCTGCACAGGGGCGGGTCATAACCATGGAAGAGTGTGTGCGTCTTGCGGCCGGGCAGAGCAGCAGCCTTAAGGTCTATGATGCCCTCTCCAGAGTTGCCGGCGAAGATCTTAAAATATCCCGCAGTGACTTCCTGCCGACATTGACTTTTAAGGGCTCCTACTCGCTCTTCGATAAGTCTGACCGGCTGATCATCAACGGCAATACCTTTGCTCCCGGTGTGCCGGCGAGTGACGTAACTGTTTCTACTGGCGACCGGTATGCCTATTCTCTCGGACTTACCCTGAGGCAGCCCCTTTATACCGGAGGCCGCCTGACCCACGGCCATCGGCGAGCAGAGCACCAGGCAATAGCTGCCGAGTTCGACACTGCCCGGCAACGGCGGCTCCTGACACTCCAGGTGCGACAGCGTTTCAACGAGGCGCTCATAACCGAGAGCCAAGTCAGGGCAGCCGAAAGGGGTATTCGCGCCAGGGAGGAGCGGCTTAGGGTTGTCACTGAGCGGGGGGCTGAAGGGTATGCCGACCGGGAAGAGGTCTTGAGGCAGGAGGCGGAGCTGGCAATGGCCCAGGCTAGACTGATCAGGGCGAAAAGTCGCGGTGAGATCGCCATGAGCCGGTTGCGGAAGCTGATTCAGGCAGGGCCGGGCGAAGAGCTTTCGCTTGTTGGTTCCCCAGTGAAGGTTGCCTTTAGTGCCAGCCTCAACGAACTGATTGCCTCGGGTCTGGAACGGAGGGATGACCTGAAAGGATTGCAGGCACGGGTGGCAGCGGCGGATGAGGGGGTGGGAGCAGCAAGGAGTGGCTTTCTGCCCCATGTTTATCTGGAGGGAGGGTATTACCGCCAGAAGGAGACGAACATCGCGCGGCCGGAGCTCTGGCAGGCAACCGTGCAGGCTGAATGGTCGCTCTTCGAGTGGGGCCGGACCGCTGCCACGGTGCGCAGGGCAACGGCAGAGCGCCAGCAGCAGTCATATTACCGAGAGGAACTGGCCAGAAACGTACGGTTGGAGATAGAGGAAAGCTGGCAAGAGGTGGCGGAGCAGCAGAGTTTGGTCCTGGCCCTGGAAAAGCAGGTAAGGGCCGTTGAGGCTGCCTTGGGGAAATCCATCGACCGTTTCGGCACCGGTGCGGCCCGTTATGACGAAGCGCTGGCCAACGAAGCAGGCCTCTGGGACGCCTTCGACAGTTACTATCAGGGGGTTGTGTCATTGGCGAATGCGTTGGCGCTCCTTGAGTCAGCCACGACAACCGACCTGGGACCGTGGATGGTATCGTCACCGCTTTATCAACCTGACTTCGATTACTACGAGAAGCTGATGCAAAAGGTGCTCGACAGTCGGCGGCGACCAGTCTCCCCAGCCGTGAACCCGCTGTCGGGTTTACAGCTGGGCGACAACGCTGATGATATTTGGTCAGAGCTTGAAACGCGGCTGATGATGCATAATCGTGGTGTCGAAGGACTTCTCGTGAGGAGCAGCCATGGACCGTGAACAGTTTCTACGGGAGGCATTTTCCCGCAACCTGGGCCTGTTGAGTGAAGATGATCAGCGGCGACTGCTGGAGGCCAGGGTTGCAGTTGCCGGGGCCGGCGGGGTGGGGGGACTGCATCTGCTGACCCTGGCGCGGCTCGGCGTCGGCAAATTTAATATTGCTGATTTCGATACCTTTGATACGGTCAATATCAACCGGCAGTACGGCGCCTTTGTCAGCACCCTGGACAGGCACAAGGGGGAAGTGTTGCAGGGGATGGTGCTTGACGTCAACCCATATGCCGATGTCCGTCTCTTTCCGGATGGGGTCTCGTTGGAGAATATCGATACCTTTCTGGATGGCGTGGATATCTATGTGGACGGGATTGATTTCTTCGAAATCGACATCCGACGGGCCATTTTTAATTGCTGCAGGGAAAAGGGCATTTACGCACTCACCGCGGCTCCTCTCGGTTTTGGTGCTACGTTGCAGGTCTTTGCGCCGGACGGCATGTCGTTCGATGATTATTTTGCCATTACTGACGGGATGGGGCAGGACGAGAAGGTGGCGGCCTTTGCCGCCGGACTTGCTCCCCACCCCTACCACCTCAAGTACCTTGACATGTCTAAAGTGAGTCTGGCCAAGAAACGGGGCCCGGCCCTGGCCCTTGCCATCACGCAGGCATCCACGCTGATTGCCACCGAGGTTGTCAAGATCATCACCGGCAAGGGGACGATCCGGCCGGTTCCGGCCTACCTGCAGATCGATCTGCTCCGCAACAAGTACACACAGGGATATCTCTGGCTGGGGGGGAAAAATCCCCTTCAGGCTTTGAAGCGAAAGATGATCTTGAAGAAGATCATGGCGGGGTGACAGACATTGACTGTGGCTATCTACCGGTCGTTTTTAAGCAAAAAAGGAGTACTCCATGACGTTGGGTAACGTACAGGAGGGTCAGTTCGTCAAGTTGGTTGGTCTCTCTTCCTTCATGGAGGAGCAGGTTAATCTGGACCAGTGTCTGGACGAGATCGTCACCATGGCGGCAAATATCCTCCAGGCAGCTACTTGTTCCATCATGCTGTTCAGGGAAGATGATACCTCTGAGGGGTTCAGGCTGAGGCTTTTTGCCAAGCATGGCGATCTTCCTCCCATAGCTTACACTGAAGCCGTGAAGGTCAATGACGGGATAGCCGGCAAGGTAGCAGCATCTGGCCAGGCCCTGTTGGTTCAGGATATACGGGATACTGAATATTTAGCCTTGGCCCGACGGCCTGATTCACCCAGAAAGAGCTTCATGTGCATTCCTATCGTAATTAACCGGAAGGTAATCGGGGTGCTCAACGTCAGTAATCCTGTTGATGGAAGGGCATTTGATCATAACGATTTGAATCTTTCCGTGTTTGTTGCGCTTCTGGTGGGGAAATCCGTTCAGGTTCGGCAGTTACAGAATCTTCTCAAATCGCGGTTCGCTCAGATAGCGATTGCCCGGGAGACGCATGACATTTTTACCGCTACGCTCAGTCCTGCTTCAATTGATGCAGGAAGGCTGGTTAAAATAGTGGCGAAAACGTTTTATCGCGAGATGAACAAGGCAGGATTCAGTCGGGACCACATAGTCAGCGCCGCTTCCGAGATCATTTCCCTGCTAAGCGAGAGTCTTGAGCGACATGACAGAAGGATTGGCAAGGAGACCGATTGAGTTGATCCTTCCGATGCAGGTCAGAAAGAGAAAGAGGCGGGTCCTATGAGACCCGCCTCTTTCTCTTTCCGCGTTACACCGAGAATGAATCTGTTTCGGTATAGAGTCTATCTATGGACTTTGATGATACATTTGCCTTCCCTGTTGTGTGTATGGCTCTTGTCATTACAGGAACCGGACTCTTTGCGTGGAACAACACAATTTCCGTCCTTATCATGCGCATGATCGCTTTCTTCGCATTTTTTCGGATGGATGACGCAATTACCGTCTTTGTCGTGCTCGTGACGGGTATCCTTGCAGCCATGATGCTCGTTGGTGTCTTTGCAGTGTCCAGGACCGATATTGCCGTTGTTGTACTGGTCGAGGGTATAGGCCAGAGCAATAAAGGTGCTCCTTACGGAAGAGCTCAGTTTGTCAGAAGGCTCGTACAGATTGAATAGTGCTTCAGCCTCCGTCAACTGACTGCTGATAACCGTCACATCGGCTCCGTTCAACTTGTTCAGATAAGCTGCAGCGTACTGGTGGGCAAGGATGTAGTAAGCATTCCCTCTTGGTTCTGTCTTCAGCATCTGATACCACGTTTGGCCGGAGATGAAGAAGGGTGTGCTCGCACCGTTGGGGAGCTGTGCCCAGGCATCGTCATAAGGGGCTGGACCGAATTCCGAATGGGTCTTCCAGTAACCCCAGGTGAGCGAACATCCTTTGCCGGTTGCCATGTAATAGCCGAAGTCGATCGTCTCGTCGCTGAAGTCAATGGGAAGCGCAAGCAAGGTTGGGCTGCCATTGCTGTCGTTTGCAAGGGTGCTACCCGGCGCATTCGAGATGGTGGCAACAAATCCCGGAGTGAGTGTGGATTCACTGACTTCGACCTTGTATGTTCCAGCACAGAGACCCTTGAACAGATAGTAACCGTCTGCGTTCGTTGTTGTCGCAGCGTACGTGGTGTTATCTGCCGGGTTCCTGAGCAATACGGTTACTCCGCTTATTCCGGTTTCACCTGAATCCTGGATGCCGTTCATATTCACGTCGTTCCAGACAAAGTCGCCGATGGCACCCTCGCAGGGGGTGAGGTACCCGAAGTCGATGGTCGGGTTGCTGGTGGCATCGTCAGGCAGGTTGACATAGGCAGGGCTACCGTTGCTGTCATTGGCAGGGGTACTGCCGGCAACATTGCTCCCGGTGGCGGTATAGCCGGGCGGCAAGGTCCCGCTGTCGACGATAACGGTGTAATTGCCGGCGCAGAGGCCGGTGAACTGATAGGCCCCTCCGTTGTTGGTAGTCGTCGACTTGACCGTTCCGTCGGGGTAGGTCAGATTTACGGTTACGCCGTCGATGCCTTCATTTGTGTCGTCCTGGATACCGTTACGGTTCAGGTCGCGCCAGACGAAGTCGCCGATTGCCCCGGTGCAGGGAGTGACATAGCCGAAATCCACGGTTGCATTCTTTTCTCCTTCTGCAAGCGGGACTGAATAAGGGCTACCGTTGCTGTCATTGGTGAAGTCGCTGCCCGGAGCGGCGGAAAGAGTCGGCGTGTATCCGGCAGGGAGGGTTGTTGAGTCGACTTCTACCGTGTAGTTCCCGGGGCAGAGACCATTGAACTGATACGTTCCGACCAGACCGGAGACAGTGGCGGAGGTTGTCGTCTGGATGATGCTGCCGGAGGCATTCATAAGGTTCAGCTTGATGCCGTTCATCCCTGGTTCAGCGGCATCCTGAATGCCATTTCGATTCGAGTCATGCCAGACGAAATCGCCGATGCTTCCGGTACAGGGGGAGACGAAGCCGAAGTCGATGGTCAGGTCGGAACTGGTATCGGTAGGGAGGGAAACGGGAGCCGGGCTGCCGTTACTGTCAATCGCCGGGTCGGTGCCTACACCGGCCGATGTCGGCAGATATCCGGTCGGGGTGGTAGCATCAACCGAGTACGTGCCGGCACAGAGTCCGGGGAAACTGTACTTGCCGTCGTTTCCGGTTGCAGTGGTAGCGATCGGCGAACCGGCGACGCTAAGGGTGATAGTGGCGCCAGCTATGACTGGCTCACCGGCATCCTGTATGCCGTTTCGGTTCTGGTCATACCAGGCCAGGTCGCCGATTGTGCCGGTACAGGGAGTTATGAAGCCGAAGTCGGCAGTAAGATCGGCGCTGCTGTCGGATGCCAGAACAACGGTTGTGGGGCTGCCATTACTATCAACGGTTCGGTCCGGTCCGACCAGGGGATCCGTCGGCGTGTAGCCGGTTGGAGTGGTTGCCTCGACCGTGTATGTGGTGGCACACAGGCCACTGAAGCTGTAGAAGCCGTTTGCATCGGTAGCTGTCGCCGCGATGACGGTGCTGGCAGCTGCATCCTTCAAGGTGACGGGCACCCCTGCGAGGCCTGTTTCGCCGGCATCCTGCAGGCCGTTGCGATTTTGGTCATGCCATACCAGGTCGCCTATTTTCCCGGTGCATGGGGTGGTGTAGCCGAAATCGATTGAAACATCGGCGGTGTCATTTGTTGCCAGCGTAACCGTTGCCGGGCTGCCATTGCTGTCGACAGCTGTGTCGGTGCCGACGTTGCCGGGGGTCGGCAGGACCCCGGCCGGGAGTGTGGTCTCGTCTACGACGATCTTATAGGTTCCGGCACAGAGGGGACTGAACAGATAATCGCCGTTCGCGCCGGTCGTGGTTGATTGAAGTTCTCTGTTCGCAGCATCCAATAAGCTGAGCCTGACCTGTGGAATGCCCGGCTCGCCGGTATCTTGGATGCCATTATGATTCAGGTCGTTCCAGACAAAATCGCCAATCCTGCCGGAACACCCCGTTACGCCTCTGATGGGGTCTTCGCTCTGCACCGCCCAACCGGCGCCGCTCGGATCAGGTGAGATGATGGTTGAATTCATGAAAAGTTTCGCGCCAACCCCGCCGAACATTGAAGCGTGAGAGCCACCTATTAGCTGGAGGTATCCGGCTCCCTTGCCCGAAAAGGGGGTGGTCAGCTTATCTAATGTCGAGCGCAAGGTTATGGTTCCGTCCGAGGAAACGATGCCTCCTACTCCCTTGAAAGAGAGAAAGAGCGTACCATCGGTCACTCCGATGCCTGGATAGGTGGCGTCAAACAAACCGGCCGCATGGAGATAAATCTTTAGCCAGCCGTCGGTGAATTCTATCGTGGAGTTCGTTGAATTGCTTGTTACCGATTTTGCAACGAACCCGCCGAACTCTGCTGTGAGTTCTTCTCCGCCCTGGCCATCAACCCAGAGATTGGTATTTGCAGTGGTATCTGCATTGATGGAATTGATCTTCGCAATCCCATGCAGTATTTCGCCTTGCACATCGATAATGCCGTTCTTGTTGCCGGGACCTGTCTTATCCTCTTCTTCCCAGTTGGTATATTTCAGTTTTACGGGCCCAGTGTAGGGTTTAATGAAGTTGAAGGCCAGGCAATTGCCGGTGGACATGAACAATACAGCTAAGATTAAGACTAATAAGCATGGGGTGCTTCTACTCGTCACATTCATAGTGATCTCCTTTCTGCAATGAACAATTAATCGCGACAATAATCCTAACCCGAAACCGAGCCAACCACGACATCGCCAAGATGTCGGCGAAGGGTCCTGGCAGCTACTAGCGGCCCGTAGCCAATGCGGAAAAAGCCGACCAATGCCTTACTGGTACTGACCGGGATAAACTCAGTCATGGCTTGCGCAATAGTTTGCAACTTCAGGTGCTGCTGTTTGGAAAATCCTTCACCACCAGCGTGCAGCAGACGTGTCAAGAGAAATGGCAGTCCGCCGAAGGGTTGCAAAGATAATCCTTGAGATGCAGCCGTTAGCCATACTCGTTCAAAATATCGGCCACCCTCCAGGTAATCCTCCTTGGAGCTCCCTTCCATGACAATGAAACCGAGACACGAGGAATGAAGCAGCAATCTGCTGTTCAATAAACCGATCAGTTTGTTGATGCCGATCATGTTGACCAACTGCTGTCGACTCCATGAAGAAATGAAGCGGAAAAAAAGCAGATCAGGTGGTTTAAGGCCAAGACAATCAATTGGCAGGCCATCGCTTGATTGCTCTTTTTCCCGCAGATTCCAGCGGATCCATTTGAACAGATTGCCATGAAGCTCAATGTGGCTAAATATAATGGCATCAATACTCGACGAAAGTTTATATAGCCTGTCCAGAGTCTTTGGGTCATCGAATAGGTAGAGAGATGCCCCGGTAGTGGGTGCGGTTTCTTTGAGCCGTGCCATGTGCGTATCGGACAGCCTACGTCTCTGATATTTGAACCTACTCGTACAGCGGGTGGTAAGAAACGGAAAGAGGGATGCGTCTGCAGCTTCCGACTCACGCAGGGACAATCGGGCTACGGGCGATTGGTCTGTGACTGGAGAGGGATACTCTACACTGCATCCGTAACCCCTATCCGCAGCGGCTATACAGATATTTTCTATTACTGCGCCAAGCGTAACGTATGACGCTGCAAATTGATAATCACCAAAGAACTCTGCCCTCGGTTTGTCAAGATAGATGGAAATGTTCGCTCCCTTTGCCGAAAATAGCCATGGCTGACAATTGTCTACCGAGGGAGCCAGCGTACCGGCCTTGATGAGAGAGCTGATGGTTTCTTGTGTGATCATGACGGGTGCCCGAAACATTTATTGAAAAAAAAAGAGGCAAAGAAAATATACTTTGCCTCTTGATTGAACCTGGGATTCGAATCGTTATTACTTGGTCATGCGCTTCCTGTTTGCAAGGGCGATCCCGGCAAGGCCGAGGCCAACGAGTGCAACGGTGCCCGGCTCAGGAACAGCAGTCCCACGCAACGGATCTTCGCTGCCGACTGGCCACTGGGAACCCTGCGGATCCGGGGAGGCAAGGTCGGAGTTGAGCGTCATGATAGCCCCGATGCCGCCGAAAAAGTCAGCGTAGGCGCCGCCGGTGATTTCAAGGTTGCCGAATCCCTTGCCGGTGAAGGGGGTAGTGAGAGCGTCGACAGTGGAGCGGAGGGTGTCAGTGGACTCATCGAATGCGGTGGTCGGGTCATTGGCCACAAAACCGCTACTCCCTTTGAAGGAGAGGAACAGGATGCCGTCGGTCACACCGGTGCCGGAGGTGGCACGATTGCCGGTGTAGGGGTTTGCATCGAAATTAGGGGTGCTGTCAAGATAGAGGTTGACGATGCCGCCGGTGAAGTCAATTGCCTGGCCACCAGTAATGGGGGTGATGTTGGCTGCTCTGTAGTCATAGAACTCGCCGGTAAGTTCTTCTGCGTCAGAAGATGCCCACAGTGTCTTGTTCGAGGTGTTATCGGCATTGATGGTGGTAACTGAGAAAATGCCGAAGAGATCTTGTCCAGCCCCGGTAATCAGGGACTCGAAGTTCGAGTACTTGAACTTGATCGGTCCCTTGTAATCACCGGCAAGGCTGAATGCCATGGCGTTGGACGCCATCAGAGTTACTGCTGCGAATGTTGCGAGCTTCGTGGTGAGTTTCATTTGGGTGCCTCCTTTTGGGATTAGATTTATGCGCAGTTTGTTTTTCGCGCTAATCGTTTGTTGTTATGGCTTAAGCAATTGGTGTGCCATATCGTAACTTACTGAAAAGTTGTACTAATTGCGTTGTGGCGGGTTGGTCCGTCTTTAAGTGTAAAGTATTCCGACGGTGCGCGAACGGGCTTTTTATGTTTTGTATGCAAGGTGTTCCCTTGACTAATGATTCTTCATGGATACAAATACACTAGGACTCTGTGTCATTGAAACCGATGTAGCTTGACCTCGGTCTTGTCATCTCGCAAACCCGTTCGGTCAACGCCCTGGTACGTTGTCTATCAATACTTATGGGACGAGAGTGAAACGTACTGAAAATACAGGTGTGAGGTGAAATTATGAGCATCTTCGATTTTCGCAGGATTACCCGCAATGATCCGTACTATGAGAAGATCTTTCGTCTTCGCTTCCAGGTCTACGTTCATGAGTGGGGATTCGAGAGGGTCGAAGACCACCCTGAGGGAATTGAGATCGATGAGTTCGACAAGCAGGGGCAGTGTTTGTATGTGGGGGCAATACTGAAGGAAACCGGAGAGTTGCTCGGGACTGCGCGGGTCATCATGTTGCCAAAGGCTGCCGAATCGTTTCCCGTAGAGGATCATTATCTCGGTCGCAACCTGTTTGGAGAGATTTCGCGGCTGGCGGTCACCAAGCAGTTCAATCGTCGTATCGACGACCTGCTCAATGTCGTTAAGCTGGGAAACATCAGCGAATTACCAGAAGCCACGCCGGCGCGCGTTGAACAACGGAATATCGAAAATGACATCGTTTTCGGACTGTATCGGGCAATCTGTGCTGAAAGTAAAAAGGAAGGGCTGGAATACTGGTATGCGGCCATGGCCAGGGGACTGTATCTGCTGTTGAAAAGGCGGGGGGTAAATTTTATCCCCCTCGGCCCCGAAAAGGATTATCACGGGTTGCGGAGGGCCTATGTCGGCTATATCCCTGATGTGTTAAGGGAAAACCAGGTGTTGCTGGACGCGTATACAAGAGGCTCATTCTGACCGCTCTGCACACGACACTACCGGATCATTCGAGAAACCGGTAAGTGTAAAAAATACCGACACTCGGTCGGCCAGCATTTGTTCGTGAATTTGCGGATCAGCAGGAGACTACCAAAATTGCCACTGTTTAGTCATGAGGACGTAACATCCGAGGAGAAAGTTCGTTGTTGCATGGGCCAGAATACACTGGGCAATGCTTCGTGTCCGATAAAGCAGGAGATTATATGCCGCTCCGGCCATGATGCCGGCAAAGAAGAGATGGTGTTCCAAGCCGAAGAGTATCGTGCTGACGAAAAATGACAGCCAGGTGAATTGGCCGACAGGGATTTTTGCAACATCGGGGTCAATGATGTAGCGCGCGACAAAGGATCGCCAAAAGAGTTCTTCCATGATTGGGACCACTACTGCCGCTCCGAGTAACCTGATGCCAATCAAAAATATCCGTTCAATTTCACTTGAAATCATTGTTGGGTCATAACCTGGCGCAGCACCGGAAATTCCCAGTGTCCACGGCATGTTGACCCAGAGAGCAAAAACTCCGATGCCAACGCCGATACTTGTCGCGGAGTTTTTGAGATTGCTAAAATCCTGAATGCTGACTTCGTCGTATTTGTTCCAGAGTGCCGCCAGGATTATACCGATTATTGATATTTTGAGAGGGTAGATGTACAGGTGGATACCTTTTAGAACAGTTATGAATCCACGCGCTTCAAAAAAACCGATGACTTCTTCGATACCGATAAATGCCATGAAGGTGATAAAAGGTATGATTCGGCGCAGAGAATATTTATTCATTGCTGATTCCTAATTAAAAGAGTGTCAGTGTAGTCACCATTACTGATAACATATTAATATTCCAGCATGCAAATTGCTTTTGCATCGTACTGTTTATTTGTAACATATAAATTTAAGAACATTTACATTGTGAATTACCATGTGGTATATTTTTGCGCGCTTGTATAGGTATGATGCGAATATTCTTAAAACAGTTGTATATCGGCGGCTCGGGATGAGTTCTTTTTCGCCCCAAGTGACCGCATCACTGGTTAATACAGGTTGGATATCTATGGATAGGTACCTGAATGGAGGTCAACGAGTGCTGAAAAAATATATCGCCATTATCGCCTTGATGTTTGTCGTTACCGCATGCAGCGGCAAGACAAAGGAGGAGTTGTACGCTGAAGGCATGAAGCAGTTGGCGAGCGGCAACGCCAATGGGGCCATTGTTTTGCTTAAAAACGCCTTGGAAAAGGATCAGAGCTACATCGACGCGCGCCATCAACTGGCTAAGGCTTATCAGGCGAGCGGGAAGTTGGAGCAGGCGGAGAAGGAGTTCAAGAAAGTGCTTCTGCAGAGTCCAACTAAGCTGGAAGCTAAACTGGACCTTGCCAAGGTCTACAACGCTCAAGCCAAACCGGACGAGGCACTGAAGCAGGCGAACGAATTGCTTGCATCTAATCCGGCATCGGTTGATGCGCGGGAGGTCCAGGGCTTTGCCCATGTCTTGAAAAAGAACTTTGCCGAGGCAGAGCAGCTATTCCTGGAGGTCATTAAGGCCGAGCCATCACGTTTAGCCGCAAAGCTTGAGCTGGCATTCATCTACAATGCCCAGGGGAAGGACGGGGCAGCCCGCTCTCTCCTTGAGGAGACGATCAAGGGTGACCCCCAGAACAGCAGGCCTTACTATATGCTGGCTGCAATGGAAACGGCCAAAGGCAACAAGGATAAGGCCCTGGAGATCTATCGGACCATTACCGGCATCAAACCGAATGATCCGCTTGCCCCTTACAAGGCGGCCCTGATCCATATCGACAGGCAGGAACTGGACAAGGCGGACCAGATTGCCAACCAGCTGCAGCAGAAGTTCCCCCAGCGGAGTGAAGGGGTCCGGCTCAAGGGAATAGTCTATTACCATAAGAAAAATTTTGCCGAGGCGATCACGGCCCTGCAGAGTTCCGTCAAATTGCAGCCCAATATGGAGGGGTACTATTTTCTCGGGCTCAGCCTCTACAGCAAGGGAGAACTGGAGACCGCCCTCAGCCAGTTCCGCAAGATTCTCGACTACAATCCGTCGTTTGTCCAGGCGCGGCTTCTTACCGGCATGATCCTGCTCAACCAGAAGCGGCTGGATGATGCTGTAAAGGAGATCAAACGGGTTATCGAGGCCGATGACCGCAATGCCTTGGCCCACAACCTCCTGGGGAGCGCCTACATGGCCAAAGGGATGGTTGAAGAGGGGATGCGGGAGCTGAACCGGGCCACGGAGCTGAACCCTCGGATCATCGATGCCCACCTGAAGAAAGGGGTTTTTTACCTGAGCAAAGGGAAACTGCGCGAGGGAGAGACCGAGCTGACCACGGCCGTGAAGGTAGCGCCGGAAGTTCTCAACACACGGTTCCTGCTGGCCTCCTACTATCAGCGGCGCGGCGAACCGGCCAAGGCAGTTTCGACGCTGAAGAGTGGACTGACCGGCAAGCAGGGAGATGCAACCCTGTACAACGGCCTGGCCGGGCTGATGTTCAGCCAGCGGAAGACCAAGGAAGGACTGGAGTATCTGCAAAAGGCCAAGCAGGCCGACCCCGGGCTGTTCGCCACGTATTTTAATCTGGCGACCTTTTACGCGGCAACCGGTGAACATGACAAGGCGCTTGGCGAGTATCAGACCGTTCTGCAGAAAGAACCGGCCAACGTCAAGGCCCTGTTGGGCATGGCAGCGCTGCACGACCTGAAAGGGCGGGACAAGGAGGCCCTGGATTGTTACACCCGCGCCAAGGATACCAGGAATGCTGCGGGGTACCTGGCACTTGCTTCATATAACGTAAGGAAGAAGGATACCAAGAAGGCGCTGAATGTGCTTGACGAGGCGATAAAGGCTGATTCCAAGAATGTTGCTGCCCTGGAAATGAAGGGGGCACTGCTGGCGAGCGAGAAGAAGTTCAGTGATGCGCTCAAGGTATTCGATGATCTGGATGCCATTGCCCCGGATCGTGGGCTGGCGCTGAAGATCAAGGCCTACGTGGCGATGAAGGAGATCCCCAAGGCGATCGAACAGGCGCGCCGGATCGTCACCCTGAAGCCAAATGCTGCTGCCGGGTATCTGGTCATGGCGTCGATCTACGAGAGTCAGAAGGAGTATGCCAAGGCTATCACGGAAGTGAAGAACGGTATCCGGGTCGAGGGGAAGAACCCACAGGCCCATCTGGTGCTTGGCAACCTGTTGGTTGCCTCCAAGAATAATGGCGGAGCCATGGCTGCTTATGGTGACGCGCTCAAAGTCCAGCCCAACTTTGCGCCGGCCATCTTTGCTCAAGGCGCACTCCTGGAAACTACGGGCAAGAAGAAGGAAGCGGTGCAGAAATACCGCGAAGCCGTGGCCAAGTCCGAGAATTATGTGCCGGCCCTGAACAACCTGGCCTTTCTCTTTGCCGATGGGTATGGCAGTAAGGAAGAGGCCTTGCGTCTTGCCATTACCGCCTATAAGCTCGAGCCAGGCAATCCCGGCATCATGGATACCCTTGGGTATGTACTGCTGAAGGCGGGAAAGAAGGATGACGCGAAAAAGGTGCTGGATAAGGCGGTGTCTCTGCTGCCCGAGAATCCGAGCATCCTCTATCATCTGGCCCTTGCCCAGAAGGAGACCAACGACCGTTCGGCAGCCATGAAAACCGTGCAGAAGGCTCTCACGCTGGGCGACTTCCCCGAAGCTGTTCCGGCCAGGAACCTGGCCAACGAACTGAAGAGGTGAAACTGAGACGGTTATGAAATTCAGGTTAACGATTCTCATCACAGTGGATGTTATCGTAGCCATTGCCGCCCTTTACTCGGCCTTGTTTACAAGGTTCGGGTACTATGCGGGTGTTGGTCGGTATTTCATTTCAAATTATCAGATTCCCTTCATCCTGATCGTGACCGTGCTGACGGTTTCCTATCTGACCGAAAGCTACAACCCGGCCAACAATATCAAGAAGCGTGAACTGCTGGTCAACGTCGTTATTGTTGGAGTCGGGTCCTTTTTCTGTATTTCGGGCCTTTACTATCTCTTTCCCGCAAGCATGTTCGACAGAGGCTTACAGGTTCTGACAATACTGTTCTTTGCTCTGTATCAGTATGTCTGGCATAGCGTGTTCTTTTTCAGTCAAAACCACCAGCGATTCGCGCAACGAGTACTCGTACTCGGCACCGGTGAGCTGGCGGCAAAGATTGAGGAGATTGCACAGGAATCCCGAGGTTATTTTCAGATCGGTGGGTTTGTCCGTTGCGGCAGCCTCGTCATTGGCGAGAAGGAGGTCCCGTCGGAGCGGATACTCGGCGAAGCCGATGCTCTGCGGGACATCGCGCTTCGGGAACATGCGGATTACATTGTCATTGCCCTTTCCGAACGGCGGGGAGTGTTCCCGTTGCGAGATGCCCTGAGCTGCAAGCTCAATGGTTCGGAAGTGCTCGATGCCCCATCGTTTTATGAGATCGTGTGCGGCAAACTGATGCTTGAGCAGATCACCCCCAGTTGGTTCATCTTTTCCTCGGGGTTTCGCCGGCCAATCTTTATGAATTTCATAAAAAGGACTATCGACGTTTTCCTCGCTTTTTGGGGGCTGGTCCTGTCGATACCCATCTTTATCGTCTTCTCGCTCCTCATCAAAATTGACTCGTCCGGGCCGCTGTTTTTCACCCAGACCCGCGTCGGGAACAAGGAAAAGCCGTTCAAGCTGATCAAGTTTCGAACCATGCGCCAGGATGCTGAGTCGGCAACGGGAGCCGTCTGGGCGGTTGAGAATGATCCCAGGGTAACGAACGTTGGTCGCTTCATGCGTAAGACACGGGTCGATGAAATTCCCCAACTCATTAACGTGCTGAAAGGGGAAATGAGTTTTGTCGGCCCCCGCCCGGAACGGCCGGAATTTGTCGAAAAACTGAAGGCGATCATCCCCTACTACTCTCGTCGCCACTTCATCAAGCCCGGGGTAACCGGATGGGCGCAGGTCCGCTATCCGTACGGCTCCTCCATTGAGGACGCGGTCGAAAAACTTCGTTACGATCTCTATTACATCAAGAACCTGTCACCGTTTCTGGACACACTCATTTTCTTTGAAACCATCAAGGTCGTCCTGTTCGGTCGGGGAGCCCGTTGAGGTTAAGTCCCTGCCTGTACGGCATAATTAAAT
The DNA here is from genome assembly GCA_964432205.1 of uncultured Geobacter sp. GTDB lineage: Bacteria > Desulfobacterota > Desulfuromonadia > Geobacterales > DSM-12255 > Geomobilibacter. Next base: position 254,990 of record CAYSMK010000001.1, on the reverse strand, counting down.
TGCCTGCCTTCAGGAGAATGGGCTGGTCGACGTTGAGTCGCATTTGCACGGTGAGTGGATTTACTTTGCAAAATATATTTGGAGAGCTAAGAAGTTTAATAACTACGAGGAAACAACCGATATGTTCAACATGTTAAGATCCCTGGTGTGTACACTGCTTTTGGTCATGCTTCCGGCTCTCGTCTCAGCCGGCGACTACGTTGTCGGCGAGGGGGATGGGCTGGACGTTGCTGTCTGGGGGGTGAAAGAGCTCAGTTTTTCCGTCAAGGTTCGGCCGGACGGGAAAATCACGGTCCCGGGCCTTGGCGATGTGGTGGCCAGCGGCTACACCCCGACCGATCTGCAGAAGGCTTTGGCGGAAAAGCTGAAGGACCTGGTGAAGAACCCCATCGTCACCGTGACGGTGCGGGAGATCACCAACAGCAAGGTCTACATCTTCGGCGGCGGAGTGAAGTCCGGGATCTACGATCTGACCCGGCGGGCGACGCTCCTCCAGCTCCTCTGCTCCATCGGCGAGGTCAAGACGGCTGATCTCAAGCGTGCCTATGTGTTGCGTAACGGAAAGAAGGTGAAGGAGGACTTCCACCGGCTGTTTGTCGAGGGGGACGTTGCCGATGATCTGGTGATAGAGAACAACGATTCCCTCTTCATCCCCCTTTCCCTGGACAAGAACGTGTACGTCCTGGGTGCCGTGAACGCCCCCAGGGCAATCGAGTACCGGGACGGGATGGCGGTGATGGAGGCGATCCTGGAGGCAGGCGGGTTTACCAAGTTCGCCAGTCAGAACGATACCATCATCCGGCGCAAGGAAAAGGATGGTGAGAGGTCCATCCCGGTGAAGGCCAAGGACCTGATCAGGGACGGCGATCTTGGCCAGAATCTCAGGCTCAAGCCGGGTGACTACGTGATTGTCAAGGAAGGGCTGTTCTAACAGGCACTGTCGAAAGGGGTTTTTAGTTATATGGCTTCATCGGAGTTCGACTACAGGCGGTATCTCACTCTTCTTGCGAAGCACAAGCGTTTATTCATCCTCACGGCACTCCTGGTGATGACCGGGGCCGTGGTGGTCAGTTACCTGCTGCCGAAGAAATATGAGGCAAAGAGCACGGTCTTTATCGAGAAGAGCGTGATCAGCGAACTGGTCAAGGGGATCGCCATCACCCCCTCCATCGAGGACAAGGTGAAGGTGCTGACCTATGCCATTACCAGTCGGACGCTTCTCGTCAAAGTGATCGAGGAATTGGACCTGAATGTCAAGAAGTCGAGCGATGCTCAACTGGAAGAGTTGCTCAATGACATCCGCAATAATCTGGATGTAAAGGTAAAGGACAAGGAAGGGCTCTTCATCATTTCCTATAAGGACAAGAACCCGCGGGTAGCCAGGGACTTCGTCAATACCCTGGTTCGTCGGTATATCGAGGAAAATACCTCGTCGAAACGCGAAGATTCCTATGGTGCCGGAAAATTTCTGACCGAACAGCTGAAGAGCTTCCGTGAGAAACTGGACAAGGCAGAGACAGAAGAGAACAGGTTCAAGCGGGAAAAGGGTGCCCTGGTCGGCATGGACCCGGGAGCGCTGCAGAAAGAGATCAATGATGCCCAACAGCGGATCGATGATATCCGCATCAAGAGGGCCCAACTAGAGACGCTGCTCGGCAACCTGAAAAAGGCCACGCCGTTGCAGAGCAAGCTGATCGCTCTGCAAAAGCGGTTGGAGGAACTGGAAGCCCAGTATACCGACAAGTATCCCGAGGTGATCAGGATCAGGGCGGATATTGATGCTGTCAAGTCCCAGATGCGAGGAAACGCCAAGGTGGAAGGGTATGACGCCCTGGAGATCGACAAGGTGGTTGCCGAAATCAGGGCGCTCAAGCAGGCCGAAGACAACCTGCGTGGCACCATTGCGACCAATCGCGGCTTTCAGCACAGCATCCCCGCGGTGCACGCCCAACTGGAGGCGCTGGAGCGTGAGAAGGCCAGTCAGAAGGCGCTCTACGATCTGCTCATGGCCCGTCAGGGGCAGTCGGAGGTCTCGCAGCAGATGGAGGTACAGGACAAGTCCTCCACCTTCCGGATCGTCGATCCGGCGGTCATGCCGGTCAAGCCGGTCAGCCCGAACCGGGTGCGGATCATCCTCATGGGGATTCTCGGTGGCATCGCTGCGGGAGTCGGTCTTTTGATGCTGCAGGACTATCTGGACGGCTCCGTCAAGTCGGTTGATGCCCTGCGGGGGTTCGGCATACCGGTGCTGGCGGTCATCCCGCGCATTCAGGAGCCTCTGGTGCTGCTCTCGCAGGGAAGGCGAGACATGAAGCTCTATGGTATTGCCGCCCTATATTTCTGTGTGATCCTCGGTTTTCTCGCCATGGAGGCACTTGACTTACCCTACGTTGACAAGATCATCGAACGGGTGATTTCCCTGAAGGGGTGACCTGGTTCATTTACCCTGCAGCCACGGCCTTGGGGGCAATGAATCAGGCGTGTTCCGGCACACGACACCGGTGGAGAGGCGTTACATGAGCAGAATAGAAAAGGCACTGGAAAAGGCAGCCCATCTTCGTAGCGGAAGCAATCCTGGTGTTGGGAGGAGCACTCCTGCCTCGACTGCTGCAGAGATGAAACTGCCGTCATCGTTCCCGCAGGTGTCGGAACGGATACGGGTGGACAATCCATATCTCGTATCGGCCGTCGATCCTAACTCGCCGATAAGCGAGGAGTACAGGAAACTCAAGTCCATTCTCGTCAAGCTGACCAGACAGGACGATTTCCAGAATACCATCATGGTCACCAGCGCCGTCGCGGGAGAGGGGAAGAGCGTCACGTCGCTCAATATGGCGATCAGCCTTGCCCAGGAGTTCGACCATACCGTTCTTCTCATTGACGCCGACCTGCGTAAGCCTACCATCCACAGCTACCTTGGGGTCGAGCCGGAGAGGGGCCTGATCGACTGCCTTGTTTCGGGAGTAGATCCTGGCGAAGTCCTTATCAAGACAGGAATCGGGAGACTGGTCGTCCTGCCGGCAGGACGGGCGGTAAGCAACCCGGTTGAACTCTTCACCTCCCAGAAGATGAGTGAACTCCTTCATGAACTGAAGCATCGCTATCCGGATCGCTACGTTGTTATCGATACTCCGCCGCTTCTCCCCTTTGCCGAGGCCCGCCATCTGAGCCACCTGGTGGACGGTGTGGTCTTTGTCGTAAAGGAGGGGCTCGCATCCATGGAGAGCGTCAAGGAGGCTTTGGATGCCCTGAAGGGGGCCAATCTTCTCGGCCTCGTCTATAACGAAGCCGTCATCGACCGTGCCGACGATCGCTACAATTATTACCACCGCTACTACGCGTCGCCGGGTACGGCTCAGTAAGTGGGGTATTCAACGCTGTGAGGGTGTGAGCCGATGTACGAAGCCTATTTCGGTTTGAGCGCCAAGCCGTTCGACTTGGTGCCGAATCCTGAATTCATTTACCGCAGCAAGTCCCACAAAAAGGCGTTGACCTATCTGGATTACGGGATTCAGGAGCGGGTAGGCTTTGTCCTGCTCACCGGCAATATCGGTTGCGGCAAGACGACCATTATTCGTGAGCTACTGAACAGGCATTACGACCATATCGTTCTGTCCAAGGTCTTCAATACCCTGGTGGATTCCCAGCAGTTATTGACACTCGTCAATGACGACTTCGGCATCCCGGTGCAGGGAAAGGACCGGATTACACTGCTCCGTGATCTCAATGAATTTCTCATTACTCAATACGCAGCAGGCAATCGGCCGGTACTTATCATCGACGAGGCCCAGAACCTGTCAGCGGAGTTGCTGGAAGAGGTGCGCATGCTCTCCAACCTGGAGACTGCGCAAACCAAGCTGCTGCAGATTATTCTGGTCGGCCAGCCTGAACTCCGTTCCAAAATGGCGGCTCCAGATATGGTGCAACTGCGACAACGGATCAGCATCAACTGTCATCTGGACCCATTGAATCGAATGGAAACAGAAGAGTACATACTTCACCGGCTGGAGGTCGCTGGTAATCGTAATGCGGTTGTATTTGCCCCTGAGGCTATCAATATCATTTATAGTTACAGTCGTGGAGTTCCTCGGTTGATAAACATCATCTGCGATTTCCTGCTCCTCTCCGCCTATGCGGAGGAGACTACGAACATCAGCGAAGAGATGACGCGAGATATTGTCGGCGACCTGGATTTTGAGAACCATTTCTGGGCAGATGTCACAGCTAACAGGGTGAACACCAGCCTGCCTGAGAGTGAACTATCCGCGATAGCTGTTGAACATGATCTAGTCCCGAAGATTGAGGCCATGCTAAGGGAGATATCTTGCCGACTGGATGCCATTGAGAGTGACTCGTTGACTGCGAGTAAGGCACAGTTCAAAGAGTTGAGCGAGGGCATGACTTCTTTGCAGAATGCCTTTAGGTATCACATCAGTGAAACAGAAACTGCCGTTGCCGAAATGAGCAGGAGGATAGAAAAATTGAAGCTCTCCCAAGATAATGCTTCTTCAGAAGGAACGGCAGCTAAGCCGGGATTAGTCAGGCGTATCCTTGGTGGTTGAGTTTAAGTGGTTGAAATGAAACTATATCGTAGATGTATCAAAATGGGCCTTCGCTTTGAAAAATCCAGTATGTTCTCTCCTGATTTCCCTAACAAGGATAAGGAAGCAATTTCGCTGGAATTTTTTAAAGTTTTGATCACGGCTAGCCATGTTTAATGCCCTCACCGTCGATATTGAAGATTACTTCCAGGTTAACGCCTTTGCCCGATATATTCACTATAATGAGTGGGACAATTTCCCCCTGAGGGTGGAAGGGAACACACTGCGCATACTGGACATGCTGGATGAATTTGGCATCAGGGCAACGTTCTTTGTTCTCGGTTGGGTAGCCGAACGTCTACCCGGACTGGTGGGAACGATACATGATCGAGGCCATGAGGTTGCCAGCCATGGGTATGATCACCAACTGGTCTACTGCATCGGGCCGGAGGCATTTCGTCAGGATATTCGTCGAAGCAAAGCCCTCCTGGAGGACTTGTGTGGCGAGCAGGTGACAGGTTACCGTGCCCCCAGCTATTCCATCACCAGACAGTCCCTCTGGGCATTGGATATTCTGATTGAGGAAGGGTTCAGCTACGACTCAAGCATCTTTCCGGTTTACCACGACACCTACGGCGTCCCGGACGCACCCCGCTTCCCGCATACCATCACGCGGCAATCAGGAACGATCCGCGAGTTTCCGCTGACTACCTTGCCACTTCGTTTGGGTGCAAAGGAATACCGCCTGCCGATTGCCGGTGGAGGCTATCTGCGGCTTCTTCCGGCGGAACTGATCCGATGGGGAGTTTCAAGAATCAACCAGGCTGAAAATCAGCCGGCTGTACTCTACTTTCACCCTTGGGAGATTGATCCCGACCAGCCGCGTATTCGGGCCGGATTCAAATCCCGCTTCAGGCACTATCTCAATTTGGACAAGACCGAAGGGAAACTCCGTCATCTGATGGGGAGTATCGATTTTGGTTCAATGGCTAGTGTGCTGCGGATGTTGCCTGTTCCAGATTCTTCCGGGTAGCAAAGGACTTTTCTTGATTTTGCTCCAATTCATACTATGTTGCGGGTTGTTTGGCTTAAGTGCTGCCATCACTTACCTTTATTTTTTGATGGTAGTGTATTTTATGCCAGAAAAGAACAAGTATTTCGACCAAAAATCGGCAAATCGCATTGCTATTATCGTTCCAGCGCATGATGAGGCCGAAGTTATACAATGCACTCTCGACAGTATGCGTTGCTTAGACTATCCGCAAGAATTGTTTGATGTGGTGGTTATCGCCGACAACTGCAGTGATAGCACAGCTTCTATAGTTAAATCCAATGGCTTTCAATGCCTAGAACGGTTTGATAATAATAACAGGGGAAAAGGCTATGCGCTTGAATACGCCTTTAATCAGTTGTTATCCCGTAACTATGATGCCTTCGTGATTGTGGATGCCGACTCTATCGTCAGTTCTCAGTTTTTAACGGCAATGGATCGACGCTTACAGCAAGGTCAGGCAGTGATCCAAGCTTTTGACGGTTTGTCAAATCCGAACAGCAGCGCTCTCACGTATCTGTTCTATGTTGGTAATCTAATAGAGAACTATTTGTTCTACGCGGCTAAGGAAAGGTTAGGCTTGCCTGTCATGCTGCGGGGGAACGGTATGTGTTTTTCTCGATCGATCATGGAACAGTATCCTTGGAGCGCATTTTCGATTGTCGAAGATACCGAATATGGGCTTGATCTGATAAAGGCCGGCATCAAGATTCATTTTGCAACAGAGGCACAGGTACTGGCAAGACAACCTGAAACGCTCAGGCAGGCATATATTCAGCGACTTCGCTGGGCATCTGGTAATGCATCTCTCTCGAAAGGGTATGCCATCAAGCTGATGTGGGAAGGCATTAGAAATAGGAGGTTTGCTCTTCTGGATGCCGGATTTACATTTTTTGTTCTTAGCAGACCTTTATTGCTCCTCAGTTCTTTTTTGGCATTAGGCATTGGTGCGGCGCTGAATTTTTCTGGTCTGACTGGTTCTGTCTGGTTTTTGTGGGCACTCACTATTTTCACGGCGCAGCTTTTCTATATGATCGCGGGTATCATCATGGGGGGCATTTCCGTGCGAAATCTGCAACTCTTGTTACAGGCTCCTTTTCTGCTCATATGGTTTGTCTATGTAACACTGCTTGGGTTGGCGGGAGTAAAGAAACATCAGTGGTTACGGACAGAACGGTCTTAACATGTGTAAGACTATCGCCAACCTGATTGCCACAAACTTTCTCGGCGGTCCTGAAAAACAGATACTCGCCCAATCAATGCATCTCAATAGAGAATATTTTAACCCTGTGGTGATTTCATACAAAGAAGGGACAATCCCCAACAATTTTCTTGAAACTGCTCAAAGCTTATGCCTTACAACACGCACATTGGAGACACGGAATCCGTTTAACCCTAAAGTGATCAATGATTTGTGCCACATCATTCAGAAAGACGGTATTGACATGCTCTGTGCGCACGGATACAAGTCCAATATAATCGGTAGGTTTGCCACTTGGAAGGCAAAAATTCCTTTCATTGCCATTTCCCGAGGATGGACCTCAGAAAACTCTAAAATCAGGCTTTACGAGAAACTGGATAAGTTATTTTTGCATTTTGCAGATCACATTGTGGCCGTTTCCCAAGGGCAAAAGGCTAAAATCATCAACCTCGGGATTCCCGAGCAGCGCATCAATGTTATTCACAATGCCATCAACCTCGCGAAAACACCTGCACCGCTCACGCAACCGCTACGCAGGCAATTGGGGCTTCCTGATAATGCCCTGATCGTCGCATCATCAGGGCGACTCAGTCCGGAAAAAAACTACGCCGGCATGATTGAGGTGGCCCGCGAAGTTATTAAGCATAACAGTAAAGTTCACTTCGTCATTTTTGGGGAAGGTTTCTTGCGGCCGGAACTAGAAAACAAAATATCGTTGGCTGAACTCGATGGACGTTTTCTGCTCCCTGGTTTCAGAAACGATCTGCAGGCGGCGCTGCACGAGATCGACATTTTTATGCTGCCTTCCTTTACAGAAGGCTTACCGAACGTAATTCTGGAAGCTTTTGCCGTCCGCAAACCAGTTGTGGCTACTGCTGTTGGTGGTACTCCCGAAGTGGTGGAAGATGGAGTATCGGGTTTTTTGACTCACCCTCACGAAACTGAAAAAATGGCTCAATATGTGTTGCGGCTTGTCGGAGACCCGGTACTCAGACAGCAGATGGGCGACAAGGGATTTGAGCAAGTGAAGACGCATTTTTCCTTTGAACAACAGACACAGTTGTACGAAGAGCTTTATGTGAAAATTGCTGGTTCTATAAGGAGTACTGTATATTCATGACCCCCTTAAGGAAAAAAGTTGCCATCATCCTGGGAACACGGCCGGAGGCAATCAAACTTGCTCCCGTCATCAAACGGTTTTCCGGGGATGATCGTTTTGAAACCGTTGTCCTGAGCACCGCTCAACACCGGGACATGCTCGACCAGGTTCTGCAGATCTTTGACATTACGCCTCGCTATGACCTGAACATTATGACTGAGAACCAGAGCATCAGCGATGTCACTACCGCATGCCTGAAGGGAGTTGGGGCCATACTCGCAGAAGAACGGCCCGACATGGCCATTGTGCAGGGTGATACGACCACCGTCTTTGCCGCAGCATTGGCCTGTTTCTATCAGAGGATTCCGGTCGGGCATGTTGAGGCCGGCTTGCGTACCGCCGATAAGTTTTCTCCTTTTCCGGAAGAAATCAACCGCCGTCTGGCAAGTGTACTCACTGACATACACTTCGCGCCTACCGCATGGGCTCGCGACAATCTTCTCCGCGAGGGGGTGTCATCTGGGCAAGTCTTCATTACCGGCAATACGGTCATTGATGCCTTGCTCGATGTTGCCTCCAGGCAGGTTGAATGCACGGTAGCGATTCCAACCCTGCCGTCATTCCTTTCGCTGGTCGATAAATTCATCCTAGTTACTGCCCATCGCAGGGAAAGCTTCGGCGAACCCTTCCGCGACATGTGCCAGGCCATGGCCGACATTGTTACCGCCAATCCCGATGTCGGCATTATCTATCCGGTTCATCCGAACCCGAATGTCAGAAAGACCGTTAAGGAATTCCTCAGCAACAATCCCCGAGTGCTGCTTCTCGACCCGCTTGACTACGTCTCCTTTGTCCACCTCATGAAGCAGTCATATCTGGTTCTGACCGATTCCGGTGGTGTACAGGAAGAGGCCCCTTCTCTTCGCAAACCCGTGCTCATAATGAGGGAAAAGACGGAGCGCCAGGAAGGTGTCGAAGCTGGCGTTACCCGTCTTGTTGGAACCAGGCGGGAAGGAATCGTCTCTGCAGTAAATCTGCTGCTGCAATCCGAGGATGAGTACAAGCGTATGGCCAGCGGGCGTAATCCCTTTGGTGATGGCACCGCTTCCAAACAGATTGTTGATCTTGTCGCTGATTACCTGTTGCCCCAGGAAGCATGACGTGAGCGAAAACAAAGGGAACCTCGCGGAACGCCCATTTATCAGCATCGTCATGCCGATTCGCAATGAAGCGCGCTTTATCCGCGATACCCTGCTGCAACTGGTCGGCCAGGACTATCCGGCGGACAGCTACGAAATCATCGTTTGCGACGGGATGTCCGATGACGGCACCCTGGCAATCGTCACTGAAATGGCCCAGCAGTACCCACAGATTCGATTGCTGGATAACCCCGCCCGCCTCTCCAGCTCGGGCCGCAATGTAGGCTTCAGAAACGGCCGGGGCGATTATTTTCTGGTGATTGACGGGCACTGCTTCATCCCGACTGATAAGCTGCTGCAACATGTTGCCGACTGTTTCGAAAAAAGTGGTGCTGACTGTCTGGGCAGGCCCCAGCCGCTCGACCCGCCCGGCCTCACACAATTTCAGCGGGCGGTGGCAATGGCCCGGGGATCTCGCTTGGGACATGGCGGCGATTCGCTTATCTATGGTGAGTACGAAGGGTTTGCCAGCCCGGTCAGCAATGGCGCCGCCTATAGGCGTCAAGTGTTTGAAAAAGTTGGATATGTGGACGAAACCTTCGATGCTGCCGAGGATGTGGAGTTCAATTACCGGGTTGAAAAGGCCGGTCTTGTTTGCTACACAAGCCCACTCTTGACGGTGCGTTACTACCCTCGGGAGAATCTGGGAGGGTTATTGCGCCAGATGCAGCGCTATGGCCTGGGCCGCTACCGGTTCACTCGAAAGCATCGCGAAGCGCTGACGGTCAATCAGGTCATACCGGCGGGCTTTGTGTGTGGGCTTATGCTCCTTCTGGTCTTTGGTCTCTGGTCCTTGGTCACGGCTCCCCAGTTCCCGGTCACCGGTCCATGGTCTCTGGTCTACGTCATTTACGTCCTGATCGTGCTGTTCGAGTCGCTTCGCCTCGCGGCCCGTAATGGGTGGTGTTACCTGAAACACCTTCCGCTAATATTTTTCACCGTTCATTTTGGATTGGGATGGGGATTTTTGAAAGCGCCGACTCAGTGAATCAATGACCTAGCGGCTGATTTTACTATATATTTCTTAGAGGATTTGCCATGAGCCTGCGGCCACACCGTTTGACACAATACATTCTTCTACTCGCAGCACTACTGCTTGCCGGAACAGCACACGCCGCGGATTTTGAACTGCACCCGAGCATAACCGTTAACGAAGAGTTCACCGATAATATTTCAGAGGATCAGGCAAGAACCCTGGGATCCGAATTCCTCACCCGGGCAATTCCTGGCCTTACTTTCACGTATTCAGCGCCATTTTGGATCTGGGGTGTTGGATACAAATACGAATATCGCTATTACGCGCAAAACAAGCGGGCCAGCGAAGACCTGCACAATCTGAAAGCCAGTACCCGCCTGACACTGATTGACGAAAAATTGTTCCTCGATATCAGCGACAAATACAGCCGGGTTTCCCTGGATCAGTCCCGGGACAGGACCCAGGAAAGTCTCTACACCAACCAATCCGATCAGAATACGCTGGTTGTGTCACCCAATTTCGTGCTGCGGCCAACCTCCAAGTTGACCTTGCGGCCCGGTGCGTCCTATCAAAACATCTGGTACAAGGATCCTACCGGTGTCGGCAGAGACATTTACAGTGGCTACCTCAACTCGGATTACGAAATAACGGACAAGTTTTCAATTATCTCCAGTTATGTATTTATCGTGACAGATGCCAAGGGCAGTTTTTCCCGAACACATAATCTCTTGACAGGGATAAAGTATGAATATGCCAAAGACTCCTTTATCTCGGCCCAGGGCGGGTATTCGTGGTTTCTGACTGATCAGGACAAAACAGCCAACCCGCTTTGGAATCTGTCTGCCAATTATGCCGGGGAGCGTTACAGTTTCAGGGCCGGCGCCGGAGAAAAGTACTCTAATGACCCCACCAGCAACAAGATTACCCTCAATTCAAATTATGACCTGGGTTTTGACTGGAAATTTGACAGAGGCTCTGCCGGTATCACATCGGGTATTGTAAGGGTAGAAAATATACCTGGGAATTCCGTGTTCTCCATTTCCTATAACAACTCAATTTCCATGAAATATGAAATTTTCAAAGATTGGGAAGCAAACATCGCCTACTCATTCAATTACATTGATATCCGGCACTCCAATACCTATACAGAGGTATCATTGCTGAATTCCGGAATTACCTATTCGTACAGCGCCGATACCAAAATACGCCTCAACTACAGATACCTGCATATGTTTTCACCCGAAATACCGGTTGATAACAAGGACATCAATAAAATCCTGTTTGAAATATCCAAGTCATTCTGATGCCCGGATCTAAGCTTATTTTGCCGATGTATGCCACCATGCAGGATATGCCACCCGAGACAGGGAATTCGGATTTGGTTCTATGATTAAAATTGCCTTTGTCATAGATACAATCGAGTCGCCAACCGCCGGGACAGAGAAGCAGTTGTTGCTGCTGATCAAGAACCTCGACCGAAAGAAATATCTTCCCTATCTCTGTGTGTTGCGCACATCCCGATGGCTTCGGGAGGAGTTCTGTGATTGCGAACTGCACGAAGTCGGCATCGCGTCGTTCAAAAATCCGGTGAGTTACAACAAAATCAGGCTGTTCATCAGCTTTTTGCGCCTGCAAAAAATTGATATCGTCCAGACCTACTTTAACGACAGCAATAAGGCCGGCATACTGGCGGCCAGGTTGGCCGGAACACGCTCCGTCATTTCTTCACGGAGAAATCAGGGCTACTGGCATACTCCTATTGAACTCTTTTTTTTGAAAATACTGAACCGCTGGGTGGATGTCTTTGTTGCCAATTCATTCAGCACCCAAAAGTGGGTACAGAATGCTGAAGGCATCGCTGCAGAAAAGATCAAGGTCATTTACAACGGATTTGATCTATATGCCGAATCAATCGAAAACGCGCAACAGCAGCGACAAGAATTGCGAAGTGTTTTGAATATGTCCGAAAAAAGCCCGCTTGTTGGCCAAGTTGCAAACTTGAGGCCTGTTAAACGACATGATGTCTTCCTGCGGGCTGCCCAATCAGTTGTTGTCCAATACCCTGAAACGCACTTCGTTATAGTCGGCGAGGGCGGCGAACGTCCAGCCCTTGAACAGCTTGCCAATGAATTGAAGATCAGCAATCAGGTCCATTTTCTGGGTAAGCGCGACGATGTGACTGCCATCCTGAACGCTTTAGATGTCGGAGTGCTTTCATCTGATTCAGAAAGCTTTTCCAATGCCGTCGTCGAATACCTGGCTTCCGGCCTTCCGGTGGTAAGTACTGACGTTGGCGGTAGTCGTGAGGCGATAGACCCTGGCAAAAATGGTTATATTGTTCCAACGGGAGATTACGAGGCTATGGCAGATGCTCTGTGCCGGATTATTAGCGGCAATCTGGGCGTGGAAATGGGTAAACGTGGTCGGATCAAGGCAAAGTCTTTATTTTCAATGGAAGCGATGGTCACTCGATACCAAGAACTCTATGATAATCTTTCTCAAAATAAGCAGGTATCGCCTTGAACCGTTACGCAATTGCCATACTGTGCATCTTCAGTCTGATGTTAAGTATCTCGCTGGCCACGGCAGCACCGGCCCCAACCAAAAAACTGAACGATGTCATGATCCTCAATGTAGAGGCCGGTGATTCTCGGGTCAAGCTGTCCTGGCGTCTCAAAGATGGTCCACTGCAAGGCAAAATGGCAGTCAAAGGCATCCGGATCTACCAGCTAAAGGATGGCCCGGAAACTGGCTACAATATCCCGCCGTTTACCCTTGTGGACGATGAAAAAAACATCAACTCTTCCAGCACCATCACCAAGTTGAAAAACGGTGAACAGTACATCTTCCAGATCAAAGCCTACAACGATCAAAACCAGGAATTTCTCGGAACAACCACCGCTGCCTTCCCCGGAACCGATCCGGCGGGAAGCCCGGCAAAACCATCGCACATCTATGCCGTTGCCGGCGATAAGCGCATAGCGATTTACTGGGAAAGAAACACGGAAGTGGATCTGGCCGGTTACGAAATCTACCGGAAGGCGCCGCATGACCAGGATTTCCGCTTGTTAACCCGTATGTTGAAAGTTGTGCGGATGGAAGATAAAGATAATATTAATCAAATAAGACAGGCAATAAACCCCGGTATGTTTGTGGACACAACGGTCGAGAATGGGAAACAATATCAATACCGCATCCGGGCTGCTGATACAGAAAGATCTTTCAGTGAATTCTCAAATATTGTGACCGCCCAACCTGTGCCTTATCAACCTCCCAGCGGTGAAAATGTCCTGATCCTGGTAAATGACAGTGGAGAATCGGAAGAAGTGGCACTTCATTACGCCAAGTTGCGGGGAGTGCCCAAAAAAAACATTCTTAAGATACAGGTTGGCGACAAGGTCCGCGATACCCAGGATAACTATGAATCCTATATCCAAAAGCCGATTCAGGAATTCCTGATCAAACACGACCTACTGGGAACCATTCGCTACATTGTCCCCTGCTATGGCATGCCGGTTCGCTTTGCCGGTCGAGCACTGGATTCAAAACTTGCCGATCTGTTCGACCGCTTTACCTTCGGCAGACAGATGGGAACATCGAACCCCTACTACAAAAGTGGCAATCATTTTGACGGTACCTACGGCATCTATCTGGTGACCAGAATTGACGGTCCCACAGTGGAGATTGCCAAATCGTTGGTGGACAAGGCGCTTATTGCCGAAAATAGTGTAACAGCCCGGTCTGGAACGGCATATTTTGCCGCAAATGGTGGATGGGAGAGTGCCTACCGGGACCTGACCGAAACAAGAAAAACTGCTGAAAATCTAAAGATAAAAACAATATACAGAAAGGGCGAGTTTGAGGAAAATGAGTTGCCGGATGATGCGCTTTGGTATTTTACGATCAGGCACCCTTACAAGAACCCCAAGAATGGTAACTGGCAACCAGGGGCTGTCGGTTTCCACCTGATCTCTGACTCCTTTTATAAGATCAGGAAAGGCACCTGGGATACTAAATTGAAATCATGGGTGGAGGGACTTCTGGAACACGGCATCACCGCCACCCTCGGTGCGGTTATCGAACCTTATCTCCAGGGATATACCAAACCGGACCTTTTTTTTAATTCCTTTTGGAGCGGAGAATTTAATTTTGCCGAATCGTTCATGATGGCAACACCAACTGTCCAGTGGGCCATGAGTGCGGTGGGGGATCCTTTATATCAACTAACCAGGCCATACTCCTCTCACCATAGAAAATAAGAAGCATGCACTCAAGCCAGTGCATAGAAGTGGTATCAAATTTCTTTGTGTCTAAGCAGGTCTTGAAACTGTATATCTGAAACTGTAGGCCTTGTGACAGATGGTATTGACTTGTTATTGACCTTGAGGTCCGCGACTGTTTATTTGAAAGGCTCACTATGCAAGCCCGAATACTCCAAAATCAGGAAGGCTTTTCTACGGAGGATTACCGATCTAGGGCTACACCTCTTGTAGTTGCTTTGGAACGAAGAGGTGTTCCCCTCTGGATCGGTGCCTTGAGGCGCAACGGCTTTGCAGCTGGTGCGCTCATGTACCTTTGCGCCGGTGAGTACGATGCCATTGTTACGGTGAGTCATCGACCTGCCATTGTCTATGGTCTCTTGAACCGAATCGCGCCCAGGAAAAGATCGATTCACGTTGCCAAGGAGTTTTTTTTCGAAGTCAAAACTGGCAAGGGTGGTTCCCTAAAAAAAAGACTGCTTACAGCACTATACCGCTTCTCGCTTAAAAACGTCGACGCAGTTATCGTCAACGCATCGGGAGAGATAACTCCATATGCCCGGCAGTTGGGCATACCCGAGGACCGTTTCATTTTTATCGAGTGGCCCAGCAATATCGACCAGCCTTGCATACTTGAGGAGAATGACGGTTCACTCTTTGCGGCTGGGCGAAGCTTGCGTGACTGGAAAACCCTATTCATGGCGGTGGATGGTCTACCTATTCATTGCGTTGTCGTGGCCACTCGAGCTGATGTGGCTGACCTGCGGGTTCCAGAGAATGTAGAGCTTCACTGTGACATCACCCATGGCCGTTATCTGGAATTTCTGAAGCGGGCTAAAATTGTTGTTGTGCCGTTGTTGGAAACCAAACGTTCCACAGGCCAGGCATCGTTCCTTGAAGCAATGGCTTACGGAAAACCGGTCATCGTCACCGGGGTCACCGGGGTCTGGGACTACATATCTGACCGACGGACTGGTTTGATCTTCCGTCCGGGGGACGCCGCAGACCTACGCCGAGCGATAGATGAACTGAACGGTGACGAAGGCCTTCGCAACGTAATTGTCCAAGGCGGTTTTGATGCTGTAGTGTCTCGCTTCTGCAAGCAGCGTTACGCCAGCGATATGCTAAAAACAATTGACTTGCTGCATGCCGCACGAACAGCTTCCGTGTCAGGGATGAGTCGTTCATGATGGCGACACAAACTGTTCAGTGGGATAATGCCTCTATTTAACGGAGAAAAATATGAGTGAACGTATAGTTGATCCATTAGATAAACCAAAAGGCTATTTCAGGTGGATGCGTGAAGAAATGCTTCCTTTCATTCCAGCCAGCGTTGAAAGGGTTTTGGAAATTGGGTGCGGTTCAGGTGCTTTTGCGGATCTATTGAAGCAAAACAGAAAAGTCGAAATGTGGGGCATGGATATACACGAGGATGCCGTTAAAGATGCCTATGCCGTTTTCGATAAGGTGCTAATAAACAACATTGAAAAAGATCCCGTTGACCTGCCCTTAAATTATTTTGATTGCATCCTTTTTAATGATGTTCTGGAACACCTCACCTATCCGTGGAATGTTCTTTCGGATATCAGAAAATATATCAGCGACTCCGGGTACGTAGTCGCCTCCGTACCAAATGTGCGATATTACGACAATTTGAAGAAGCTTCTTGTAAACAAAGACTGGCAGTATGAAACTAAAGGCATACTTGATATAACGCATTTAAGATTTTTCACAGAGAAAAGCATTGTGAATATGTTTGAAAAGAGCGGATATCGGGTCATTCAAATAAAAGGGATTAATAGCCGTTACCGGTCAAAGAAATTCAGATTGATGAACCTACTGCTTGGCGGATGGCTTGACGACATAAGTTACTGCCAATTTGCTTGCGTTGCGCAACCGATACGTAACTGATTATATGTGTTGAAACGGGAGAATGTTGTTGTCAGGTAAATCATTGCACAAACGAATAACAATAAATGCTGCGGCTAATTTTTTTAGATATTTAGTTTATATCGCCGTCACTTTTGCCCTCACACCTTTTATTATTCAGCATCTTGGGAATTCCCAGTATGGTTTGTGGGTCGTTCTCTTGTCATTGGCAGGCTATTCCGGTTTGCTTGAGATGGGGATACAGACCGCAATTGTAAAGCTTGTTGCCCAGTATAATGGCGTTGGCAATATAGAAAAAATCAATGGAATCGTAGTTACGGCACTGCTGTTCTTTTTTTCGGTTGGTATGTTTGCGGCAGTTATGTGCGGACTTATTTTGCCGCATTTTATTCATTTGTTTTTAAAGGATGCAAGTGAAATTGTTTTGGCCAAAAAACTGCTGGTTTTACTCGGATTAAATCTATCCTTTTTGTTTATCGGTTATGTATTTGGGGGCATCATATACGGTCTGCAAAAATATCATTTAAAAGGATTTATAGATGTTGCTATTCAGATCATTAATGCTGCACTGATTTATCTTTTGTTCACAAAAGGTTATGGGCTGCTTGCATTGGCAACAGCCAAAATAATAGTGGATTTATTGACGGTTATTTTTTCAGGGATTTTATGTGTAATAATATTTCCTAAACTGTCATTTAAATTCAGCAATGCCAGTAGATCCTCCTTTAAAGAACTATTTACTATAGGCGGCAAGATTTTCACTTCCACTACATTGGCCCGCATTGCTTCTAATGCTGAACCGTTTATCATAACTTTTTATTTAACAACTGCTTGGACGGCAATTTTCTCGGTTCCTAAAAGGCTTATCGATTATTTGAGGGAGATAGTCTGGGCTTTGTCAACGGGTTTTATGCCCACATTTAGCGAGTTGTACGGTACTAATAATAAAGAGATGATAAGATCCATTTATGTCCGTTATACAAGATATATACTTATTATCATGTTGCCTATCATTGTTACTGCCTTCGTTTATGGAGTGCCCTTCCTTGGCTTGTGGGTGGGTCAGGAATATGCCAACAAAGGGAAGTATGCATTGTTGTTTCTGACAGCGGGTTTCTTTGTCGAATGCTCGCAGCCATTAATGGGCAGGCTTTTAGTGGCCGTGGATAAGATAACTATATTTGTGAAAATATCCGCATATTCATCAATCATCTATCTGTTGCTGTGTGCGGTTTTGGTTTATCTGCACGGCATCGCTGGCGCCGGCTTGAGCGTGTTGATAGTCGCTCTTATCAGCCAGACGTACTATCTAATCACGGCTTGCAAGTATCTTGAAATGTCGATTAAAACCTATCTGCGTCAGTGTTATCTTCTCCCCTTCACAATATCTATGCTCTATGGTGCATTAATTTACGCAATAGCAACTAAATTTGTTGTTACATCGTACGTTAGCATCCTGCTTCAAGTCGCGCTTTCTTACTCGCTGTATGCGTTGCTTACAGTAAATTTCTCATTGAATATCGAAGAAAAAGATTTTTTAAAACGTAAAATAATGGCTGTTTTGCATTCCAACTGAAACAGTACTATTTAGAATGGCGGTTTTGTACATGAATATAAGCATAGTTGTGTGTACATATGACAGGTTGGATAGCCTGAAAAACACACTTGCAAGCTTCGCTGAAATGCACATTCCAGATGGATTGACCTGGCAGGTTGTAATCGTTGACAACAATTCACCCCATGATGTCAGATCTTTGGTAGAGGAATTTGGCACCAAGAATAATATCGATGTCAAGTATGTTTTGGAACAGAAACAAGGAAAGTGTAACGCATTAAACAGTGGAATAAGCATAGCCGATGGCGAAATAATTGCTTTTACAGATGATGATAATGTAGTCGATACAGAATGGTTAGCAACCATTTGTAGAGAGTTTGAAATCCGATGTCCGGCATGTATTGGCGGTAAAATCTTGCCGATATGGGAAACAGAGCCGCCTGAATGGATTAATAAACAAATCTATAACTGCATAGTCTTACTTGACCTGTCTCCTCATACAATTCAGCTCAACGAGCCCATGGTCTATGGCTGCAATATGGCCATCAGGAAGTCGGTCATATTCGAATTAGGCCTGTTCAATATAAAGAAAGGTCCAATTCCAGGAAAAACCTGGGGAGGTGAGGAAACCGAGCTTCTGCAATCAATTTTAAACCACGGCGGTTCAATTTATTACTGTCCTGAAATGCTGGTTTATCACTGCATCCCCAAAAAACGCATGCAAAAAAGTTATTTCAGAAAATGGAAGTATGATTCCGGTGAGTTTGCAGCTTTGCACCTTGGTAAATATCAACACCGCAATGTTTTTGGTATTCCTTTATATGCTTTTAAGGCAACTGCCACTTCCCTATTCAATTATGTTTTCAAGGTGATTACATCTTCACCAGAAAGTTTCTATGCACAGCTCACTCTCCTTCAACAGATAGGGTTTGTTGTGGGCAGGATAAGGTACAGAAATAGATTTAAGTAAAAACAGGTTACGGTGATACATTGCTATGGAAAACAATCTGAACAATGGGCTGCTGATCAGAGTCGACTTGCAGAAGGGTGCATCTGCTTTTGTAGTAATTGACTCTTGTCTTGGTAACACCAGTTCCGGCGGCTTGCGGATAGCCGAGGATATGGACGAACTGGAAACCCGGACACTGGCCAGGGAGATGACTCTCAAATTCAGCTTCATCGGTCTGCCGCGCGGAGGGGCCAAGAGCGGCTTGCAGATTCCGGCGGGAACCGGCAAGGATGAAAAGCGTGCCATTCTTACAGAACTGGGGCGCCGACTGGCGCCGATCATCAGTGCCGGTATCTATTATCCCGGCATGGACATGAACTGCGGCCCTGAAGATCTGCGCTCCCTGTACAAAGGCGCCGGTTTCAACCTGCCGGACAAGGCTACTGATACCTCCTATTTCACCGCCGTCTCTGTAGATAACGCCATCCAGGCCTGCGTTAGCGAAGGGGCCTTTTCCAACAGGGCATTGACGGTGGCGATCGAGGGTTTCGGCAGTGTCGGCTGCTATCTGGCCACCCGCCTGCCGGCCGACCAGTTCCGCATTGTGGCGCTGTCCACAGTCAAGGGGGCAATCATCAACGAAAACGGCTTTTCACCGGAGCTGCTGGCGGAAAGCCGCCGCCAGTACGGCGATGAGCTTGTCAGCCACCTGCCGGGTGGGCGTTCAGTCGAGATGGAAGCTGTACTTGCGGCGGATGTGGATATTCTGGTGCCGGCCGCCCGTACCTGGAGTATCCATGCCGGTAATGTAAGCAACATCCGGGCCAGGGTGATCGTGCCGGCAGCCAATGCCCCCTATACTGCAGAAACCATCGGCATTCTCCATGAGCGGGGGATTGTCAGCCTGCCGGGTTTTGTCACCAATTCCGGCGGGGTGTATGCCTCATCATTGTATGACAGTGGTGTGGACAAAAACACTATTGAAGACATCTCCAGCCAATATTATCGTTCGGCAGTGGCTGCGCTCCTGCGCAGGAGTCGGGAACTTGCCCAGTCACCGGTGATCGTTGCCGAACGGGTGGCGCTCCAGCGACTGCAGGCCAAAATGGCCGGACACGGTAGTGCAGGCCGGGCCGACAGGCTGCTCAAACGACTGTTTCAAAAGGGGCTGGCCCCCCGGACTGTTTATGGGCGCCGGATTGCTGCGGCATTTGTGGAAAACCTGCAACAGCTTGAACGGCAGATTCTGGAGGTGGGGGCATGCTGACCGTTGAGCGACGTAAAGCCGTGCCGCAGCAGGAATGGCGGGCAATTATCACCGGATTGAACGGCACTCCGCTGCATCTGCCGAAAGTCATGACTGTCGGCGGTTCCCTGGACGATGTGGAGTATTTTCTCTTCCTTGATAGCGGAGAGTGTGTCGCAGCCGGTTTCGGCATCGCAACGACGCAGCGCTACTTGAAGCTGTTCAAGGGGGCTCGCCAGCTCTACTTCCCGGTTTTCCCCGCTTTGATCGAGAGAGAGGGGTTGGTGGAACAGGTTTGCCGGTTGCTGAAAGACGAGGCGCAAAAAGCCGGCTACCGCCAGTTGGAGATCGACCCGCGCTGGGGGCAGGACTTCAGCGGTTGCGCCGATTTGAATCCTTTTCTGAGTCATTCGCTGTGCGAGTTTACCGTGGACTTGCGCCAGGACATGGATGCAATTCTGAAGGGTATGCACAAGAAGCACCGCAAGAACCTGCGCGAAGCCGAGGGCTATGGGGTGCTGGTTGAGGAGAACAACTCGCTGGAAGCCTTCATGTGTTTGCGGGATATGCAGCAGTCCTCCTCGGAGCGTGCCTCGGAGCGGGGTAACAGCTACGGCATCCAGGGCGATGTTTTTTTTCGGGCCACTTACGAGGCAAACTACCGCAACGGTCCAGGGCGGGTGCTGTATGCCCGCCATAATGGCGAATATGTGGCGGCTTTGGCCTTTCTGGCCTTCGGCAAAAAAGCCGTCACCGTTCGTTCCGGTTCAACCAGCGGCGGCTATGAGACCTCGGCCATGTACCTGCTCCAGGTTGATCTGTTCCGGCGGTTACAGGAGGAAGGCTATGAGTTGCTGAACATCGGCGGGGTACCGGCCGAGGCGGCCCAATCCGGCCACCCTCAGCACGGCCTCTATGACTATAAGCGTTATTATGGCGGTTGTCAGTGTCTGCGGACGGGACTTGTGATACCCCTATAGAAACTTTTGCGGAGAATTGTGTATGAGTCAGTTGGAAAAATTTAGTTTTCTATTTAAAGATCACTTTGCGCTGCAACAGCCGCAGGAGGCCGCCAGGCACTTGCGTGAGGCCATAACCTGGCTGTATCGCGCCCAGGATGCCACTGCCGATCGCGGTGTCAGCCACAGCTACCTGATCGGCACGGGCTGGATGCGCTCCTATCCCGAAACAACCGGCTACATCATCCCGACCCTGCTGAACTGGTATCGGCTGACCGGCGAGGCGGAGGCCAAACGCCGGGCTCTGGAAATGGCCGATTGGGAGCTGACCATCCAACTGGCAAATGGCGCCATCCCGGCGCTCTCCAATGGCGAGCCGGTAGTGTTCGATACCGGCCAGGTGCTGTTCGGCTGGCTGAATGCCCATACCGAAACCGGTGACCCCAAATATCTTGATGCCGCCATCCGCGGCGGCAACTGGCTGCTGGATAATCTGGACGACGACCACACCTGGCGCAAATACGGCAATCCCGGCGCATCGGACCCGAATCTCTATAATGTTCGTTTTGCCTTGGCACTGTTCGATCTGACGACAGCCAGCGGTGACACCCGCTATCGTTGCGCGGTTGAAAAATTCATCGATTGGGTGTTGGCCGAGGAGGAAGCGCAGGGCTGGTTCCGCTACAACTGCCTGACCGATAATGAGCATCCGCTGCTCCATACGATCGCCTATACCGCTCAGGGACTGCTGGAAGCGGGCGTGACCCTGAATGACCAGCGCTGCCGGGATGCGGTCGTCCGGACCGCGGATGCCTTGGTGTGCCACATTGGCGCGGATGGCCGTATGCCGGGGCGCTATGGCAGCAGTTGGCAACCGGCGGTCAGCTGGTCATGCCTGACCGGCATGGCCCAGATGGCCATAGTCTGGCAGCGGTTGGACCAGCTGCAGGGCGGGGGGCAGTATCGCCCCGCTGCTCAAAAGGTGCTCCAGTTCCTGAAACGAACCCAGGATCTGAAAACGACCAACCTGGGGGTCAGGGGCGGTATCAAAGGCTCCTACCCGGTCAACGGTGGTTATGGCACCTATCGTTTACTGAATTGGGCGGCCAAGTTTTACATCGACGCCCTGCTGTTGGAAGAATATCCCGACTTGAAACTGCCGCTTTACTGAAATGGGACACCAATGAAAATCCTTGCCATTGTTTATTGCTATCCGCCGCTGCTTTATCCGGCGACCATGTGCTATGTGAAGCTTCTGGCCGGCCTGAAAGCCAACGGTTTTGACATTGACGTCGTTGCCATCAATCCCGACTCGTTCTATTTTCCCGGCGGCAGGTCACTGGATGGCACCCTGCAGGATCTGGTGCCCGAGGGCATCCGCGAGCATCGTGTCTGGTCATGGGAGTCGCACCCCGTGGTTACCGCGCTGCGGGAAAACCGCCTGACCAAGCACCTGCTGTATAAATTCTTCGAACCACGCAAGCGGGAATGGACTTTTGCTGCCCGACGCTATCTGCGGCGCCTGGACACTGAAAGCTATGATGTGATTCTCACCTGTTCCCAACCGCACTGCAATCACCTGCTGGGTCTGGAGCTGAAACGGAAAACCGGCAAACCCTGGATCGCCTATTTGAGCGACCCCTGGACGGACAACGTCTACGCTTCGTTTCCTTCAAAGAAGGTTTTTGATTACAACCTGAAGCTTGAGCAGTCGGTTGTCACCCAGGCTGACCGGCTCTTTTTTACCTCGCCTGAGATACTGGAACTGGTCATGCGGAAGTATCCGGCGGCCCTCAAGAAAAAATGCGGGGTGCTGCCGCACTGCTTTATCCCGGAATGGTATGGCGGGAATGCTGATCAAGCCCCATCTGCCACCCTAGGCAAGGTCAGGGTGGTTCATACTGGCCATTTCTATGGCCCGCGCACACCGCTGCCGCTGTTCCGAGCGTTGGCACGCCTGCAGCGCGAGGGAGACCTGTCCGGGCGCATCGAATTTATACTCTACGGAAATATGGCCTCCGAACACGCCGATTCTATTCGTAGGGAGGGGCTGGAGGGGGTGGTCACTGTGCGGGATACGATTCCCTACCGTGAATCGCTGGCAGTCATGAAAACCGCCGATGCGCTGCTGCTGGTTGATGCGCCGCTGGCCACTATGAATGAAAGTGTTTTTCTGCCGTCAAAACTGGTTGATTATCTGGGAAGTGGTCGGCCTATACTGGGCATCACTCCGCTGGTTGGTGCCAGTGCCAGGGTCTTGCGGGAAACAGGCAACCGGGTCTGCGAGATCGCCGACGAAGAGGCTGTGTGTCGTGCCATCACTGCGCTGGTACAACGGCGAATACCTGTTCCCAACACTGTTGCAAGCGCCGCCTATGATTACCGAACGGTGGGTAAAATCCTTGTGGATGTTCTGCTGAAGCACGGCTAGCTTAACAATACGCCTGTCCTGCCGCTGACAATAAGCAGGCAATTATTCTGGAGAGTACACGAAATGTTGTTCTGGCTTGTTGTAGGATATTTGTTTCTTTTCATATTCAGGCCGTATGAATATAAGCTGGTATTGGGAGAATACCACATAGAGCGTATTTATATGATCGTGCTCCTGATTGCGACTTTCCTGTCCCAGAAGAAGAGATACATACCTCACACGATATCCCGTGCGGTAATTCTGTTTTTCCTGGTCATAACTGTTTCGGCAATTGCAGGTATATACCCATCCAATTCATATGATTTTATGGTTGATTATATAAAGTTACTCGTTTTTTATTTCATCATAACCTTGACCATACAGTATGAAAATGACCTGAAAAATTTTGTCTTGGCATACATAGGGGTGATGTTCCTATATATGTTTAAATCTGCGTGGGAATATTTTCTGCACGATAGATTTAACTGGGCCATGGGGATGGCAAGAATGATGGGGGTCGACTCTACTTACGGCGACCCGAATGCCTTTGCCGCCTCTATTGTGTACTCGCTCCCTTTTTTCTGGGCAATGATGCAATGCAAATTTGAAAAGGCGTGGATACGGATGATGCTGTGGGCGTACGGTTTGCTTGCGTTAGTGTGCATCATTTTCACCGGATCGAGAAGCGGAATGGTTTCTGTGCTTTTCTTTATGTTGTTGGTTTGGTTCGGCAGTTCACGAAAACTGGCGTTGATGGTTACGTTGATTTTTACATTGATGATTACCTGGAATGTCATGCCTGACAAGTATCAGACCCGGTTCGAATCAATCTTTGTGAAAGGAGTGGTCAGTGAAGGGGCGGATGTTTCCGCAGAAAGCCGTATCGAAATGCTTAAAATGGGAATACGGATGTTTGAAAAGTTCCCTGCCCTTGGTGTTGGCCCTGGAAACTTTCGGTATGGATGGTCGCTGTTTGGCATCGACCTACAGATGAATGCCCATAATATGTATGGAATGCTACTTGGTGAGTTGGGCTTTTTGGGGACTCTTGCATTTGTTTTCCTGCTCTATGCGATTATTGCCACACATGTTCGAAATATAAGGCAGGCCAAATTGCTGCCTTTTGAAGATCGTGCTCTTATCCTGATCTCGGTTGCGTCCATTCAGGCAATACTTATTTTGTTGTTCAATGGTAATTTTGGCGGAAATCTCTACCGCTATAACTGGTTGTGGATCGGGGCAATTGGAGTTCTCGCATCATACTTTATCCAGAACAAGGAACAGGCATCAGAGCCAAAGAATTCCGAATGGGGCACTCAATGAGGTTTTTTCGTGTAAGCAGATTTTTTGCACTTTTTTTAGTGCTAAATATGCTTGCCGTAAAGAGCGCCTATTCCTTCGAAATCGGCACAAAGAATATGGTTATCGATGCAGGCGCAATAACGGTGGCGGCACCTGTACGAAAAAACATTGTTAAGGTGACTGCTCCCGGAGAGCTTGCACAGGAGGATACCGAGTATGTGCTGCAAAATGACATAGTAGCTGACGGGACAGCCTTTGAGATAAAAAATCACAATATAACGCTGAACCTAAACGGTCATGCCATCGTCTATAACAATAAGGAACCAGGTGGAGATCCAAAGAAAATCTATGGGATTATAATTTCTGTTTATGGCAGGGAGAATATCGCCATAGTCAATGGCACAATAAGGCAGGGTACTGGTAACGGAGGCGGAAATGCGACGGGCTGGGGTCATAACCCTATATTCGCAGAGGCAACATCCAATATCGAAATTGCCGGGTTAACTATTGAATATAGCGGTCGAGATGTTACCGGCATCTTCTTGCACTGGGGGAGTAAGGCCCACATCCATCATAATACCTTTGAAGACAACGGGACGGTCGTTTCAAACCGGCACCAGGGAATCGATGTTGTCAAAATGGTCGGGGCAGATGCGAAAATTCACCACAATCTGGTCAAGCGTTGCCGGCACCGTGCGTTCTCAATTGCCAACAATTCAGAGGTGTATAACAACGAAATATATCTGGACAGTCATGCCACCAATTCCTATGGTGTCATGTGCTTCACGACGAAAGATTTTACGATTCATCACAATAAGATCTTTGGTGTCGGAGAGCACCCCGTGGGGGTCGGTCTCGTTAATGGTACTGCAAACGGGAGTGTTTATTCGAACTATGTCGAAGTTCAAAATACCCGGCATAGTGCCGAATATGGTGACACGGGATCATCCTGCATTCGGATGACTTGGGGGACTGACAATGTTGATGTCTCCTTCAATACGTTAATTATTCACGCAGAAGAAAATTACCGGGGAACTGGCGTCAAGAGCTGGGGACGAAACGTGTGGGTGGGGCTGCCAAAACCTGAACAGCGGGCAACATTTCATGACAACATGATCATTGCCAACAACAGCGATGGTAAAGCAAAGGCTGCGGCGATAGCGATTGTCTGCAATAATGAGTCGTCAAGTCTGATCTTCAGGAACAATACTGTCGTCAGTAACTGGAGCAATGTTCTGCTTGCAGATAATTACGGGCATGCGGGAGGGTATGCTCACTTTTCGGACAATACTTTTGTCAGACAGGATGATCATCCATCCTATGCAACCGTGCGCAGTGATTATATGTGGGTACCAAGCACGGCAGTATTTATCGACAACATACTTGAGAATGGGGCTTCTCTCGATGCGCCGGATCTTCAGTTTGAGGGCAAGGGCAAGAAGGAGATTGCCATTGGATGGCGCATGACCGTGAAGGTACGGGACAAGGATGACAAACCTTTAGAGGGGGCACGCATTCTAATTCAGGATAAGGATGGGAAGATATTTTTTGAGGGACTTAGCGATGCGGCCGGTTCTGCAGAGGTTGAGCTGATTGAATATATTATAACCAAATCTGGCGCAGACAACTCAAATAATACCAAGGAAAGAACTGTTAAAAATTGGGGTGCAAAAGTTATGAAAACCCCCTATCGGGTGGAGGTAGAACATGAGGACAAAAAGTCGTCATACAACTCCGTCGCCACCAGCCGAGAGCGAAAAATTGTGGTCACATTATGAAGCTGTTTTTAGCATTGATGAGTATTATGTCAATGCTATTGCTGTTGTCACATGCTGGGTTGGCTGATGATGACATACCATCTTCAGAGTCAGGGAAATTGTTGCTTTACGCTCGAATGATCGATGAACAAGAAATTAACAACCCTACCATGGCCGCACAGAAGGTCTCCGAATGGGGGCAAGGTAAGGCGGTTCGAAGATACAAGGATCCGAAGCTTCTTTTTGAAGAAGGGAAGAATGGACCGGCCATCCGTTTTGTAGCTGACGGCAAAAGTCTTGCCAGTGCAGTAGCAGTATTTGCTGCAGATAATTTTGCCTTTGCCGACCAGTTCAATCATGGAGGAAAACTGGAATTTTGGCTGAAATTCAACGAGGACCCTCACCAGTTTAAAGGGAATAAGATGATTCTGCGGACTCAACCGTATCCCCCCGTTCTGACCGTTGAAATCTATGGGAGCAGGCCATTTCTTGCCTTGGAGTTCCAGGGGAACGGCAAAAATCCCAATACCAATTACCGCTTCATCACGTATACCGAAGGATGGGACAAATGGTATGCCTGGAAGCAGGGGGAATGGCACAAGTTAACCCTTACCTGGAAGCGAAACACGGGGAGCAGCAGCGCCGAAATGCACCTTTTCATTGACGACAGTCAGGACGGCTGCCCTCAAGCAAAATGCAACGATTACAGTGGAATACTGCCAAAACCGGGAAGCTGGCAGGAAGTATTGATCGGTAGCTTCGGCAGAAGCTTCGGCATCGACTACTCTATAAGTAAGCTCAAGTCTTTTGGATTGCTCTACAAATAATATTGTGAGCACAGTTAGGGCTTGACTGTCGAACAAAGAATATCTCCCTTAATTTATTGACGGGAATTTATTATCCATGCACAACAAGAATAGTCCCGACTTATTTGCACTGTTGTCCCGGCATATCATCGCCCCGCTCTGGGCCATGAAAGAGGGCACACCTTACCTGCGTCACCTGAAGTCACTGGAAGGAGCGAAGCAGCGTTCCTTGGCACAGGTACGGGACGATCAGTGGCAGCGATTGAAGCGCTTGTTGATTCATGCTGCAGGCAATACGGATTATTATGCGGATCGTTTTTGCAATGCCGGCCTTGACCCGACTTATATCAATTCCTGGGCGGATTTCCTGCGCCTGCCCTTGCTGACCAAGGATGATATCCGCGCCAACAAGGCCTCGATGATCGCCCGGAATACGACGAAAGAACAGCTTGTAGCAAAAAAAACCTCTGGCTCGACCGGGGTTTCGGTGGAGCTTTTCGTTGATGAAGACAGTGCCCAGTGGAAACGGGCCGTGACCGTGTCCTATGATCGCTGGTCTGGGTGGGACATCGGAGCACCTGTAGGTGCTATCTGGGGAAACCCCGAGTGTTTCCAGGATTGGAGGGCTTATCTGCGGAACCTTCTGCTGGCGCGCCACATCCCCCTGGATACCTTGAAGATGGGACCGGAGACCATGCGTGCCTACTATCACACGCTGATCCGCAAAAAGCCGGTCATCCTTTTCGGTCATGCCCATTCCCTGTACCTCTTTGCACGCTTTCTGGAAGAGCAGGGGTTGGAGGGGATTCACCCCCGTGGTATCATCAGCACCTGTATGGTGTTGCACGAGTTTGAACGCACCGTCATTGAGCGGGTTTTCGGCTGTCGCGTTACCAACCGTTACGGATGCGAGGAAGTAAGCCTGATCGCTTGTGAATGCCCCCATGGCAATATGCACCTGAACTGTGATTCGCTGATCGTCGAGTTCATTCGCGACGGCAAACCGGTTCCGCCGGGTGAACCGGGAGCAATCGTGGTGACGGACTTGACCAATTATGGCATGCCGTTTATCCGCTACAAGGTAGGAGATGTAGGTATCCCCTCGACGAAGACCTCCTGCTCCTGTGGATGCACATATCCGATCATGGATTCGCTGGAAGGGCGGGTTGCCGATTATGTGGTTACCCCGGACGGCAGTTATATCTCGGGGATTTCTCTGACGGAGAATTTCGCCATGCATCTGCCAGGGGTGAAGCAGATGCAGATAATTCAGGAAGAGATTGATTATCTGACGTTCCGGGTTGTAAAAGGTGAAACTTTTTCTGAGCAGACTGTTGCTGATATTTCGAGATTGGCTTATGAGCGGTTCGGCTCAGCTATGCGTTTTGCTGTTGAGTATGTGGACTCGATCCAGTCCGAGAGTTCCGGCAAATACCGTTTCTGTATTTCAAAGTTGAATAATCCGTTTTCATAAAGGCAGTGCCCGGTGGCCAGTAAACTGTGAAAGTATGCGATTTTCTTTGTTCATTCGTCTGATCTGTTGGGGGTACCTGCTTCTTGCTTTGCTGCTTTGGCTACTGGTAAGCCTTGCTGGTGACCGTTGGTGGCCGGCCACCCTGATTCTTTTCTCTCCGCGCTGGATCGCCGCACTACCGCTGGTGATCCTTCTGCCCCTGGCTCTCTGGCGCAACCGTTTCAGCCTGATTCCGCTGCTGATTGGCGCGCTGATTGTGTTCGGCCCCTTCATGGGGCTGAATCTGCCTATCGGGAAAGCTGCATTAACGGGCGGGAAAACGTTACGGGTAATGACCTGCAATATCGACAAAGGCAATTGCGATATGCAAGCTTTGGCAGTACTTATCCGGGAGACACGTGCCGACATCGTCGCACTGCAGGAGTTTCCCCAGGATCTGCAGTTGAGTCGACTGCAGGGGTGGCAGATTATACAGGAACGTGGGATGGCCATTCTTTCACGTTTTCCCATGCAACGTGGCATGACGGTGCAGGTCTATAATCCGCCCGATCCCTGGCCCAAAACATGTCTTAT
The DNA here is from genome assembly GCA_964432205.1 of uncultured Geobacter sp. Lineage (GTDB taxonomy): Bacteria > Desulfobacterota > Desulfuromonadia > Geobacterales > DSM-12255 > Geomobilibacter. The sequence continues at coordinate 225,743 of CAYSMK010000001.1, read as the reverse complement.
TCACTGTATAGTAACGACATCCGATGGTGATGTGAATTTCTGTTCTGTTCAGCTGCCTACGCCTCGATACGGACTATTACCGATTCTGGACAAGTACACAATTTTGAGGCCGTCCAGAAACGGGCAGTTGCTGGCAGAAACCGAGTACCGGCGCCGTGCTTCGCTGGAAGTGCAGAAAATGGTTGCTACCCTCTCAGACCATACGATAGTTGCGGGGGACTTCAATATGCCGGTAGACAGCGCAATCTATCGGCACGTTTGGAACGGTTATAATAACGCCTTCTCTACTGCAGGCATCGGGTACGGCTGGACTCAGCGTGCCAAGGTAAAGAGACTGGCAGCATCCATAGGCATACGAATCGACCATATACTAACCGGCAAGGGTCTTGCCCCGCACCTCTGCGAAGTCGGGCCCGATGTCGGTTCCGACCATCTGCCGCTGGTTGCGGATGTCGAGGTGAAACCGGTCACGGTGAAGATAAGCCGTTAACTTGCTGCCTTTAAGGGGTAATTCATGACTTTGTTCGAAGTGCTTAAGAAACAACAGCTGAATATATTGGCCGTCATCCCATTTATGGTTGCCCTCTATTACAGGATCGTCCCTGACATGGTAAAGGACTGGTACAAGGACGACAACTACTCCCACGGCTTTCTGGTCCCATTCATCGCCGGCTACTTCCTCTGGCAGTCGTGGCCGGAACTGAAGGCGCGGCTTGTCAAGCCCGACGGGCTGGGGTTGGTGGTCATCATCCTGGGGCTGCTCCAGTTGACCGTTGCCTGGCTCGGGACCGAATACTTCACCATGCGCTCCTCCCTGATCGTCCTGCTCGCCGGCATGATCCTCTACTGGTTCGGCCGGGAGGTGCTCAAGGGGATGGCCCTGCCGCTGGGATATCTCATTTTCATGGTTCCCATCCCCTATATCATCTACGATGCATTTGCCTTTCCGCTCAAGCTCTTCATTACGAAGGCATCCGTCGGGTTCCTGAAGATGATCGGCGTCGTGGTGCTCAGGGAGGGGAACATCATCATGCTCCCGACCACGACCCTGGAGGTGGCGGACGCCTGCAGCGGCACCCGGTCGCTCATGTCGCTGCTGGCCCTGGCGGTGGCCTACGCCTTCTTCACCCAGACTTCGAACCTCAAGCGCTGGGTGCTCATCGTCTCGGCCATTCCGATTGCCATTGTCACTAATGCCCTGCGGGTAATCGTTACCGGCATCCTGGCCCAGTGGTGGGGGGCCAAGGCGGCAGAGGGTTTTTTTCACGAATTTGCCGGGTTGGTGGTCTTTGCCCTGGCCATGGTACTGCTGGTGGCTGAAGGGGCACTGTTGAGGAGGGTCTGGCGATGATCGGAAAAGGGCGGTTCATACTGGTATTTATCCTGCTGGCAGTGGCCGGCCTCTACATCAACCTCCATGCCGATGTCGCAGTGCCGACCAACAAGCCGTTCAGCGAATTTCCGGTGCAGACCGGCCCGTGGCGGATGACCGCTCAGTCAGAGTTCAGCGAGAATGTGCTCAACGTGCTGAAGCCTACCGATTATATCTCCCGCCAGTACAACGGCAGCGACGGTGCAAAGGTTGGTCTCTATATCGGCTACCACGGTGGCGGCAAGGAGAGCGGCGGCATCCACTCCCCCAAGCACTGCCTGCCGGGGAGCGGCTGGTACGAGGTCTCCACGCGGCGCGATACCTTCGATATCGGCACGGAACGGATCAACCTGGTGCGCGCGGTCTACCAGAAGGGGGAGAGTAGGGAGATGTTCCTCTACTGGTTTCAGGTGCGGGATCGTTCCCTGTCCGACGAGTACTCCCTGAAGGCTGCCGAGATCGCCAATTCCTTTCTCCATCGCCGCCGCGATTCCACATTCGTCCGGATCTCGGTGCCGTTCGAGACGGACGAAGCAAAGGCTCGGGCCGTCGGTGAGCAGTTCATCCGCGATGTTCACCCGGTCATCCGCGCGTTTCTGCCGGCGTAAGAGAGGACGGGCTCAGGGTTCAGGGCTCGGGGCTGGAAAGAACGAGAGTCGGAGTCGGACGGGAAACTGCTTGTAGGTGTCTTCACGAGTCACGGGTTACCCGTTATGGGGTTAAATGGTTCAAACAACTCTCTCCATAGCCGTCATTGCGGTGGCGCTACTGTTCTCGTGCTGGACCCTGTTCAGACGTGAACGCTCCCTATTCGCCGCCTTTCTCGTGCTGGCGCTGCTGGTCACGGCCCTTCTGGAGACCTGCACCCTTCTGTTGTTCCTTCAACCTGAGCGGTTCGGCTACTGGGAACAGTGGTCGCTTTTCGCTGAGGCGCTCATCCCCGGCGCCTGGCTGCTTGCCAGTATCACCCACGGACGGGAGGCAAAGCTTTCCGAGCTGAAGTCCTCCCAGAAGACGTTACTATTTCTTTCCCTGCTGTTCATCGTGCCTGTGTTCCGGTCGCCGGTCGCCAGTTTCTACTACGCTCCCGATTTTCCGGTTGAGCCGGTGCTCTTCCTCGGGACGGTCGGGTTTCCCTTCTACATAGCCATCATGGCCTTCCTGGTCGCTGCCCTGACCAATCTGGAGACGACCCTGGCCAATGCCTCGTCGGGCGAGCTCTGGAAGATGAAGTTCACCACCCTGGGGATCGGCACTATTCTGGCAGCCTATGCCCTTTACTACAGCCAGGCCCTCCTCTTTCGCACCATCAACCTGCAGTTCCTTCCCGTCCGCTCCTTTTTCCTGATCCTGGCCATGGGGATGATGACCTATGGCCGCTTCAGGAAAGGAGAAGGGGTAAAAATCCGCGTTTCGAGAGAGGTTGCCTTCAAGTCGGTGGTGCTGATCACGGTGGGCGGGTATCTGGTCCTGATCGGCCTGCTCGGCGAGGGGATGCGCTACTTTGGCGCAGAGTTCCAGCGCGCCGTGGTCATCGGTTTCATCATCCTCTCCGGCCTTGCCCTGCTGGTTGTATTTCTTTCCGGCCGGGTCCGGCGGGAGATCCGGGTCTTTCTCCACAAGAACTTCTATCAGAGCAAATACGACTACCGGGTCCAGTGGCTCCAGTTCACCGAGCGGTTGGCGAACCGCCAGAGCGAGGCAGACCTCCAGCAGGTGATCCTTTCCGCCTACTGCGATACCTTCGGCATCCAGTCCGCAGCCCTCTATCTGCTTGACCCGGAACGGAAGCATTACGTGAATACCGCCGTGTACGAGATGGAAACGCTGTCCGAGACGTTCGGGCTCGACAACGCCCTTGTCCGCTACATTGACGGCCGGGGGTGGGTATTTCGCCATACCGACAGTTATCTTGAGGTGCCGGCAGAGACCCGGTCGTTTCTGGAACGATACCGGGTTTCGTTCGTGGTGCCGCTGCTGTCCGGCGAGCAGTTGGAGGGATTCATCGTCCTCGGCCGGCAGGTGAACCCTAACGAGACCGTAATGTACGAGGATTTCGATCTGATGAAGACTATCGCCCGCCAGGCCTCGTTTGCCCTCCGCAACCAGCGGTTGTCCGACCAGCTTACCCGGTCGCGGGAGATGGAGGCGATCGGCAATATCGCCACCTTTGTCATCCACGACCTGAAGAATCATGTGGCCGGTCTCTCCCTCATGGTTGACAATGCCCGTCATTACATCGATAATCCCGACTTCCAGCAGGATATGCTCCGCTCCCTCGACAACACGGTGAAGAAGATGCAGGGGCTGATCGGCCGGCTGAAGAACCTGGGGGAGAAGGAACTGCTCAATCTGCAGCCGGTAGATCTGCTGACCGTGGTCCGCCGGGCAATGGCGTTCCTGCCGGCCGACCGGGTCACCGTTGCCGGCGAACCCTTGGTGGTCAAGGTCGACGCCGAGGAGTTGCAGAAGGTCATCCTGAATCTCCTGCTCAACGCCGTGGAGGCCTCGTCGGACGGTAGCCCCGTTGCCGTCGAGGTGGCGATGGCCGGGGCACCCCACGTCCGGGTCGTCGATCATGGCAGCGGCATGTCTGCCGACTTCATCCGCCGGGAGCTCTTCAAGCCGTTTGCCACCACCAAGAAGAAAGGGCTGGGCATCGGTCTCTACCAGTCACGGCAGATCGTGGAGGCCCATGGTGGAAGGCTGGAGGTGCAGAGCGAGGTGGGGAAGGGAACCGTCTTCACCGTATGGCTGAAGTAGGCTCGGGGTTCGGGGCTGAGGGCAAGTGCTAAGCACGTCAGCTGATGAAGGGTGTGACCGTTGCCCGCTTAAACAGCCGTGACTGGTGACTGGTAACTCGTTACTGGTTAAAGACGTTTACCGGTTCCTGGTTAAAGGCATTTTCGAGTCACTGGTTACGAGTCACGAGTCACGGGGTTCAAATTACTATGGAAAAACTGCTGATTGTTGACGATAACGAGGAGATCCGCCAGCAGCTGAAATGGGGGCTGGCTCGCGACTACTCCATGCTGCTGGCCGTGGATGGCCGGGACGGCATGGCCCAGTTCCGCAAGCAGCAGCCCAAGGTGGTCGTTCTCGACCTCGGACTGCCTCCCCATGAGGACAGCTCCGAGGAGGGATTCCGCTGCCTTGCCGAGATGCTGGCCGAGAACCCGGAGGCCAAGGTCATTGTCATGACCGGCAACAGCGAACGGGACAATGCGCTGCGTGCCATTCAGACCGGAGCCTACGACTTCTACCCGAAACCGCCGGTTCTGGACGAACTGAAGGTGATCATTGCCCGGGCCTTTCATCTCGCCAATATCGAGGAGCAGAACCGCCAGCTGCGCCATTCGTCGGAGTCCAAGGCGGTCGGCATGGGGGGGATGGTTGGGCAGTGCCCGGAGATGCAGGCGGTCTTCACCTCGATCCGCAAGGTTGCCACCACGGATGTGCCGGTGCTCATCACCGGCGAGAGCGGTACCGGCAAGGAACTGGTTGCCCGGGCCATTCACGAGACGAGCCTGCGCAAAGGCGGCCCGTTCGTGCCGATCAACTGTGGGGCTATTCCGGAGAACCTCCTGGAGTCCGAGCTCTTCGGTCACGAGAAGGGGGCCTTCACCGGCGCGCACTCCATGGTGATGGGAAAGATCCAGTATGCCCACAAGGGGACGCTTTTTCTGGACGAACTGGGCGAACTGCCGGCGAATCTGCAGGTGAAGCTGCTCCGTTTTCTCCAGGACGGCATTATCCAGCGGGTCGGGGGGAGGGAGAATATCGCGGTGGACGTTCGGATCGTCTGCGCCACCAACGTGGAGATCGAGCGGGCAATCCGGGAGGGCAAACTCCGGGAGGACCTGTACTACCGGGTCGGGGTCGTCACCATCAATCTCCTGCCGTTGAGGGACCGGAAAGGGGACCGTCTCCTCCTGGCCAACTATTTTCTCAACCTCTTCAGCGACGAATACAAGAAACGGATCCGTCGTTTCAACGCTGCTGCCATCGCGCAGATCGAGGCGTATGACTGGCCCGGCAATGTGCGCGAGATGCGCAACCGGATCCAGCGTGCCGTGATCATGAGCGAAGGGGGAGCCATCGAGCCGGTCGATCTCGGTTTCACGCCGGAAGCAGAGGCCGTTGCCGATCAGTCCCCGGACGAGGCCGTGACCCTTCGCGATGCCCGGGAGCGCCTGGAAAAGAACATGATCACTGCGGCCCTGGAGCGCAATGAAGGTAACGTGCTGAAGGCTGCCGAGGAGTTGGGGGTAAGCCGTCCCACTCTCTACGACCTTCTGAAGAAATACGGCATAATGCTTCCCTCCCACTGATGATACCAAGTCGCAATCAAACGATTACGTTGTTGGCTTCGTCGGGAACTCCTCAACGTACTATAAGTACGCCTGCGTCGTTCCCCTCCTCGCCGCCTAGTACTCATTTTGATTGCATCTCGGTATGAGGTGACTGTGCCGGTCAGAACCGCCCTCATCCATTCGCCGGAGTTCAGCGCGTACACGTACGGCAATCACCATCCCTTCCAGGTGCAGCGGTTTCGCCTGGCCTATGATCTGATTGCGGCCTACGGTCTGGACCGGCTCCCCGACAGCACGATCTTTCCCGGTGCCGATCTCGACGATGAACTGCTCCTCTCCTTCCATGCACCGGCATACCTGGCAAGGATGCGGGAGTTCAACGATTCTGCCGAGTCGCGGGCAGACTTCCTCTATGGCCTCGGGGATAGCGAGAACCCGGTGTTCCCCGGATTTTACGACTGGGCGCGGCGCAGCACCGCAGCCACGGTTGAAGCGGCCCGGTTGGTCACCGAGGAGGGGTACGCCACTGCCTTCAATCTGGCCGGTGGCTGGCACCATGCCCACCGGGCCAAGGCTTCCGGCTTCTCCTATCTGAACGATGCGGTCATTGCCATCAATACGCTGCTGGGCAAAGGGCTGCGCGTGGCCTATCTGGATCTGGATGCCCATCATGGCGACGGCGTGCAGGAGGCGTACTACGACACCGACCGGGTCCTGACCATCTCGATCCATGAAAGCGGCATCTATTTCTTCCCCGGTACCGGTTTCGAGGACGAGATCGGCACCGGCCGCGGACGGGGCTATTCGGTGAACGTGCCGCTTCTGGCCCACGTTGACGATGCGCTGTTCATGAAGGCCTTCGACGAGGTGGCCTACCCCCTGATCGCCGCTTTTGATCCGGACGTGCTGGTGACTCAATTGGGGGCCGACACCTTCCGCACCGACCCGTTGACCCGGTTGGAGATCACCACCCACAGCTACGGGTACATTCTGCGAAAGCTCAAGGCACTTTGCATTCCCTGGGTGGCAATGGGGGGGGGCGGCTACGATCTGATGAATGTGGCCCGTGCCTGGACCCTTGCCTGGGGGGTGATGAACGGGGTGGAGCTGTCGCCCAGGCTTCCGGCGCCGTTCGTGACGATGATCCGGTCGCTCGGTTATCCGCACAAGTCGCTCCTGGACGCCATGCACTGGGCCGAAGAGGATGACCGGAACCGTGCCCTGGATGCAGTGGAAAGAAGCATTGCGACAATCCGGAAAAGGATCTTTCCGGTCATCATCGGCTCCCATGGATGATGTGGCATCGATCGTGATGTGGAATCGTTAACATTTTTTCGTTCTCTTCCGGCCCGGAAATAGGTACTATTGCCTGCTGAAGGGGGGGATGATGTACGGATGTACAAGATGGTTGGCGTTAGCGCCGGCATCAATACCTTTCCTGATCGTGAAGAGGAGTTGAGCGAGTCATGACGGACAAGAAACACGAAACGTTTCCCATCAGGGGAATGCGCTACTACACACCACCGGCGTCTGCCCTCCTGGTGGCCAGGGACGGGAACGTGAGCATCCCCTACGGCGGAATCCCCATTCCGCTCCTGGAAGAGGATTTTGCGTCGCTCGCCGAGGCTGCTCCCTCGTACGATGCCGTCGGCCGCGGGATCTATCAGGCCCTGCGGACCAATCCCGATCTCCCGTTCGCCGAGCGCTACGCCTCCATCCTCAAGGAGGGGTATCCCCATATCGTCGCCGAACTGGGAACCCACATCATCATGCTGGATAAGAAGGACGTGGAGGTGAGTCATCTCGACCGGAAGATCACGGCCCTCCGGATACTGACCCTCTTGGAGCCTGACAATCCGCACCTTCCCTTTCAGGTGGGGGCGGCCCTTTTCGACCGGGGCTTAAGCCTGTCCGGACTGACCGATTCCACGGTGGTCATCTACCGGGCGGAGCGGTACCTGCAGACGGCCCGGCGGCTCGATCCCGGGAATGCCGAACTGATGAACCTGCTTGGTGACGTGCTTTACTGTCTGGGGAAGTACGACGATGCCGCCACCTGCTGGCGTGGTATACTTTCGCAACTGTCCGGGGCGGAGCGGTCACACCTGGAGTCCCGCCTGGCAAGGATGGAAGGGGGCGAACTTCCCCGGGTCGCGGTGGTGGATTACCTGGAGGCGGCCGGTATTGCCTTTGATGCCTACGAGCGCCAGGAGTACGACGAGGCGGCTGCCATCCTCCGTGATATCCTGGATGATCAGGTTTTCCGCAACGAGTTTCCGGTGGCCGAGCTCAGTTTTGTCCTCGGTTTCTGTTACTCCCGGCTTGCCATGCCACGCGATGCCGAGTATTATCTGCGCCACGCCCTGGAACTACGGCCCGATTACGATGAGGCCGGGAAGGCCCTGGTTGAGCTGCAAAAGAGCGTGGTTTTTCCGCTCTGACCGGGGCATGGCCGAGGAGACGGATCGATGTTCGGATTCAGCATTGCCGATTGGATATTTATCGCCGGAGTCATGGTAGTGATTGCGATTTGCGTGGCAATCAGCGACATGCGGAAGAAAAGGTAGAAACGCTCGGGGCTCGGATTAAAGAAAGACGCTCGGGGCTCGGGGCTCAGGGTTCGGATTAAGAAAATGCGCTCAGGGCTCGGGGCTCGGATTAAAGAAAATGCGCTCGGGGCTCGGGGCTTAGGGCTCGGATTAAAGAAAATGCGCTCAGGGCTCGGGGCTCGGGGCTCGGGAAAAGTCTTTTTAAGGCCTTTGCCCCGAGCCCCGAGCCTACAGCCCCGAGCCAATACGGAGTATTGATGACCGAGATCGATGATACCGAAGCACGCCGTCCTCTGGGGCTGACGCTTTTGACCGGACTGTATCTCTTTTTCTTCCTGGTTTCCGCATCCACCTTTGGCAACCCGTACCCATACCTCGGCACCATCTATACCGGTTTTCCGGCCAAGATGCTGGCCTTTACCGACGCCATCATCTGCCTCTACCTGTTCCTCGGGATCACGAAACGGCAGCGTCTTACCTGGTATCTGCTGATCGGCTACAATCTGTTCCAGGTGGCGAACACCATTGCCAACCTGAGCCTGATCAAGATGGCAGACCTGGAACGGGAACTGGGGTCGCGGGTCAGCCAGGAGGCGTTGTGGACCAACAACGTGGCCGCTGCCCTGGCTATTTTGCTGCTGACGCAGTTCATCTACCGACACCGGGACGACTATTTCACCAATCGGCACAGGTACCTTTTCTAGGGTGAGGGGTGAAGAATGAGGAGTGAGGTGAAAAGGAACCTTTCGATAACCATGAGTGGAGCCGCCTGACATGGCCAACCATCCCGAAACAGAACATAACGGCAGCGGCGCGGGGCTCCTGGCCAAGATCGTGCATGGCCTGACCCGTCCCATCTTCGGCAATTCTGATGACGACGCCAACTGCATCAACCTTTCTGAGACCCGCGGGGTCTCCATCCGGATCGAGAAGCTGAACAAATCCTTCGGCAACAACCACGTCCTGAATGATATCGATCTGGAGATCAGGAGCGGCGAGACGTTTTCCATTATCGGTCCGTCCGGTACCGGCAAGAGCGTCCTTCTCAAGCATATCGTCAAACTGTTGGCCCCGGACAGCGGGGAAATCTATATCGACGAGCACCCCATCTTCAGCCAGATCAACGGCGAGAGGCCTCCCTATCGGTACAGCATGGTGTTTCAGTCATCGGCCCTGTTTAATTCGCTCACCGTCGGGGAGAACGTGGGGCTTTGGCTGCGGGAAAAGCGTGTCTGCAAGGAGCAGAGGATCCGCCAGATCATTGCCGAAAAACTGACCCTGGTCGGACTGGAAGGTAAGGAGGGGCTCCGTACCGCCGAGCTCTCCGGCGGCATGAAAAAGCGGGTTGCCATTGCCCGTTCCCTGGCCATGAACCCGGACCTGATCCTGTATGACGAGCCGACAGCCGAACTCGATCCGATAAATACCGATGAACTGGCCAATACCATTCTGAAGCTGAAAGAAACCACCCGGAACACGACGGTCATTGTTACCCACGATCTGAACTTTGCGCTCTATATCTCCGACCGGATCGCCATGATATCCGGCGGCCGGATCGAAGAGGTGGGGACGCCGGCCGAGATCAAGGCGAGTCAGAATCCGGTGGTGAAGGGATTCATCTATACCACCACCAAGGGGATCAAGGGGGAGTGATAGCTGTTCAATGTTCTAAGTTCAAGGTTCAATGTTGAGAATCCAGACCTTGAACCTTGAACCTTGAACCTTGAACTCCTCAAGGAGGAAACATTGGCGCAGCGGCGGCACGTATTGCAGGCAGTATTCATAGCAGTGCTCTCCCTTGGGCTCCTCGCCTGTAGCGAACTGAAGCAGAGCCGGCCGATACTGCCGGTACGCGAGTACGAACGGCTGATCGTGGGGCGCCTGGACGCCGAGTACGTTGGGACCGAAAACTGTGTCTCCAAGTGCCACAGGCATGACAAGCTCACCGAAGATTTCCTCCACAGCGTCCATGGTGAGCAACTCACCCCGGAGACCGGGTTGCCGCTGGTGAATTGCGAATCGTGCCACGGACCCGGCAGCCTGGCCATCGAAACGATCGACGAACAGCTCAAAACTGCTGGCGAGGCCAAGGCAAAGTGCGATACCTCCAAGTTTCTGGACATCATGCATCTTCCCCCCCAGGCCCAGTCCCTTATCTGCCTTAAGTGCCATTCCGCGGCATCCATTCCGACCATCGCCCACTGGAACGCGTCCCCCCATGCCCTCAACGACGTCAGCTGCTTCGACTGCCACAAGCTCCATCAAGGGCCACGCCAGAAGGTCACTCGCGACGCGATATCCGAGCTCTGCTATTCCTGCCATCCAGAAGTGAAGGCCCAGAACAGCCTCATGTCCCACCATCCCTTAAGGGAAAAAAAGATGGCCTGCGTCGACTGTCATGATGCCCACGGATCGACTCAGGACAAACTGCTCAAGGGGAGTACCCCCAAGGAGACGTGTACCCGTTGCCATATGGAAAAGCAGGGGCCTTTTGTCTTCGAACACGGGGATGTCACCGAGAATTGCGCCAATTGCCATGCGCCCCACGGGTCGGTGAGTCCGCCCCTGTTGAACGCATCCATGCCGTTTCTCTGTCTCCAGTGCCATAACGCGCACACGGTCGACAACGCATCCGGCGTCAGGCAGCTCTTTGTCAACCGCTGCACCGACTGCCACTCCCAGGTCCACGGCTCCGATATCCCCTCTCCGGGGGTAACCGGTGGTGGGACCCTGCGTCAGTGAGGTGAGGATGTCGTCCAAAAGAAATGCAGAGCATAGTCCGCTGTCGGTCGGGAGGGTGTGTGCACTCCTGCTGTCCTTGCTGCCGGCGCTCGTCATTCACGTCCCTCGTCCGGCCGTGGCGGCCGTGGAACAGGATTCGGTACTGCCTGGCAGCGAACTCGTTCTCGAGTTTGCCGAAGATGACGAGGTGGGCGGCGGGCAGGAAGAAAAGCCGGCCGAAGCCAGCAACACACCCCGCCATGCCCAACTGGACGGTCTCCTCGGTTACCGCCTTTTCTCACGGGATGGCTACGCAGGACGTGCCGCCCCCTATGAAGATTTTCGTCCGGGCCCTACCGGCGGACTCCTGTTCAACAACCTTGACCGGAAGCTGAAATACTCCCTTGAAGGGACCTATACGAGTGACCGGGATTATCTGGGTGACTTCCTGTTTGACCAGAACGGCGATTATCGCTTTCACCTGCGCACCGAATCGCTTTGGCACAACCTGGACCAAAAACCGCTTTTTTCGCCCGATTTCACGTTCGGTCGGGCCGACTCCTTTACCTCGCTGGCCGATTATGTCGCTTCGCCCGATCCGGCAGCCGCCTACGGCCTGCGGGTGGAACAGGACCAGGCCCGGGCCAGGATCAAGATCCACGAATGGCCGCTCCATCTGAATCTGGGGTATTGGCGGCTCCTGCGGGAAGGCACGGCCCAGCTCCGTTATGCCGATCACGCCTTCGAAGGACCCACCAATACCGTCCACGGCCGGTCGCGCACCGTTGACCGGGAGACCCATGAAGGGGAGGCCGGTTTCGATGCCCACCTCGGTCCGATAGATCTGATCTATTCGTTTCAGATCAGGGAATTCATGGACCATGCGGGGATTCCGCGCGATCCCTTCATCGAACGGACCGATCCCTCAGGGGTCCTGATGCGGGGGGCAGGGCTGCAGCAGCACAATGAAGCTCCGGACAGCCGCTTTCTGTCTCATACGGTCAAGGCCCACACGTCCCTGTCAGGCGGACTGGTTGGTGCCGCATCCTATACGTATGGCAAGCGCCAGAACCGATCGGCCCTGACCGACATCAACGGGGCGGCCGGCGTATCCCAGGTACTCAACAATGTTGCCGGTGATCTCACCTATATCCCCTGCAAGGAGTTTACGCTGGCGGTCAAGTACCGCCGGCAGGAGATCGACAGCGACACGCCGACAACGATCACCAGTTCCTTTGCCCTGCCGTCCACGACGGTCCCGGTGCGACCTCCCATCGATATCCGCAAGGACGTGCTGACCACTACCCTGACGATCCATCCGACCCCCCTCACGACGGTCAGGGGGGAATACCGTGCTGCGTTTGTCAACCGGGACCTTGTCCGTGATCCCGATACCGCTGTCGGGTGGACGCTTCCCGGGAACTCCGGGACCCATCGGGGGAGCATGGCGTTCCTCAGCAGGCCGGTCAAGGGGCTGCGGTTCAAGGCACAATATAGCTATTTGGCGGCCGATAATCCGTCCTATGACACATCCCCCGACGAGCGCCACGACGGCGAGCTGCTGGCGGCCTATACCATGCCAAACCGGTGGGGGGCCAACGCCAATTACCAGGCCCGGAGAGAGAGCCGGGGAGAGATCGGCCGGACCGAACTGTTTGCACAGCTTACTCCCCAGCAGACGTTGCAGTTTACGGCCCGCCCCTACCAGACGCTGCTTGCCCGCGAGCAGGCCTCGGACACGGTCACTGTCAGCGTGTGGTTCATGCCGGCCGAACGGGTGACCCTTTCCGGCGGCTATGCCCTGCTCAGAAGCCGGGCCGAACAGGGGGTTCTCCTGACGTCGGTGGGCTCGGCCCAGGCGCCATTGACGCAGGACGCAGCCAGCTATACCAGCCAGGCCCAGGTATGGTCCCTAGGGGCCGGTTACCGGCCTGTCGACCAGTTTGACCTTTCCCTGCAACTGCAGCATATCCGTTCCCTGGCGGATTTTTCCCCCGTAAACACAGCCGGTATCGGCGAGATATCCAGAAGTTCCACCGAGGAGAGCAGCCTGGCGGCCCGCGCCGATTATCGGTTCACCAGGAACTTTTCTTGCACCCTGCACTACGGTCTGCGTGATTACAACGACAAGGTCTCAGCACTTTACGAAGGCACGGTGCACTCCGTGACCGCCTTTCTGACCGCCACCTGGTGACGGTTCAACGGTTCCCGTTCATGCGCAATGGTTTCATCGCACTCCTGATAGCGGTACTTCTTTCCACGCTCGCTCTGCCGGCCACTACTGCCGAGCGGATGATCGGCGTGGTCCTGAGCGGGGATTTGCCCCGCTATCGGGAAGCACACCGTGCCTTTGTCAGGTCCATGGCCCAGCAGGGGTACAGTCAGGAAAACCTCGGCATCTTTCTGCAGGTGCCGAACCCTGATCCGCTTTCATGGGGGAATGCGGTCAGGAAGTGTTCGGCCCTGGGGGCCGAAATGATCGTCGCCTACGGCGCCCCGGCGGCCCAGGTTGCGGTGCGGGAGGGTGGCGGAGTACCTGTCGTCTACGTCGATGTGTACGGGCCCATTGAAACCGGCATTGCCCAGGCCAAGGGTGCGGTCGGCGTCTCCGCCAAGGTGCCGCTGGTGACCCTGCTGAAAACCGCTACCGAATACCGCCCCAATCGGACCATTGGCGTTGTCTACTCGTCCAGGGAGGTCGGGACGGTGGTTCAGCTGAAGGAAGTTCGGCGTTATGCCGCCACAATCGGCGCCACGGTCCGGGAGTTGAACGTCACCAATCTTGCGGCGCTGGAGGAGAAGCTCGTTGCCCAGTTGCCGAAACTCGACTCCCTTTTTGTGGGGGAGTCGGTGGTTGCCGGCAGAAACTTCGACCGAATTATCCATCATGCCCGGGAGGCAAAAGTCCCGGTCCTTTCCACCATGCCCGGTGCCTGCGAACGAGGGGCACTGGCGTCCCTCGAAATAAGCCCGACCGAACAGGGTGAGCTCGCGGCGGAGCAGGCCGCCCGTCTTCTCGGCAGGGGAGGGGCGGGGCTTGCCATGCGCCAGCCCAAACAGATCGACCTGGTGATCAATCTGAAGGTCGCCAAGGCACTTGACCTGAATATCCCTTTCCAGGTATTAAGTATGGCCACCCGGGTGGTAAAGTGATATAGTCGCGCCCTGTGCAGCGAGCTTCGGTACCTTATGGGAAACATCCTGATTATCGACGACGACCAGGCCTTTACCAGTATCCTGGACGCGTATATTCGGCAGTATTACCCCTACCTCACGGTGAAGGTCTGTAACGATCCGGTCACGGCCCTTGCCGATATCAGGCAGGGAGGGCTCGATCTCCTGGTAATCGACCTGGAGATGCCCACGCTGGATGGCATGAAGGTCTTTGCCTTTGCGTTGGATGCCGGAGTCGACAAAAACCGCATCGTCATCCTCTCTGGCCGGGACGTGGACTTTCTGCACGATACCTTTCCCATGGGGACCTGCCTGGCAGTCCTGAACAAATTCGAAGCAAAACAAAAGGCAGTGTTGGAAATGATCTTCGGTTCGCTCAACAGGAAGGCGGAGGTCAAGAGCAGGCAGGCCCAGGGTGAATAGTTCCGATTACCTGGCGCATGGAGGCATGTGTGACGATGAGCGGGAAACAGCTCGTATTGACGATCTATGGGCAAAACCACATCAGACCCGACTGGCAGGTAGACCTTGACGGCCCGGCCTTCCAGGAGTTCTGCCAACGGCTGGGCAATGAACTGCGCCGGTTTGGCATCGATTTCAGCACCACCTTCAATCCTGAGTTCACCATCGATATCAAGAGCTACGCCGACCTTCTCAATGCGGTCAGGATATCTTCCCCGACGGATGGCTTTGCCAATCGCTGCGTTGGCCATCTGCTCGGCAAGAGCGAGCACCTGGATCTCATGGAGGATATTACGCGTGCCGTGAAGAGGGTGGCGTTCGCACCGGAAACCATCCCGCCCGATGAACACAATCGCCGGGTCTGCCACAATTGCGGCTGCGGCTGTTAAAAGCAGTTGTCAGTTAGTAGAGTTGGGAGTCGGGAGAGAATCACCGTTCACGCTGTTTCATCGGGATCAAGCGCTATGATGGAGGCTGAAGCGGTGTCGTCGGCGATGTCGAGGATGGCGTAGCTCTGGATTGCGGCCCGGTACTGCAGTGTGCCGGGGTTGACCAGGAGCATGCCGTCCATTTGCTGCACCAGGGCCTGATGGGTGTGGCCGAAGAGGACGATGTCCGCCCGCTCGACCAGCCCCTTTTTGATCAGGTGATACAGCCCGTTCTTGACGCCGTAACTGTCGCCGTGGGTAATGAAAATCCTCTTGCCGGCCATGGTGACCGTTCTGAGGCGCGGTTCGAAACAGCCGGGATCGCAGTTCCCCGGCACTGCCAGTACCGGCAGTTGGCAGAACTGGCCGACCAGTATGCTGTCCGCGTACTCATCCCCCAGGTGGATCACCAGGTCTACCGGGCCTGTCTCGGTAACGGCCTTGACTGCCCGGGTATAGTTGCCGTGGGTATCGGAAAGAATGATGATGCGCATGGTGAAAGAGTAACAGAAATGGCGGTTCCTGGTCAATGTGCCAAGGTTGTGTCGGGAGGGAGTCGGCATGCAACGTAAATGGCTCTGGTTCGGGCTTGGCCTGACTGCCATGATGATACTCATGATGGTGTTCGGGGTCCTGGCGGTGTGCTCTCTCCTGGGTGACACACGCACGTTCGCCGTCGGGAGCGGCATCGGCCTGGTGGAGGTTCGGGGGCTGATCCTCGACCCGCAGGAAACGGTGAAGCACCTTCACGACTTCCGGAAGAACGACAACGTCAAGGCGGTGGTCCTGCGCATCGATTCCCCGGGCGGGGTGGTCGGGCCGTCACAGGAGATCCACGCCGCGGTCAAAAAGCTCAGCGCCAGGAAAAAGGTCATCGTCTCCATGGGGAGCGTGGCCGCTTCGGGCGGCTACTACATAGCGGCCCCGGCCACGGTCATCTACGCCAATCCCGGTACCATCACCGGCAGCATCGGGGTGCTGATGAAGTTTTCCAACATCGAGGGGCTCCTGGACAAGGTGGGGATGCGGTCGTTCACCCTGAAGACCGGAAAGTTCAAGGACGCCGGTTCGCCGGTCCGGCCGATGACCGACGAGGAACGGGCCATGCTCCAGGGGGTCATCGACAGCACCCATGGCCAGTTCGTCCGGGCCGTTGCCGAGGGGCGCAAGCTCCCGGAGGAAAAGGTGCGGGCAATCGCCGACGGCCGGATCTTTTCCGGCGAACAGGCGCTTTCGCTGAAACTGGTCGACCGGCTCGGCACCCTGCAGGATGCCATCGACGAGGCCGGACGTCTGGCCGGCATCAGCGGCGAGCCGCAGGTCATCCGTCCCCCGAAAAAGAAGAAGCTGCTGCTGGATATGCTGGTGGAGGAGAGTGCCAGCCGGATCGACCGGCTGCTCGGCACCAGTCGGGGACTGAGCCTGAACTACGAACTGGGAACGGGGGAGTAGGAGATGACCGCGTATCTCCTCCAGCGTTTGGCGGCTCTGGTCCCCCTCCTGCTCGGGATCACCCTGATCACGTTCGTGGTGATGCACCTGGCACCCGGTGAACCGGTGGAGATGCAGACCGCCATGAATCCCAAGGTCTCGGCCCAGGCGCGGGAGCGGCTCCGGGAGTTCTACGGGCTGGACAAGCCGTTGCACGTCCAGTATCTGAACTGGCTGGGGCGCCTGGCCCGGCTCGACTTCGGCCGCTCCTTTGCCCCGGACAACCGGCCGGTCATTGATAAGATCAGCGAGCGGATCCCGGTGACCCTCTCCCTCAACCTGATCGCCCTGCTGCTCGAATTCGGCCTGGCGATCCCGATCGGCATCCTGGCTGCAACCCGCCGCGATACCCTGCTGGACAAGGGGATCACCCTGTTCGTCTTTCTCGGTTTTGCGGTGCCGACGTTCTGGCTGGCGCTGATCCTCATGTATCTCTTCGGTGTCAAGCTCGGCTGGCTGCCGATCTCCGGCCTGCACTCACTGGGAAGCGACAAGCTGCACGGCCTGGCCTGGTTCGGGGACCTGGCCAGGCACCTGATCCTGCCGATATCAATCGCCACCTTCGGGAGCCTTGCCGGGCTCTCCCGCTACATGCGCTCCACCATGCTGGAGGTGATCGGCCAGGACTACATCACCACGGCCCGGGCCAAGGGGCTCACGGAGCGGGTGGTGATCTACCGTCACGCCCTGCGTAACGCCCTCCTGCCGGTCATCACCCTGCTCGGGTTCTCCCTGCCCGGACTGATCGGCGGCAGTGTGATCTTCGAAACGATCTTCGCCATTCCCGGCATGGGCCAACTGTTCTACATGGGGGTCATGTCCCGGGACTACCCGCTGGTCATGGGGATACTGACCATCGGGGCCGGCCTGACCCTGGTCGGCAATCTGCTGGCGGACCTGGCCTATGCCGTGGCCGATCCCCGCATCCGGCACGGGGGGGAGGGATAGTGTCCTTCAAGACCTCATATTTTTACTCCATCGTGCTCCGGCGGCTCCGGTCGAACCGCTTTGCAATGGCCGGCGCCCTGGTGGTCGGCATCCTCTTTGTCCTTTCGTTTCTGGCCCCCTTCATCACCCCGTACGCCCCCGACACCCTGGATGCCTACCGGGTCCTGATGCCACCGTCGGCAGAGCACTGGTTCGGTACCGACGAACTGGGGAGGGACGTCTTCACCCGGATGATCTATGGAGCCCGCATCTCCCTCAAGGTCGGCTTTGTCGCCGTTGGGATCGCGGTCACCATCGGGACGGCAATTGGCCTCTTGGCCGGCTACTACGGCGGTTTCCTGGACAGCCTCATGATGCGGGGGGTGGACATCATGCTCTGCTTCCCCACCTTTTTCCTGATCCTGGCGGTGATTGCCATGCTGGAGCCATCCATCTGGTACATCATGGCAATCATCGGCCTTACCGGCTGGATGGGGGTGGCGCGGCTGGTGCGGGCCGAAGTCCTTTCCCTCCGGGAGCGGGACTTTGTCCAGGCTGCCCGGGCACTGGGGGCATCGGACTTAAGGATCATCTGCGGCCACATCCTGCCCAATGCCCTGTCGCCGGTGCTGGTGGCGGCCACCCTCGGCGTCGCCGGGGCGATCCTGACGGAATCGGCCCTGTCGTTCCTCGGCATCGGGGTCCAGCCGCCGACTGCCAGCTGGGGGAACATGCTCACCTCGGGCAAGGATTACCTGGAGTTTGCCTGGTGGCTGTCGCTCTTTCCCGGCCTGGCGATCCTGGTGACGGTGGTGGCCTACAACCTTTTGGGGGAAGGGATACGCGATGCCCTCGACCCCCGGCTGAACCGTTAGGTTGCTGAAAAACAGCCATCTCGCCGCCGTCCTCGCAAGCTTCCTTGTGCGGCGTAGCGCTGCTACGCCTCCGCGGAGCCTGCTGCGGGTGCGACGATCTGACTATTTTTGAGCAACCTGGGAGCTTCAAGAATTTTTATCAGAAGGTACCCGATGACCTCAATAAACAAGAATGATTTCGATATCGAGACGCTGGAGGACGAACTGCGGGTGGATGGCCTCTGTCAGTCGCTCCTGCGCCGCTTCTACGACAACCGCCTCGCTGCCGGCCTGACCCCGCGGGACGCGACGCTGCTCGCCAACAGCGCGGACTATTATCTCCGCGATTTCGTGGTGGACCGGATGCGCCGTAACCCGTTCGACGAGCGGCCCGGTCTGATCCGCCAGTTTGCCGGCAACTGGTACATCGTCAATACCCTGGAGCCGGACGTGGACGAGCTGGCCCGGCACCTGGCCGGCATCAGGGCCTTCTACCGATATCTGCATGGGGAGGGATTGATCTCTGCCGGGTTTTTGCAGGCTGTCGACGTGGAGTGCGAGGCGCTCCCCTGGTTCAGCAGCCGGATCGATTCGTTCTGGTCCATCCAGGAGGATGGCTACTACACCTGGGAGCGGGAATGCTCCCTGAAGGAATAAGGGGATAGGGGGAGATGATGACACTCTTTCGTTCGCTGGTATTGGCCCTCCTCGTTACTGCCGGGCTGTGTTCCGGCTGTAGCGTCAACATGACCGACCTCCAGGGGATCAACCTGGTCTCCGTGGACGAGGAGAAGGAACTGGGAACCAAATTCACCGCCGAGATCGAGAAACAGCGCCAGCTGGTGACCGATCCCGAGGTGAACGGCTACGTGGACCGGGTCGGTAAAAGGCTTCTCACCGGGGCCAGGGACGTACCCTTCCCCTTCACCTTCAAGGTGATCAAGGACGACAGTGTCAATGCCTTTGCGGTGCCGGGCGGCCATATCTACGTCCATACCGGTCTGATCAAGGCCGCGGCCGGCGAAGATGAACTGGCCGGAGTCATGGCCCACGAGATCAACCATGGGGTGGCGCGTCACGGCACCCGCCAGATGACCCAGCAGTACGGCTACTCCCTGGTTCTGCAACTGCTCCTCGGCCAGAACTCCGGTCAACTCAGCCAACTGGCCGCATCCCTCTTCGGCCAGGCCGGTACCATGGCCTACAGCCGGGGGATGGAGAATCAGGCCGACTATCTGGGGGTGGAGACCATGGCCAGGGCCGGTTATGACCCCAAGGGGATGCTCACCTTTTTCACCAAGCTGGACAGCATGCAGGCGCAGCAGCCGTCCCAATTGGCCCAGTTCTTTTCCTCCCATCCGCTGACTGCCGAGCGGGTGGAACGGGTAAACGCAGCCATTGGTCAGCTTCCTGCCATGAAGTACACTGGCCCGACCGACAAGGGGGCGTTTTCCCGCATCAAGGCCAAGGTGAAGTAGCCACGCTGCAGGGTTGACAGGGGGATGTGTCGATGCTAATTTTCTCGGTCTACTACATTTGTCAGGGGGAATTATGCGGAAGAAGGTATTGACAGGCATCGCAACAATCGGGTCACTGTTCCTCTCCGGGGCGCTGGCCCTTGGTTCCGGAGCCGGCAGCGGGATTTCTGCCGATGAGGCGCTGCAAAGGCTGCTGGAAGGAAACAAGCGCTACGTCGAGCAGCATATGACCGGTCAGAAGCTGTGCGATCTGAGTGCGCGTGAGAGTCTGACCAAGGGGCAGCATCCCTATGCAATCATTCTTTCCTGTTCCGACTCCCGGGTGCCGCCGGAGATCGTTTTCGACAAGGGGCTGGGGGAAGTCTTTGTCGTGCGGGTGGCCGGCAACGTTCCTGATCCGGTCGTCGTCGGCAGTGTCGAGTATGCTGCCGAACATCTCGGTTCGCCGCTGGTGGTGGTGCTCGGTCATGAGCGGTGCGGCGCGGTGACGGCTGCCGTGGAAGCCAAGGGGAAGCCGGAGGGGAACATCGGTGCCATCATCAAGACCATCGCCCCGGCCGTCAAACAGGCCCGCAAGGAGTACAAAGGGGCCGACAAGTCCGGTCTGGTGGAGACGGCCATCGACGACAACGTGAAACTGGTGTCTGCCAACCTGATCAAGCAGTCGTCACTCCTCAAGCATCTGGTTAAGGAGGGGAAGCTGAAGATCGTTGCCGCCAAGTATGATCTGGACGACGGTCAGGTACGACTGCTCAAGTAGCCTGCCGCCAGAGTCTGAAACGTGCAATGCTTACCACACAAAAGGCCCGCTTTCGCGGGCCTTTTTAATCCTACAAAAAGCAGTTGTCCACGAAACACACGAAAAACACGAACTGAATCAGTAGAATAGGCAATATCATGGTTCAGCCTGTTCGGTGAATTGCTGATTTTATTGCTGCAATGCTTTATATTTCGTGTTTTTTCGTGTCGTTCGTGGACCTAAAAGCCGTTGCTCATTTAGTTCACCAGGCCTTTCAACTCTTCCAGCAATTCCCCCAGCACGTCATACCCCTTCTGCCAGAAATCCTGGGCAAAGAGGTCGATCCCGGCCGGCCGGACCGTGTCGGCCGGCGACTGGCTGCCGCCGCTGGTGAGGATCGCCTCGTAACGGGGGACAAAGCCGGTACCCTGCTCCTGGTAGCGGCGGTACAGGGCGAGGACCAGGAGCTCGGCAAAGGTGTAGGAGTAGCAGTAGAAACGGGTGTGGATGAAGTGGGAGATGTAGCTCCATCCCCAGCGATACGGCTCGATCATCTCCACCGCGTCGCCGTAGAGCCTGGTATTCTCCTCCCACCAGAGGTCGCCGATCCGACCGGCGGTCAGGAGTCCATCGGCCCGCTCCAGATGCAGCCGCTGCTCGAAACGGGTCAGCACGTTCTGGCGGAAGGTGGTGGCGATGATCTCCTCTATCTTGGCGCAGAGCAGCGCGATGCGCACGGACGGGTCGCGCTCCCGCTCCAGCATATGACGGGTGAGGAGCATTTCGGCAAAGACCGACGCCGTCTCGGCCAGCGGCAGCGGCGCGTGGTAGTTGATCATGGTCTGCTGCTGGGACAGGACGAAATGGAGGCCGTGTCCCAGTTCGTGGGCCAGGGTGGAGACGTCCCGCAGGGTGCCGGTAAAGTTGACCAGCACGTAGGGGGGGAGCGACGGAGTCATCCCCATGCAGAATGCACCACCGGTCTTGCCGGGCCGGGGTGGAACGTCAATGCGGGCGTCGCTGAAGAATGCCTCGATGATCGGCCGGTAGGCGGGGTTGAACCGCTCGAAGGACTCCAGCACCAGGTCGCGGGCCTCGTCGAACGTGTAGCTGCGATGGGTTTCTCCCACCGGGGCGTAGATGTCGGAGTTCTTAAGGCGGGTCAGGCCGAGGAGACGGGCCTTGAGCCGGAAGTAGTCCCTGGCCAGGGGGTAGTTTGTCTCGGAAACGGCCATCAGGTTTTCCACCACCTGGTCCGGGAGCTCGTTGCCGATGTTGGTCGGCTCCATGGGGTGGCGATACCCCCTCAGCTCCAGCTCCTGCCCGTGGTCGAGGGCAACGGTGTTGAAGATGGTGGAGAGGACGATGGCATGCCCGGCATGGCCGTCCAGGAAGGTGGCAAAGGCGCGTTCCCGTACGGCGCCGTCCGGATGATGCAGGAGGGCGAGGAGTTCTTCGCCGGTCATCTCCCGTTCTTCCCCGTCCATGGTGAAGGGGAAACGCAGGGAGGCGGACAGCTCTTCGAACAGCCGGGCAAACGCCTCGCTGCCGGTCAGGTTCTTCTGCTTCAGGAGCTGTTCCTCCCGTTCCGGCAGGGCATAGGGGCGGAACTTGCGGACCCCGGCCAGGAAGTGCCGGTAGTTGGCAAGCCCTGGATCGTCCAGGAGTGCCGCGAACCGGTCGTCGGCAATCTGCATGAGCTCCAGCTCGAAGAACAGGATCTCCCGGGTGACCCGGTTGCCAAACTCCATGGCCTGCTGGGAGAGCTGCTTGTGGGGATCGTGCTCGGAATTGGCGGCAAAGAGAAGATGGGCGTACAGCTGGGGTTTCGACAACTGCTCGTGAAGCGCTTCATAGGCGGTCAGGGCCGTGAGCAGGGCAGCGGCGTCGAGTTCAACGATCCGGCCGAGCCAGGTCTCACGGAACAGCCGGGCAGCCGCTTCGCCGGTCTGGAAATCGCGTGACAGTTCCGGGGCTTGCGGCCCTGCATAGAGCGGGGTGGTATCCCAGCCCTGGATAGGAGTGCTGGTCTCCATGGGGACCTCCTATGTCTTCAAGTGGAGAAACATGCGCTGCACTGCGATCACCGGGACGGAGACGCTGGTGCACAAGGGTGGGGGTGGTGCCCACCGGAACGGTCAGACACCATCGATACTGCCGGGTTGGGCGAGCCTCATGGACGTGGAGCAACGAACAACGTTCGTGCCGTGTCCCTTAAATGAACAGGTGCTCTTCCTGTTGTTCCTGCTGTTCCTGGGACTGCTCCTTGGCAGTGTAGAGGAGTACTGCGGCGACGCCGGCAGCCAGTCCGGTGATGAACGACAAGACGAGAGTTCCTGAGCCGAAGCCGTTTGAGTTTTCTGCCACGGTGCTTACCTGCCTTTCCAGTGAATTCACGATGCTCGCCCGGTGCGAGAGAGTCAGTACATAGTTCATACCAGATATTTCGGGAAATGATAAGTGGAAATTTGTCGGCAAAACGGGGAGTGTTCCTACTGAAGGGGCGGGCAGCCGGAGTCTACCGGCATGCCCGCCCGAAAAGCGGCTGTCAGAGGCACTGTGCAGCAGAAGAAGCTGTCAGCGTTGAACCAGCACGAATTCGTCGCGCCGGTTCTTCGCCCAAGCCTCCTCGGAGTGCCCCTGATCGGCTGGTTTTTCCTTGCCGTAGCTGATCACGGAGAGGCGGCCTGCAGCTGTTCCCAGGGTTATCAGGTATTGTCGCGCTGCCTGGGCCCGTTTTTCACCAAGTGCCAGGTTGTACTCGTCCGACCCCCGCTCGTCGCAATTGCCTTCGATCCTGACGGTTGCGGCCTTGTTCTGCTTCAGGAAAGCGGCGTTTTTTGCCAGGGTGGCTCGGGCCTCGTCACTCAGGGCGTTTGAATCAAATGCAAAATAGATCTGGTTCAGTGATGCCGTGAGCTGGTCGGACGCCTTCGTCTGCGTCGTGCTGTCGGTCACTGCCTGTTTGGCAGCCGCCTGCTGGCTGGTTGGGCTCTGCTGTGCCGACTGCGCCTGGGTGGAAGCCGCCTTTGCCGGAGTCGTCGTGGTTGCCGCAGGGGCGATCTGGTCATCCTTCTTGACCAATTCCTGCTTTGCACACCCTCCCGCAACCATCGTTACGCATGTCAGAGCCAGAATAGACAGAACTACGCGTTTCATTGACCTTCCTCCTTTTTTCTTGTCTCGACCCGTTTTGCCGGGGATGCCGCCAGGACGCTGGCGCAGACATTGCTTGCCAAGAGTGTTTATGTTAAAAAAGATTACTACGCATATTATTTGAATGCAAAATAATTTTGCTGATTTTTTTTGGAGACATCATGCCAACCGATCCGATGGTTGCGGAGATCCTCGACAACATCCGCCGGCTGTTTCAATTCGTCAACGAGCACTCGAAGCGGGCGGTTCGGGAAACCGGCCTGACCGGTCCCCAGCTCTGGGCCATCAAGGTCATCGCCGAGCGTGCCCCGATCAGGGTCTCGGAACTGGCCAGGCGTATGTATCTGCACCCGGCCACCGTGGTGGGCATCATCGACCGGTTAGAGCTGCGTGGATTGGTATCGCGTACCCGTTCCCGGACCGACCGGCGGGTGGTGGAGGTCGACCTTACCCCGCAGGGGCGAACACTGGTGGCTGAGGCTCCGGAGGTGTTTCAGGGGGTGCTGTTGCAGGGACTGGAGTCGCTGTCGATGGATACGCTCCAGGAGGTCGCCGGTGGGCTTGACAAGCTCGTGACCATTCTCGGTGTGCAGGAGACGCCCCCGGTGCCGATTGTGCTGGTGGAGGAACGGACCTTAGCGAAAGCAAAGGGAAAACGGCGCGGGTAGTCCGGCCTTAGTGGTTCACGGCAATGGGCCGGTAACGGTTTCCGCCACCTTCTGATAGGGGCCGGTGGTATAGGCTCCGAACATCACGTTCCCGGAATGGTTCAGCAGTGCTGCCAGCCGGTCGCGGTTTACCGGGTTGGCGACCATGGTCAGCGCTTCCTCTGCGGCGAACCAGCCGAGTTCCGGGGTTTCGTCGCTGGGGGTCAGGTCGCCTTGCCGATAGCGGGCGATAA
Source organism: uncultured Geobacter sp. (assembly GCA_964432205.1). Lineage (GTDB taxonomy): Bacteria > Desulfobacterota > Desulfuromonadia > Geobacterales > DSM-12255 > Geomobilibacter. The sequence goes on along the minus strand of CAYSMK010000001.1, from coordinate 201,178 downwards.
AGGCAAAAATGAGTGCTGCCGGTGGCGTCAGTTTCGACCAGACGCAGGCCAGCGGCCCCAGAGTCACCGTTACCCCGGTCTCCTCAAGGATTTCGCGGTGGAGCGCCTCGATCAGGCTTTCGCCCTCTTCGACCCGCCCCTGGGGAATCTCCCACCCCCGCTTGTGGTGCCTGATCAGCAGTACCCTGTCGTCGGCATTGCACACCAGGCAGCCGACTACTGCGATATGACGCGGGCTCTCCATTCAACCTCCCTTTCCCGAAACATCCCGGTAAACTTACTCTCTGGTGCTTTCCTTCTACCCGGCCGGCCGGTGAATGTCAATTCAGTTTCACTCGCATTGCATATGCACCCGATTGTGGTAAACGAAAAGGTAGATTCGTCACGTCGCACGAGCGACAGAGCATCCCACAAGGAGGCAAGGACCATGGCATACACGGCACAGGATTATGGCAGGCTGATCGGCATTCCCGGCTTCAGCGAGACACTCTTGAAGAACCATTTCACCCTCTACCAGGGGTATGTGACCAACACAGGCAAACTGCTGGACGCCCTGGCGCAGCTGATCGCGGAAGGGAAGGGGGGGACGCCGGAATATGCCGAGCTGAAGCGCCGCCTGGGGTGGGAGTTCAACGGCATGCGGCTTCATGAGCTCTATTTCGGCAACCTGGGCGGGAGTGCCCCCCTGGACCAGGGAGCCGCTCTGGCGGGCAAGCTGACCGCATCGTTCGGTAGCGTCGAGCTCTGGGAGAAGGATTTCAGGGCCACCGGCGCCATGCGCGGCATCGGCTGGGTCGGGCTCTATCTCGACCCGGTCGGGGACCGATTGATCAACTTCTGGATCAATGAGCACGATGTGGCCAATCCGGCCGGCTGTACCCCGCTGCTCATCATGGATGTCTTCGAGCACGCCTTCATGCTCGACTACGGGCTGAAGCGGGCGGACTATATCGAGGCGTTCTTCCGGAATATCGACTGGCAGGCGGTGGCAGCGAGGTTGCCGTAGTCATAAACCTGTTGCGAAGGGAGGCGGTAGCGATGAAACGTTGGTTACTGCTGGCAATGCTGTTCTTCCTGCTGGGTGCGGTGATCGTTTGTGCCCGGGAGGCCAAGCGGGTGGTCCGGGCCACGGTCGGCGACGACGGGGTCCAGCGGGTGGAACTGGTGGGGGGCGGGTACTTTTTCGATCCGGACCATATCATCGTCAGGGTGAACGTACCGGTGGAACTCACCGTGCGCAAGGAGTCCGGCGTGGTGCCCCACAACATCGTGGTCAAGGCGCCCGAGGCGGGGATCGAGTTCGAGGAGAGCCTCTCCTCAGATTCCAAAACCATCAGATTCACCGCGACGAAAACGGGCAGCTACCCCATCTACTGCAGCAAGAAGCTTCTCTTTTTCGAAAGCCATCGGGAAAAGGGGATGGAAGGTCTGCTGGAGGTGGTTGAGTAGAGGCTGAGAAGCGAGGGGACCATGTCGGTCCCCTCGCTTGTTCAGCGACTACCGTCCTTGATCACCTGGCCAGGGCTCACGAAGGAGATCCCCTGGCCGGAGGTGGCGCCGATCATCAGGCACTCGATGATCGGCGCATTGATGACCCTTCCCGACTCCCATCTGACAATGAACTTGGCGCCGAAACCGCCGGCGGTATCCTTTTCCTCCAGGTGGATGTAATGGGTGGCCAGCGGCGCCAGGCCGAGCGGTCTGGTCAGGTAGCGCCGGACAGGCTTGCCGTTCGTGTCCAGGTAATCGACCGAGGTGACGGTCATCGGGTGGCTCGGATCGATGTTCCTGATGCTCAGGGTGGTTGCCAGGTTGAACGGGAGGGCCTTGGGGCCGACAAAGACGTTGGAATAGACCGGCACGTAGACCGTTTCCCCCCTGGATAGCCGGAATTCGGCTCCTGCCGGTCCGGCCATTGTCAGCATCGCTATCACCAGGAGCCAGAAACCTGTCGTGGCCGGCAGCAATTTTCCAAGGCGCTTTTCCATATTCCCCTCCTATCGGTATCAGCTTACTTTGCCATTGCCCGATTACAAGCGGTAGGCTGCAATGATCTCGCCTCGCCGAAAGCAGTCGATCGTGTGGTCGTTCACCATGCCGGTGGCCTGCATGTGGGCGTAACAGATGGTCGGGCCGACAAAGCGGAAACCCCGCTGTTTCAGGTCGCGGGAGAGGGACTCGGCCTCGGGACTCGTGACCGGAAAGTCCGCCAGACTGCGCAGTTCGCCGACCCTGGGGCGGCCGTCCACGAAGCGCCAGATGTAGGTGGCAAAACTGCCGAATTCCGCCTGGACCTTGAGAAAGGCACGGGCATTGCTGACCGTGGCCTCCACCTTGGCCCGGTTGCGGATGATTCCCCGGTCCTGGAGCAGGGCGCTGACCCGTTCGTCGTCGAACCGGGCGACCTGCTCCGGATCGAAACCGGCAAAGGCCTGCCGGTACCCCTCCCGCCTGCGCAGGATCGTATACCAGGAAAGCCCGGCCTGGGCACCTTCCAGGGTGATGAATTCGAAGATCAGCCGGTCGTCGTGGACCGGCACCCCCCACTCGGTGTCGTGGTAGGCGACGTAGTCCGGCTTGCTCAGATCGACCCAGGGACAGCGGCATTGTGCGGTCATGGATGTTCTCCTGTGTGGAGTGCGGAATGACTGCCGTCGGGCGCGATGCTGACGGCTGTGGTTGTCGTGATCTGTTGCCGGCTGTCATAGCATTGTTCCGCGAAGATTCCCCGCTTGTCCCGGTCGATCAGGACGAGGGTGGTGGACCGGGTACCGTACGTGTCGCCGGTAATGAAGATTGGGGAGAGGAACCGCTCCCGGTCGAGGCCGATGCCGGTGTCCGGGAGGAGCGGATCGGCGAACTGCCTGGTGTCGGCAAGGGCGGCGAACATCGCTGCCATGTCCGGTTGTTCGGCGGTGAGGAGCTCTGCCAGCCGGGCCTTGGCGGCTGTCACCTTTGGCCAGGGGGTGTCCAGAAGGTGGTTGCTCAGGCCGTGGATGCCGGCTGGTATCCGCTGCGGACCGCTGCCGCGGTTGGAGTGCCAGAAAAGCCCGTCATCGTCGCCGACCAGCAGGTTGAAACCGCCATAGCGGCCCTGTTCGCGGCCCAGCATCTCCAGGTAGTCGGCCGGGGTGTCGGTTCCGGTAAGGAAGTCGGCGACCAGTCGTCCCCGCGACGGTGGGTTGGCCGGTTGGTGGAGGGGGTCCCGGTAGTTGGTGATTGCCGCCAAACGCCGGTCGCGGGTGATCCCCAGCCAACTGCCGCCTCCCTGCAGGTCGCGACCGGCCAGAACGCGGGGGGCGTCCGGCCAGAAGCCGGCCGGTGCGGTCGGCCGGGTAAAGTATTCATCCCGGTTGGCTGCCAGGACCAGGCGATAGCGGGGGTGAGCATCGAGGGCGAAGACGATCAGGCACATGGGGGTATCATGGCAGAGGGGAGTAGTGGCGTCAATGACGATCATCCAGTCGCCATCCGTCCCGAGCTGTGGTATGGTTGCACCCGCCGATGCCTGCAGTCCAGCGGGTTACATGGGGACATACATGAAGCAGCTCATCATTCGCTGGATCATCAACAGCACCGCCCTCCTGGTGGTTGCTCACCTCGTTTCCGGGGTGGCCCTGGACAACTGGGTGACGGTCTTTGTTGCCGCCCTGGTCCTGGGGCTCCTCAACGCCTTCCTCCGGCCTGTCCTTATCTTCCTGACCCTGCCGGTGACCATCTTCTCGCTGGGGCTCTTCACCCTGGTCATCAATGCCTTTCTCTTCTACCTGGCATCCCACCTGGTGCGCGGCTTCCACGTGGCCGGCTTCGGCCAGGCCTTTGTGGCGGCCCTGGTCTTCAGCATCGTCAGCTTCCTGCTTAACCTGTTCATCCGCTCGGACGGCAGATAGACGGCATCCTGCGGCAGTCATGCATCACAGAGACACAAAGAGCACAAAGGATTCAGTGCTGATTCTGGGTAACTTCGTGTCCTTCGTGCCTTGGTGGTGAGCTGTTTTTGCTGGAATTATCAGTCCGAAGATGCCCTCTCATCGCAGTAGGCCTTGATCTCCCTGAGAAAATCGCTCCCGTAGCGGCCGAGCTTGTGGGCACCCACGCCGCTCACCCGTCCCATCTCTTCGGGGGTCGTCGGCCGCAGGGCGGCCATGGCCACCAGGGTGGCGTCGCTGAAGACCACGAACGGCGGGACCTGCTGTTCGTCCGCCAGCCGTTTGCGCAGGGTCCGCAAGGCCTGGAACAGCCCCTCGTCGTAAGGAAGATCTTCCCTGCCCCGCTTGGCCGCCTGCTTTGCCGGTGCCGGCCGTAGCCTCGGCTTCGCCAGCACCAGCCGTTCCTCGCCCCGGAGCAGGGGCCGGGCCTTGGCGGTCAGCCGGATCACCGAGTAATTCGCCATGTCCTGCTCCAGGTACCCCAGATGCACCAGCTGGCGAAAGACGCTCCCCCACACGTCCTGGGACAGTTCCCGGCCAATGCCGTAGGTGGAGAGCCGGTCGTGGCCGAGCTGCTGGATCCGCTGGTTCTGGGAGCCGCGCAGGACGTCGATGACGTGTCCCATGCCGAAGCGCTGGCCGGTGCGGTAGACGCAGGAGAGCGCCTTCTGGGCCTCAACCGTGGCGTCGTACCGCTCGGGCGGGTTGAGGCAGACGTCGCAGTTGCCGCAATCCTCCTCCAGCTGTTCGCCGAAGTAGCCGAGCAGCACCCGGCGCCGGCAGGTGAGCGCCTCGGCGAAACCGACCATGGCGTTCAGTTTGTGCAGCTCGATCCGGTTCTGCTCCGTGTTGTTCCCGGACTCGATCAGGGCGCGGCTGATGGCAATGTCGCCGTAGCCAAACAGGAGCAGTGCCTCGGCCGGCAGACCGTCGCGGCCGGACCGGCCGGTCTCCTGGTAGTAACTCTCGATGTTCCGCGGGAGGTCGTAGTGGACCACGAACCGGACGTTCGGCTTGTCGATCCCCATGCCGAAGGCGACCGTGGCCACCACGATCCTGAGGTCGTCCCGCAGAAACGCCTCCTGCACCCGGTGCCGTTCCCGGTCCGGCAGGCCGGCGTGATAGGCGGCAGCCCTGATCCCGGCGGCGGCCAGGCGCTCCGCCACCTCCTCCACCCGCTTGCGGGACAGGGCGTAGACGATGCCCGCCTCGGTCGGTCTCCCCTGGAGAAAGGCTGCCAGCTGCTGGGCCGACTTGTGCTTGGCCACCACGGTGTAGCGGATGTTGGGCCGATCGAAGCCGGCCACGTGGCAGGTCGCCTCCTTTAGCCCCAGCCGGTCGATGATGTCGTCGCGGGTCTGGGGGTCGGCCGTGGCGGTCAGGGCGATGAGCGGCACAGCCGGAAAGAGCTTTCTCAGTCTCCCCAACTGCACGTACTCGGGCCGGAAGTCGTGGCCCCACTGGGAGACGCAGTGGGCCTCGTCGATGGCAAAGAGGGCGAGGGGGATTTCCTGGAGCCGCTCCAGGAAGGCCTCGCTCATCAGCCGTTCCGGCGCCACGTAGAGGAGTTCCAGCCGTCCGGCGTGAAGGTCGGCCAGGACCCGGCGGGCCTCTGCCTCGGTAAGAGTGGAGTTGTAGCAGGCCGCGGCCACCCCGTTGGCGACCAGGGCGTCCACCTGGTCCTTCATCAGGGAGATCAGGGGGGAGACGACAATGCCGACCCCGGGCCGATGGAGTGCCGGGATCTGGTAGCAGAGCGACTTGCCGCCGCCGGTCGGCATCAGGACAAAGGCGTCCTCACCCCGGATCAGGCCGTCGATGATCTCCTCCTGGTGGGGGCGAAAGGCGTCGTAGCCGAATATGGTCTTGAGGGTCTGGCGGGGTGTCGCGGTCATGAAGGGCCTTTGCGGGGGATACTGCCGGCGTGTCTGACGGATTGGTTCAGCATGGGAGGTTATAGTATTTTTTGAGGAGAGATGCAATCGATTGAGTTTCCGATTGACTGTACTTACGAACGGTTGCTGTATCAAAGGGGACTGCTGGATAGCTGTTGCACGGTTGCATTAAGTGCAAGCCCGCCGCCGCATCATGTTCTCATCTGAACCCACCCGCAAAGTCGATGACGCACATCTGCCCGTACCGGGGATGCGGGCCGCAGGCGACCCCGGCCGTGCCGAAGGCGCGTCGGTAGATGTTCTCCCTGTGCCCCCGACCCGGCACCCCGTCGTTTACAATGAGCTGCATGACCATATCCCTGGCCACTGCCTCGTCGGGTCCGTAACCGATGTTCTCGCCTATTTCCCCGTCCCAGGTTCCGTGACTCTCGATCCTCACCCGCATGCCGCGGTGATGCATGCCTTCGTGGCCGGTCGCGCCGCTTTCCCGCTGCTCCTCTGCCAGTTCTGTCGCTGCCGCGGCGAGTCCGTCCGACCAGGCGAGCGGCGGGAGGGGCAGTTGGCGGGAGAGCACGACGATTGCCTCGTTCACCGCCTTTGCCCCTTCCACGGTGCGGACAAGGGTGCTGGAGTCACGCAGGCGGTACTCCTTGCCCCGGAACTGTTGGCGGAATACCCGAAGAAAGCCGGCATAGGTCTTAGGGGCGGTGCGGGCCAGGTTGATTTCGTCAAGGATCTCCCTGGCAAGCGTCTCCCCATGGACGGTCGTTGCCGTCAGCAGCAGGAACAGGCAGAGTGGGGCGAATAGCTTGTGGAGCGAGGGAGGGCTTCTCCGGACGCTACGTTTCGCGCTGGGCGAGAGATACGATAACGGGGATGTTGCAGCGCGTTTGATGGTCATGGGGCGGTTATAGTATCTTTTTCGGGGAGATGCAATCGGAAGCGCTTCGTCCTTCAGGGCTTGGCGCGTGAAGAATTTGGCGCTGTATCTGTTACGGAGAGATTAGCTGCCTGTTATTTAGTCAATAAGGGAAAAGTCTATGACTTTTCGTCTCCTCGATACCTTATCCCCAAAGTTATCCACACAGTTTTCAACAGTTCGTGTGGAAACAAAGCGGCGGCAGTAAACGTTTTGCGAGTGCTGGGCGCTAACTCCCGGGAGTTTATCCACTTTATGTCGTGTCAAGAAAAAATGTCAATTTATTGGCTGTTTTTAATTGCAGAGGTGGCAACGTCGCAGGTCCGTGCCGTTATGGTAGTCATATCCTCGGCAATAGCATTGACTCGGACTGTCGGGGGCCTTGCCCCCACACCCCCACGTCCTTTCTTTGTTTGCCCAAAGAAAGGACGCAAAGAAAGGGCACCCCACAAGCGCCGTGGCCTTCGGCTTCCCGAGCGGGGCTGCGCACGACGGGGGCCGGGCGCAAACTCGCTTCGCTCAGACACGCGCCCGTCCTGATCCCGCCATGCCCAGCCCCACTCGGCACGGCACAGGGGGAACCATACGGGGACGAAGTCCCCGCAAGAATAGATTCAAGGTCACAAGAAGTTTCCCCCTTACGCCGCAGCCGGAGGGAGGAGAGGTGCTGCGGGACAAGGCGGCCGACTGTCTGAGCGCAGCGAGTTTCGGCCGTCGCCGCAGCGCCCGACGAGCGGAGGGAAGCCGCGTCAGCGGCCAAGGCGTCGGGGGCGGTTTTCTTTGCTTACTTTCTTTGCCCGTGCAAAGAAAGTAAGTGGGGGAGGGGGCAAAGCCTCGGGTTGGGATGAACCAGCATTGATCATCGTGCTAATTGCAGTATTGCAGGCCTGGCACGACAGGCAGGTATTACCGGACCCAGAGATCTCAGCGCAATGCATCTGTCCCGAACGACCACGTTCTCTTCCCTTTTGTTATCTGGAGTGCGTCAGTTGGTCGCGAAATATCGATCTTTATGTGTCCCATTTTTCGGGTAGTAATACACGAGTACGGATTATTATCGACTGTAATACCTCTGACTGGCGTCTGGGAGTAGCGGGAATCAACGTATTCGTCTTTTGAAACAACCGACGCAAGAACCACGGCCGGGCGCGCTAGATTCAACAGATCCACTGAGTATCCCGATCTATGTCCATGGTGGGGCGCAACAAGGATGTCTATGCTGCTCAAAAATGGTCGCCATTGTTGCCCATAGTTGCCAGTATCCTTGATAATCGCCTCCCAACCTTTCTTCTCCATGTCGCCGCAAAGCAAAATCGAGTTGCCATATACGTTGATACGCGTTACGACGCTGGCATTATTCACACGGCTATTGGCACTCCCCCCTAGTCCTCTCGCAACACCTGCAGGAAGCGAAAGCTCGCGAATGGTTACCCCGCCGTAGTCTGGAAAGTGTACTCCTCCAAAAGAACTGGAATACGAGTTCTCAAAAACAAACACCTTCGGCAACGATTTGTCGCTGCATGTTGAGTAGCAATCATCAAGATACTGTTGGTCGTACCCAGCAACAGTCCTCATGAAGGATGGCGTATATCGAAAAAGTGTTTCGTAATCATCGAGGTGGTCACCGTGAAAGTGGCTGATTGTCGCCTTGTAGATTGAAAACAGTTGAGGAATGGCAGCCGCCAATCCAAGGAGTGTTCGAGGGGCGGACTGCTCTGACATCCTGGCGATCCAGGTAATCGGGGAAAAGCTATTGGTGCACCCAGCGTCAAATACGCACCATTTACCGTTTGGAAGCCTCAATGCAGCGCACTGGCCATGGTCTACATCAAAGAGGTAGAAGCTTGTAGTCACTTTACACCTCCATCACTTCGTGGTGACTGAAGGAATCGCAGGAACGCTCCCGCGCGTAATGCACAACGAAACGATGCATGCGGTAAAGAGCCAAGGCAACTCGGAAAGGAAAATGATTGCCGTTGACCACACCCCTAGACTTTGAACAATCAGTATGCTGCCCACAGCGACAAGGTCCATAAGGCAATCCGGCGATACATTCCATTTTTCAACTGTCACTTTAATATCCCGCGAACTATTCAACAACATGGATATCATGGCGATTGCGATCGGTTATCACGCAGAGCGCCGGAATACGATCACGTGAGAGTTTTTCCGCCATCTCCTTTGCTGTTGCGGAGTCGCGAGCACTCATCCGTGACCCGGACATGAAAGGGTGAGCGTGCCACTCACCTACGTATGTTAGGTTGTCACCGGAATTGGCTTCCAGCATCGCAAGTTTGCTGGCCAGCTTCCTTCGCCCACGAGTGAAGCCCACAGAAGATTTCTCACTGTCAGGTGGAGACGACCAAGCTTCACATACATAGAACATCCTCGACTGTCGATTCACTCGCCCAACAAGTATTCCGCCAGTTTCGGTTGTCCCAGCCTCTTGCGCAAATCGGTTCAATTCATCGATGACAGATGTGAGCACGAACGCGCGCCAGCCGCCTGCAGCCTCAGCGATTGGCTCTATCTCAACCTGTTTCCACTCTGTTGTTATTCTGGGATTGGGTGCTGATAAATTCTTTTGAATGCCGTACATTGGTTTTACGGGCCATTCATTCGATGCGAGCCAACAAAGAACAGCGTCAGCCACCCATGCGGCTCCAATCTTGACACGTGTATCTGGTATTCGGGCGGATCCGGAACTACAGCCGCCCCCAAGCGAGAGGGGGGAATTGGTCTTCTCGGTGAGCCAACCGGCGACGATCGGGTCCTTACGTTCTCTCATCATCATGGCCGCTTCGATTGCGTCGGCTTGCCCATGTCCCTCGGAGTTTTCTACCAGTATAACAGTCCCCTGTCCTGCAAGAATCTGGAACGCTGACACCAAAGGCACTTGGAGTCCCTTGATCGCCGTAAGCCTGTGTTGCACGGCTACAGAAGCTGAGCAGTCAAGAATGCAGTCAACCCTGTTCAGGAGGCCCTTGAGTTCTTCATCGGGTAGATCGAGAATGTTTTTGCACATGCCCACGGCCACCTGCTCATCCGCGAATATCCCATTCAGTCGCTCGGCAACGGCAAGTGCTTTTGCATGCCCTACCTCCTGCCCCGTCAGAGTGTGGCGGGCAAGGTTGTGAGGCCGTAGACCGTCGTTGTCCACGATTGTCAAATGTATTGCTCCACTCCTTGCTAGTGAATCGCAAACACTTGACCCTAGGGCTCCCGCGCCAACGACCAACACTTTCTTAGATTCTGAGATTTCAACAAGCCCGGACACTAACCTTGCGAGATCTTGGTCAAATTTTCTAAGGACGAGGTGCGAGGTAACTTTCCACCCCTCGTTATGGTGCTGCCGGTGAAAGTCGAAAGCGACCCATTCCTCTGCTTCAGCCTGCCCCATGACCAGCTTTGGTCGCTTAACGCCAAAGACTGCAAGAACACGGTTACTCCTTTCCCCGCCCTTCTCGATCCAGTAACGCACCTTTTGCGCATCGAGCCCTACGACCGCAGCGAGGCCAAGCACACCATCAAGGTCGACTGGGACAACGATCCATGGCGTAGCCTGCGGAACTGTTTGATACCATAAACGAGTAGGCACCTCTCCTGGGCCAATAACGAGCCGAACCGCCGTCGTATCGGGTAAAGCAATCTGTCGCGCCGTAGTGTCCCACACACCATCATGCTTTCTGGCCTCCGCCCGGGCTACTTCGAAGTCTGCTTCTACGACAGGGTTCCTCACGTCAACGATGAGGGGCTCGAACGGATCGTCGCTCTTGACCAGTTCGCCTGCGGCGGCGTCCGTTAGCCATCGGTAGGTCGCAAGAATAGCGTCTTCAAGAGTCTTGCCGTGCCACCAGTCAGCAGTAGGCCGGCGTGTCAGGCAAATCTCGCCAAACCTTTCGCCAGGTCGCCGAGTAAGATGGGGCACCGCAGGAAAATCCACTCGAATCGGGAACACACGAGGGTGGCGTTTTGGGAAACCGAGAGGGAGCTCAATAGCAATGGGTTCAACAGCCCGTATGTCATAGACTGGCCCTTTGGCGGGAAGGTCAACGCGAATACTTAAACGAACAACGCCACCTTCCTCAATGAACTTACTGCAAACGTCACCATGGACGTACGGCAGCTGTCCAAATGCGTTTATACTCTGAATCAGATCATTCGGTGGCCACCCCGCGGTTTCAGGATGTTCTGCCTTTGCGCTCATCTTATCCCCACCGACTGGGCTGAGAGGTGGCTTTACCACCTATCGAAATGGATGGTGCGCCTAGAATGATCTTCTGAAGACCTCCCGGAGTTAGCCGAAGGACAAACGGACTCGGGTCTGTTCCTGATGGATTCTCCATGAGGCAGACGAAATGGTCCTTGCCGCCAAGGTCCACCGCACATTTACGGTAATGTCGGACCGCCTCAATATGCGGTGGGTCCTTATCCTCGTAGTTTGCCTCCTTCACTGGACGACTGGAACATACGAGCCATCCTTTTTCTCGCCCTGCCGCGAGGATGCCCATCGAGGGTTCTGCTGGCCTTTTTTCGGCTTCGTCTCGGCCCTCTTCGTGCTCTTTCTCGGTGAAGAACTTATAGCTGCCGTGATGCGGCACGAAGAACACATCCCATTCAAGCCGGCCTGCATTGCCCTCCTTGTGTGATCTGTTGTACACGGTCTTCCATACCTTGCACCCGGCGTCTCCCCCAATTAGCAAGGCGGCTTTGGAATCACCATTTTTCATAAGCATCTGCAGAATCAAGGACGTGTCGTTCCGAAGTACTTCATCATTGTCGAGAAGGTAGCTGAACGGGCAGTGAACGAACACTTCAAGGTCTGATCGTTTCTGCCCCGCGATGGATGTGACAACTGTCCCTGCTCCCGGATGTCGGCTTGCGGGCAAGTGCTCCAGGTCTTCACTATCACTCCGTCCAAACACGACAATCATATTGCCGGGCTTTTCGGCATCGGCATGTTTGTCCTTGTCAGACCACAGCCTGAGTCGTCGTCGAGCCTCTTTTTGCACATCTTTGGCTGGCCCTGAGAGTTTCTCGTTGAAGATTTCGGCTGTGACCCAGAGCTCATCTATCCCAATCAACTCATCATCGTTTTCGTCCTGCCCGGGATAGAAGAAGACGCGGCTGAATCCCTGACAGTGGTCAAGATCAGCGTGAGTGAGCGCGAATACCGTCAGATGCATTCTCCCATCGCGCGTAGGCAACGTCTTCAGAAGGGACGCATGTACATCCTCGGTCTTGTCATCGTCTGTTGCATCGTTTTCCGGTTTCTGCTTAATATCAAGTAGCATGTGAGACTTGTCATCGAGCGTAACCAGCACGCTCGCACCATTGTCGACTTGATAGAATGTTATCTTCTTTGACATAGGTTCTCCTTTCGCTACGATGCGCCGCCTTGTTTGTGCACCCTCAGCGAGTCGCACGTTGACACAAGTTGTCTCGCGTATTCGTCAGCGGTTGTTTTTACCCAGGATGGTGTGAATCGGCATACCCATAGAACCAGCAGAATAATGCAGACCACGCCGCATATTGCCGCCACCAGCCATTCTTCCTTGTTCGCCAAAAAATGCAATACCGTCAGTGCTGAACATGCCAGAGCGCCGATAAATGAAATGACAATACCGGCTGGTTTCATGCCCCATAGATTTCGCCGGAACCCGTAGTTTGTATTCTCCTGAAAAACGAGGGGGAATTTTATTACGTCTCTCGTTTGCGATCGTAGAAACGCAACGCAGGAATCGTAAATCGAATCTGCCGCATTGGGATCTTCAGCCTCTTGCTGTGCCGTTGGTATCTTGATCCCTTCCACTAGGCCGGCCAGCTTGCTGTGATATCTCTCCCGCGTTGTTCTGTCGAGGGAAGAGTCTCGGTGGCGAAGAATGCGCGTTGTTGGCTTGCCTCCCCAAGTCTGGAAAAGAGCCGCTTCCTTATTTTTACCTTGGTCACGACCCACTTGATCCATGACAAAGGCCAATCCCAGTGTTGACACCACAGCAACGCCGACGCTCTTTAGCATATCCCACTTGTCCGAGGCGATAGAAAGTATCATCAAGCAGAGTGGTGCAATGACTATGACCGTGGGATAGTACCGTGCCTTTAAGCTATATGCATCAAATGCCTTCATATCCATGACGACCCACCAATTGACGGCCCGACAGAAAGAAACAAGTGTCAAGCCTGCATTAACGCATTTTATACGCAATCATTAGCTGGGTTATATACTGCCGTGCCTACACCTTGGCACGAACAACCCCAAACCCTATCCACCCAGTCCCCAAGAAACGGACTCACCTTCACCAGCATCCCCCGCAGGTTCTTGTAATCCACCAGCTTCTCATGGTGCAGCCGGCCGAGGACGATGCCGGGATGCCGTCCCTGGCTCGACGCAAAGCCGGTTATCGCGGAACGGGAAAAGTAGGGGTGTGTCTCCTTGACGAAGGACTTGAACCCCTTTGGATCGAGGAGCCATTCGCCGGCGAGCCGGTTGGCGGCCTTCTCCTCGCCATCCACGTGGTCGGGCTCGTAGAGGTTGTCCAGGTAGCTTCCCTGGTGCTTGAGAACGATATGCGCCAGTTCGTGAAGGAGGGTGAACCAGAATGAGTCGATCCGGTCGTAGCGGAGGGTGAGGGCGATCACGGGGGTGTTGCCGCAGATGAGCTTGGCACCGTCCAGGTACGTCTTCTCCAGGTGGGAAACCACGATGAAAAGCACCCCGGCATCGGCGAGAAGACTGGGGACGTGGGCCACATCTTCAACCTTGGCGGCGCAGGCAAGGATATCGGGGAGCATCCGCTCCAGTTTTGTCGCGTCGAACCTTGCTTTGCTTCGGTGGGCGGCCACCTGCTCGACACGTCGCACCCAGGCGATCTGGGCGCCGAGTTCCGGTCCCCGTTGCCGGGCATGGCGGAAGCTGACAGCCAGCTTCCCCATCTCTTCGGGCGAAGACGCTCCCATGAAGGCGAACACCGCCTGTTCCAGTTCATCGAAGGAGGCCCCGGCCGCAATCCAGCCCCTCTTCAGCAGTTCGCTCACCGGTGCAAGGGTGTAAAGCCGGCTCTTCCGAGCGATTTCCTTGATGTCTTTCACACGTCTGGCCAACGTCAGCCGGTACTGTGCCTCCAGATTTGTCCAGAATTCGGGGGACGTGCCGAAGGTTTCGGCCAGTTCCAATGCGGTTTCCGGTGTTATCTGCTTGGTCCCCTTGACGATCTCGTTGATCGCCTGGGGCGGCCGGCCCATGATCCGGGCCAGGTCCTTCTGGGTCCAGCCGCGGGCCTCCAATTCCCGTGTCAGTATCCGTCCTGGCGCTGTCGCCCGTGCCGGCTGGAGTTTCCTTTCCATCGATACTTCCTTTCTCAATGGTAATCCGCGATGTCGATTACCAGGACGAACTTTCCGTCGGTATCCTTTTCAATGGTGACGATCAGGCGAAACTGTTTGTTGAGGCGAAGTGAGTATTCTCCCTTGCGGTCGCCCGACAGTTTTTCAAAGTGAAAACCTTTCAGGGCATAGAGGTCGCGTTCGTCATGAGCTGCCGCGATGACGGCCATTGCCTCGAAAAAAGCGTCTATCACCTCTGCCGGATATTTGTGTGCACCCTTTTCCTCAATGTAAAGATCTTCAAGTTTTTTCTTTTTGAAGAGGAATCGCATTTATCTGGTCCTATTGTATCGTTTCAAGGAAAAAAATCAATATTTAAATTCACCTTTAGGGTGAATTTGTACTAAATGTTTCGGTCCGAAAAAAGGCCCGCATCGCTGCGGGCCTTCCCATTACACCACATCACATCCTAAGCACATTCACTATACCCGCACACCCGGCAGACCGCACATCCTCCCTCGTGCTCCACGATCCCGCCGCACTCTGGGCAGGCGCCCCGTTCCGGCGCCTTGGCCTCCAGGCCAGTATCGTAACCGGCGGCGTGCATGTGGGCCTGGATCGCCTTGGCTACCGCGTCGGCGCAGGAGAGGACCTTGTTGTCCCCGAAGCCGGCCGGACAGTGACAGGAGATCCCCAGGAGCTGCTTGATCACCTGCCGCGCCTGTACCCCGCTCCGCCAGGCGAGCGACACCATCCGGCCGATCGCCTCGGCCTGGGAGGAGGCACAGCCGCCTGCCTTGCCCATGGTGGTGAAGAGCTCGAAGAGGCCGCTCTTATCCTCGTTGACCGTGACGTAGAGCGGGCCGCAGCCGGTCTGCATCTGGTAGGTCCACCCCTTGAGCGCCTTGGGACGGTCCCGCTTGAAGACCCGCTTGTCGTCGACCTGGACCGCCTTCTCCTCCACCTTCTCCTCCTTCTTGCCGGTGGAGAGGACCTGCTCGTCCCGCGAGCCGTCACGGTAGATGGTGACCCCTTTGCAGCCGGTCTGGTAGGCGAGGCGGTAGACCTTTTCCACGTCCTCCACGGTGGCCGTGTTGGCGAAGTTCACCGTCTTGGATACCGCGTTGTCGGTGTGGCGCTGGAAGACGGACTGCATCTCGATGTGGCTCTCGGGGTCGATGTCGTGGGCCGTGACGAAGACCCGCTGCACATCCTCCGGTACCTCCGGGATGCCGTGGACCGTGCCGTGTTCCGCGATCCGCTGCATAAGCCCCTCGGAGTAGAAGCCCCGCTCCTTGGCGATCTTTTCGAAGATCGGGTTCACCTCCACCAGGATGTTGTTGTCCATGACCTGACGGACATAGGAGACGGCGAAGAGGGGCTCGACGCCGGAGGAGGCGTTGGCGATGATGGAGATGGTGCCGGTCGGGGCGATGGTGGTGACCGTGGCGTTTCTGATCGGCTCCAGCCCCGGCTTGTCGTAGATCGACCACTTGAAGTTGGGGAACGGGCCGCGGGCCTTGGCCAGCTCGCGGGAGGCGGCATGCCCCTCGTCGTTGATGAACTGCATCACCTTTTCACCCAGGCCGATGGCCTCCGGCGAATTGTAGGGGATGCCGAGCAGGATCAGCAGGTCGGCCCATCCCATGACTCCCAGGCCGATCTTCCGGTTGCCGCGCGTCATGTCCCGGATCTGGTCCAGGGGATAGTTGTTGACCTCGATGACGTTGTCCAGGAAGTGGACCGCCAGCTTCACCACCTCTTTCAGGCGGGACCAGTCGACGTCCCCGTCTTTCACTATCTTTCCCAGGTTGATGGAGCCGAGGTTGCACGATTCGTACGGGAGAAGCGGCTGCTCGCCGCAGGGGTTGGTGGATTCGATCTCCCCCACCAGCGGGGTCGGGTTGTCCTTGTTCAGCCGGTCGAGGAAGATGATGCCCGGTTCGCCGTTCTCCCAGGCCTGCTTGACGATCCGGTTGAAGACCTTGCGGGCATTCAGCGAGCCCGCTATTTCACCGGTCCTGGGGTTGAGCAGGTTGTACTCCCGGTCCTTGTCCACAGCGTCCATGAACGCCTCGGTGATGCCGACCGAGATGTTGAAGTTGTTGAACATCTTCTGGTCTGCCTTGCACATGATGAAGTTCATGATGTCCGGATGGTCGACCCTGAGGATCCCCATGTTGGCCCCGCGCCGGGTCCCCCCCTGCTTGACCGTGTCGGTGGCGATGTCGAAGACCCGCATGAAGGAAAGCGGACCGCTGGAGATGCCGGAGGTGGACTGGACCACGTCGTTGGCGGGCCGCAGGCGCGAGAAGGAGAAGCCTGTGCCGCCGCCCGACTTGTGGATCAGAGCGGTGTACTTGACCGCATCGAAGATCTCGTCCATGGAGTCACCCACCGGCAGGACAAAGCAGGCGGAGAGCTGCCCGAGCTCCCGGCCGGCGTTCATCAGGGTCGGTGAGTTGGGGAGGAATTCCAGGTTGGTCATGATACCGTAGAAGAGGTCGGAGAGCCCCTTCAGATCGGCCTTCTTGTCGAATGTCCTGTCCGCTGCCGCGATGGCGTCGGCTACCCGGCGGAAGAGCTCGGCCGGGGTTTCCAGCGCTTTCCCCTCCTTGTCCCGTTTCAGGTACCGTTTTTCCAGTACGGTAATGGCGTTTTTCGACAGGGCGGTCAGTTTTGCGGGCGCTTTGTGTGCCATAAACCTTGGTTCTCCTTGCGTGAAAAAGGTTTTGTAGTATTTTTAGGACTTTTACAAGATGTTGTGTTGCGGTGGAAAATTAACCACAACATGTATGGGGTGTCAAGGGCTTTTTTGAACCGGTTCTAACCGACTGAAAAGACGCGACAATGCCTTTTTTCTGTTGGATTAGGGCGGTGCGGCGGTTTACTTTGCCCCATGGTTGTGGTAAAGATTTTCGGCTATGACACTATTAAACGGACCCGGCAATGCCCGGTGCAGACAGTGCGAAGCGACGACCAGCCGGGCCTGGCCGATAGCCCTGGCGATTGTGCTCATGGTGCTGTTCGGTTCCGGTGGCGAAGCGGCACAAATCCGTTCCGGGGCAGCGCAACCGACGGCCGATGGACTGCAGGGTCTGCCGGCGCGCATGCTCCGTCCCCTTGGGGCGGTGGAGGCTACCTACCGGGAGCAGACCATCACCGAGGATACGGTCTGGCGGGGACTGGTCGTGCTGGAAGGCCCGGTCACCGTGGCGCCCCAGGCCACCCTGACGATCAGGCCGGGTGCCGTGATCGTGGCCCGCAGCACCGAAGCCGGTGGTCTGGGCGGTACCTCGCTGTTCGTCCACGGCCGTCTGGTGGTCCAAGGGGATGCCGAGCGCCCGGTCCTCTTTACCAGCGCCTTTGCCGCGCCCCAGCCTGGTGACTGGTACGGGGTGATTCTCCAGGGGAGCGAGAAGAAGAACCAGTTGGACAACTGCCGCATCGAAGGGGCGGAACGGGGACTGGAGGCCCACTTTTCCTCGTTTACCGCCGGTGGCGTCGCCTTTGCCCATTGTCGCATCGCCCTGCGCCTCCTGGACTCCCTCGCCTCGATCCGGGGGGTGACGGTGAGCGATTCGCCCATTGGGGTGATGATCCAGGCGGGCGAGACCGATCTGCGGGACGGGGTCGTCAGTGGCGGCCAGAGCGGCATCGTTGCCGAAGCCGGATCGGTGACCCTGCGACAGGTCACGGTCCAGGGGGCCGTAACCGGTCTAGCCGCCGATGGGGTGAGGCTTCAGGTGAGAGGGGCTCTCTTTGCCGGCAACGGCTCGGGGCTGCGCCTTATCGCCTGTGAAGGTGAGGTTGTCGGCGTCCGGGTGGTGGATAACCGGGACGAAGGGGTGAGCCTGAAGCGCAGCCGGCTCAAGATCCACGGTAACGAGATCAGCGGTAACGGCAGGGTGGGGCTGCGCCTTGGCGACGGCCTTGCCGCCCTCTGGGGAAACATCATCCAGAAGAACGGCGCCGTCGAACTGGCCTACGACGGGATGGGCGACCTCTCCCTGCCCGGTAACTGGTGGGGGGGGCTCTCCCTGCCGGAGCTGAAGAAGAAGGTCGTGGCCGGCCAGGTCGTCGATCCGCCGGCCAGGGTGCTCCTGGCTCCGTTGCTCACTGCTGCCCCTGTGCTGCCATTTTGATAGCGGTTGCCATAACCCTGGTGACATGATACGGTTTTTTATGCCGATTTTTCTGGACAATGCGGCTACTTCCTTTCCCAAGCCCGAGTCGGTCTACCGGGCCATGGACGACACGATGCGCCGGATCGGTGTGGCGCCGGGGCGGGGCGGCTATGCCCAGGGGCTGGAGTCGGCCCGTCTGGTCTTTACTGCCCGCGAAACCCTGGCCGAATTCTTCGCCATTCCGGACCCGACCCGTCTCGTCTTTACCCACAGCGCCACTGAGTCGATCAATCTCGCGGTACGGGGACTGCTGAAGCCGGGAGACCACGTGGTTACCACGACCATGGAGCACAACTCCCTGGCCCGTCCGCTCAGCTACCTGGAGAAGCGCGGGATTGCGGTGACCAGGGTGGCGGCGGACCGGGACGGTCTCGTTGCCAGTCGTGACATCGCTGCCGCCTTTCGGCCGAATACGCGGCTTGTGGCGCTGGCCCATGCCTCCAACGTCACCGGTACTGTCCAGCCGGTGGCGGAGGTCGGCGTGCTGACCCGGGCGGCCGGGATTCCGCTGCTGGTAGATGCGGCCCAAAGCGCCGGCTGTCTCCCCATCGATGTGGTACGGATGGGGATCGACCTGTTGGCGGTTCCCGGTCACAAGGGGCTCTTCGGTCCACCCGGCACCGGACTCCTCTATCTGGCAGAGGGGATCGAGCTGGAACCGCTCACCGTGGGGGGGACCGGCAGTTTTTCCTCCGAACCGGAGCAGCCCAGCGTCGTGCCGGACCGGTTCGAAAGCGGGACCTTGAATGTGCCGGGGATAGCCGGCCTCCTGGCCGGGGTCGAGTTCATCCGGCAGACCGGGATCGGGGTTATTGCCGGCCACGAAGAGGCACTCATGGTGCGGTTGGTGGCCGGGCTGGCCGGGGTGCCGGGGATCACTGTCCATGCCGCCCCAGCCGGGCAGCGAGCACCGGTGGCCTCCTTTACGGTTGCCGGCCTCGATCCGGCACTCATCGGTTTCCGTCTGGACGCCGAGTTCGGCATCGCCGTACGGGTGGGGCTCCACTGTGCGCCCATGGCCCATCGCACCATCGGCACCTTTCCCGTCGGCACCGTCCGGGTCAGCCCGGGCTACTTTACGACCAGTGCAGATATCGATGCCTTCCTGGCGGCGCTGGGAGAGATTGTCGGTCAACAACACCAGACGTAAGCCATGAACAGAAATGCGGCCGGTTGTCGTATTGATTTCACAGCAAGGAGAATGTCATCCATGAAGCGGCTTGTTTTCTGCGCCTTCGGTCTGCTGCTGGTCGGTCTGCTGGCAGCATGTTCCCTTCCCCCTGAAAGGCCGGTTACCAAGGCTGATCTCATGAAGACGAACATCTACAGTACCTTTACCGTCAAGGAGCCGCCGGAGTCGGTGCTGGCAGCCCTCAACCGGGACGGCGAGGTGGTGGTGGAGGCGACCTTGAAGGGGGGGAAGATCGAGTTCTACCTCAAAATTCTGGCCACTTCCGAGGGACTCAAGTTCAGTGTTATCGAGAAGTAGGCCCGGCCTGCCGCCCAGCAATTTTTTACGGTGTCGCGGTTGCCGTACCGCGCAGCCGGCACCTATACCTGCTCAGCTAGGAGTGTTATGAAAACCTTTGTCATTGATACCAACGTGTTCCTTTTTGACCCTCAGGCCCTTTTCAGGTTCGAAGACAATACCATCGTCATTCCGATCACGGTGGTCGAGGAGATCGACCGATTCAAGAAGGACATGAACGAGACCGGCCGAAACGCCCGCCAGATATCCCGCCTTCTGGACGAACTCCGCCTGCAGGGCTCTCTTTCCAATGGGGTCGAACTGCCGGGTGGCGGCATGCTACGGGTGGAGATCTACGAAGAGAAGGTCATGAAGCGGCTCCCACCGGAACTGCGCGCCGACCGGGGAGACAACCGGATACTGGCGGTGGCCGTGGATCTGCAGCAGAAGGAGTCGGCAAGGCCGGTCATTCTGGTGACCAAGGATACCAACCTGAGGATAAAGGCCGACGCCATCGGCCTGGTGGCCCAGGACTACCGTTCCGACAAGGTGGAGATCGAAGATCTCTACAGCGGCATGGCTGACGTGGACGTTACGCCGGAAGCAGTGGACCGGTTTCATGGCCAGGGATGGCTGGAGTGGGATGGTGGAGGAATGCCGAACCAGTTCCTGACCCTGCGGGACGCCACTAACCCCTCGCATACGGCCCTTGGTCGGTTTGATGCGGTCAAGCGCCAACTGGTGCCGATCCGCCGCGTGGGGAAGGAGGGGGTCTGGAGCATCCAGCCCCGCAACCGGGAACAGTCGGTGGCCCTGGACATCCTGCTGGACGATTCCATCAAGCTGGTGACCCTGGTGGGCAAGGCCGGCACCGGCAAGACCCTGCTGGCCATTGCCGCCGGTCTCCACAAGGTGGCGGAGGAGGGGGTCTTCAACCGGCTCCTGGTCTCCCGGCCGGTCTTCCCCATGGGCCGCGATCTGGGGTTCCTGCCCGGTGATATCGAGGAAAAACTCTCGCCCTGGATGCAGCCGATCTTCGACAACGTGGAATTGCTCCTTTCCGGGCACGAGGCCGAGAAGCGACACAGCAAGGGGTACAAGGAGCTGATGGCCATGGGGATACTGGATATCGAGCCCCTGACCTACATCCGTGGCCGCTCCATTCCCAACCAGTACATGATCGTGGACGAGGCCCAGAACCTGACCCCCCACGAGATCAAGACCATCATCACCCGGGCCGGCGAGGGGACCAAGATCGTTCTCACCGGCGACCCGTACCAGATCGACAACCCGTACGTCGATGCCTCGTCCAACGGTCTGACCTACGTGGTGGAGCGTTTCAAGGAGCAGGCGATCGCCGGTCACATCACCGTGCTGAAAGGGGAGCGGTCGGCCCTGGCGGAGCTAGCGGCGAATCTTTTGTAAATCGTGCTGCGTGCGACGGAACAAACGGTTATGGATTTCTTGGGGCGTTCCTTACGCCCTGCTTTTTTCGCGGGAGTTTCATGAATCTTTACTTTGAGCCTAACAGGCTGCAGGCTGTTAGGGGTGTGATGCACGCTGAACGCAGCACGCTGAACGCAGCGCGGGTGTCATGCTGA
Source organism: uncultured Geobacter sp. (assembly GCA_964432205.1). Lineage (GTDB taxonomy): Bacteria > Desulfobacterota > Desulfuromonadia > Geobacterales > DSM-12255 > Geomobilibacter. Next base: position 179,856 of record CAYSMK010000001.1, on the reverse strand, counting down.
TCCTTGCCATTGAAACATCCTGTGATGAAACTGCGGCCGCGGTGGTGCGTGACGGCCGGCAGGCGCTCTCCAGCGTCGTTGCCACCCAGGTGGATATCCATGCCGCCTATGGCGGTGTAGTGCCGGAAATTGCCTCCCGCCAGCATCTGGAAGGGGTCGTGCCGGTCATCGACGAAGCGCTCCGGAGTGCCGGCGTCACCATGGCCGATATCGAAGGGGTCGCGGTCACCCGTGGTCCCGGACTGATCGGCGCACTGCTGGTAGGGGTCTGCGCCGCCAAGGGAATTGCCGCGGCCAGGGAGATCCCGCTGGTCGGGGTGAATCACATCGAGTCCCACCTCCTGGCCATTCTCCTGGAAGAGGACGTTCCGTTCCCCTTCCTCGCCCTGGTGGTTTCCGGCGGGCACAGCCATCTCTACCGGGTGGACGGGATCGGCCGCTATGCCATCCTGGGCCAGACCATCGACGATGCCGCCGGCGAGGCGTTCGACAAGGTGGCCAAGCTGGCCGGCCTTCCCTATCCCGGCGGGGTCCAGATCGACCGGCTGGCGGTACAGGGCGACCCGCAGCGGGTGAAGCTGCCGCGGCCGCTTCTCCATGACGGTACCCTCAACTTCAGTTTCAGCGGCCTGAAGACCGCGGTCCATACCGCCTTGCGCAAAGAGCCATCCCTGGCCGGGGACGACCTGCCCCACCTCTGTGCCTCCTTTCAGGAGGCGGTCTGCCAGGTTCTGGTCCGGAAAACCGCCACCGCCCTTGAGAGAACCGGCTGCACGCGGCTCGTGGTGGCCGGCGGGGTGGCCTGCAACAGCGGACTGCGCCGGGCCATGGCCGCAATGGCCGCGCAGTGCGGGGTTTCCCTGCACATCCCGTCGCCGGCCTTGTGCAGCGACAACGCAGCCATGGTGGCTGTGCCGGGCGATTTCTACCTGTCCATGGGGCTCGGCGCCCTGGATTTCGATGCCGTGCCGGTCTGGCCTCTGGACCGGATCGCTGCTGAACTGGGGTGGGCATGATGGAGAGGGTCAAGGCCAAGAAATCGCTGGGCCAGAATTTTCTGGTGGACCAGAGCGTCCTGGAGCGGATCGTGGCTGCCGTGGCGCCGACGGCCGAGGATCAACTGCTGGAGATCGGTCCGGGGCAGGGGGCTTTGACCGGTTTTCTGGTTCCCCGGGTCGGCCGTCTGGTGGCGGTGGAGCTGGACAAGCGGCTGCTCGGGCCCTTGACGGCTGCCTATGGCGCCTTTCCCCATGTGACCATCGTCGAGGGGGACATCCTGCGGGTGGATCTCCCGCGACTCCTTAAGGAGCACGGCGCGGGTCAGTGGAAGGTGGCGGCCAACCTGCCGTATAACATCTCCTCCCAGGTCCTGTTCCTGTTTCTTGAGACCCCCACCCTGTTCAGCCGGCTGGTCCTCATGCTTCAGAAGGAGGTGGGGGATCGGCTCGTGGCCCGGCCCGGCACCAAAGAGTACGGCATTCTCTCGGTATTCTGCGCCCTTCATTTCGACGTGGTCCGTGAATGCGTGGTAAAGCCGGGTTCTTTCCGGCCGATCCCCAAGGTGGATTCGGTGGTCCTTCGTTTCACGCCGCTGGCCGCACCCAGGTGCGACGTGGGGGACGAGCCCCTCTTCAGGCGGCTGGTGAAGGCGGCCTTTGGCCAGCGCAGGAAAACCCTCTGGAACTGCCTGAAGAGTGTTGACCTTGCACCTGACGACGAGGCATTGCGCGCGGTTCTCGCCAACTGCGGCATCGATCCCGGCCGCCGGGGGGAAACCCTTGATCTGGAAGAGTTTGCCCGGCTGAGCCGGGCACTGTTGGCAGGGAAAGTGCTGGCATAGGCCGGGTTCCTGTGCTATAGAATTTGTTTAATTTACCTACCGGAGCTGACTGAATGAAGATTTGCGTGATCGGAAGCGGCTATGTGGGACTGGTGGCCGGCGCCTGTTTTGCCGAGAGCGGCAACAGCGTCATCTGCGTGGACGTGGACGAGGCGAAGATAGAGGGGCTTAAAAAAGGGATCATCCCCATCTACGAGCCGGGTCTGAAGGAGATGGTCCTGCGGAACTGCGAGGAGGGGCGCCTTTCCTTCACCACCGACCTGGCCGAAGCGGTCAAGGTCTCACTGATCAACTTCATCGCCGTCGGCACTCCTCCGGGTGAGGACGGTTCTGCCGACCTGCAGTATGTGCTGGCCGTTGCCCGCGGTATCGGCCGCCATATGGAAGGGTTCAAGATCATCGTCGACAAGTCGACCGTGCCGGTAGGGACCGCCGACAAGGTACGGGCCGCCGTGAAGGAAGAACTGGACAACCGCAAGGTCTCCATCGAGTTCGACGTGGTCTCTAACCCGGAGTTCCTCAAGGAAGGGGCAGCCATCGACGACTTCATGAAGCCGGACCGGGTAGTGATCGGCACCGACAACGTCCGGACTGCCGAGATCATGAAGGAGCTCTACGATCCGTTCATGCGCAAGCATAACCGGATGATCGTCATGGACATCCGGAGCGCCGAAATGACCAAGTATGCGGCCAACGCCATGCTGGCCACCCGGATCTCCTTCATGAACCAGATTGCCAACCTGTGCGAGCGGATGGGGGCGGATGTCTCTGCCGTGCGGGAGGGGATCGGCTCAGACTCCAGGATCGGCTATGACTTCCTTTTTCCCGGACCGGGCTACGGCGGCTCCTGCTTCCCCAAGGATGTCAAGGCGCTGGTGCGGACTGCCGAGGAGTGCTCCTACGATTTCCTGCTGCTCAAGGCGGTGGAAGAGGTGAACGAGCGTCAGAAGCAGGTGCTCGCCGACAAGCTGCTCAAGCTCCTCGGTAGCGGTGACCCGGAGAGACCGCTGGCCGGCAGGACCATCGCCTGCTGGGGGCTCTCCTTCAAGCCGCGCACCGACGATATGCGCGAAGCGCCGTCCCTCACCGTCATCGAGCGGTTGCTGGGTATGGGGGCCACGGTCCGTGCCCACGATCCGGAGGCCCTGAAAGAGGCGAAGAAGCATTTTGGCGACCGGATCGCGTACAGCACCAATCAGTACGAGATTCTGGCCGACTGTGACGCCCTGGTCATCATCACCGACTGGAACGAGTATCGCAACCCGGATTTCGAGCGGGTAAAGAGCGCCCTGAAGAGCCCGATCGTGGTGGATGGCCGTAACCTGTACAAGCCTGACCGGATGCAGTCTGCCGGTTTCCGGTATGTGCCGCTCGGACGCTACGGCAACAGCTGCTGCGGGGAGGGGTAACGCTATGCGGGTACTGGTCACCGGCGGCGCCGGTTTCATCGGATCACATCTCTGCGAGCGGCTTCTGGCCGATGGCCATGAGGTGATCTGCATTGACAATTTCTTCACCGGCAGCAAGCGCAACATTGCCCACCTGCTGGATGACCACCGGTTCGAGCTGATCCGCCACGACATTGTCGAGCCGATCCTGCTGGAGGTGGACCGGATCTACAATCTGGCCTGTCCTGCCTCGCCGGTGCATTACCAGTACAACCCGGTCAAGACGGTCAAGACGAGCGTCATGGGTGCCATTAACATGCTGGGGATGGCCAAGCGGGTCAGGGCTCGCATCCTCCAGGCATCCACCTCGGAGGTCTACGGTGATCCCCAGATCCACCCCCAGACCGAGGATTACTGGGGGAACGTGAACCCCATCGGCATCCGGAGCTGCTACGATGAGGGGAAACGGGTGGCGGAGACGCTGATGATGGACTACCACCGCCAGAACGGGGTGGACATCCGGATCGTACGGATCTTCAATACCTATGGCCCGCGGATGGCCGAGAACGATGGGCGGGTGGTCTCGAACTTCATCCTTCAGGCGTTGCGGGGAGAAGATATCACCGTCTACGGCGACGGCTCCCAGACCCGTTCCTTCTGCTATGTGGACGATCTGGTGGAGGGACTGATCAGGATGATGGAGTGTGACGATTTCACCGGTCCGGTCAACTTGGGGAATCCGGCGGAGACCACGATCCTGGAGTTTGCCCGGCGGATCATCGATCTGACCGGCTCGGCCTCGCAGGTCGTGCATAAACCGCTGCCCGCGGACGACCCCAGGCAGCGGCAGCCGAATATCTCGCTGGCCCGCGCCAGACTCGGCTGGGAGCCGGTCACGCCGGTGCCGGAAGGGCTCAGACGGACCATCGCCTACTTCGCACCGCTGGTGACGGCGCGCTGAGTCCGTCGGGAGGATCCATGCGGAAGAGGCTCTACTTCATCCCTGCCGCCTGCATCACCTTTATCCTCTACTTCACCGTGTTCGGTGAACGGGGGCTCCTGCGCATCTACCACCTGAATCGGGAGAAAAAGGAGATCCAGCACCGGGTGGATACCATCCGCACGGACAATCTGCGACTGGTGCGCGAGATCGATGCCCTGAAAAACGATCGCCGTTACCTGGAAAGTATCGCCCGTCGGGATTTCGGTCTGGTCCGGCAGAACGAGATCATCTACCAGTTTCCTTCGCAGACCAAACCCGAGGAGCTTAAGCGGTAGGGAGATCATCCCGGATCCGTGAGGCATGGAGGCCCGGTGGAGCGAAACGGACGCGATTCCCGCGGCCGGCGGGCAACACCCGCATCGTCCGTGTGGGGTCAGCCACAGACATTGAATACCCATAAAAGGCCAAATCGCGGGAGTTCGAGCGGAAACGGGCCTCCATGCCCCACCTCCGCGTTCTAGGAGTCACCCATGTCACGGCAGAGTTGTGTCATCTGCGCTTGGCGCGAAACCTGTGCCAAGCGTTTTTGCGTTAGCGACGGTGGCGCCCGGTGTCCCGATTTCACGCGGGATATTTCCATCAAGGAACAGCCTTCCACGACGGAAGGTGACAACGCCCCGGAAAAGGAGTAGCAAAGAGTCGATGCGCGAGACTATACGGACAAAGATCAAAGCAGCCCTGGAGCGCTGCTATACAGCGGCAACCCTTTCCTCGGGTCAGTTCCCGGTTTTCGTGGTCGAGGAACCGGCGAATGCCGAGCACGGAGACTTTGCCACCAATGTGGCCATGGTTCTCGCCAAGGCCGAACGCAAGGCGCCCCGCAACGTTGCCGAGGCACTGGTGGGCGAGTTGCGGGCCGATGTTTTTTTCGCCCGTATCGATATCGCCGGTCCGGGGTTCATCAACTTCGTTCTGAAGAATGAGGCCTGGCAGCAGACACTGCTGTCTATCGACAGAGCCGGTGCCGAGTACGGGAAGAGTTCCGTCGGTGCCGGGAGAAAGGTGCAGGTTGAGTTCGTCAGCGCCAATCCGACCGGTCCGCTGCACATCGGTCACGGTCGCGGCGCCGCCATCGGCGATACGGTCTGCCGCCTGCTGGCGGCTACCGGCTGGGACGTCACCCGGGAGTTCTATTACAATGACGCCGGCCAGCAGATCGCAAACCTGGCCCTTTCGGTACAGGCCCGCTGCCTCGGCATCGAGCCCGAGGACCCGCGCTGGCCGACCGACGGCTACCAGGGTGAGTACATCAAGGATGTGGCCAACGCCTATCTGGCCGGGGCGACGATTGACGCCGACGACCAGCATGTGACCGCTGCCGGGGACCCACACGATCTGGATGCCATCCGCCGCTTCGCGGTTGCCTATCTACGCCGGGAGCAGGACCAGGACCTGACGGCGTTCGATGTTCACTTCGACGTCTACTCGCTGGAGTCGAGCCTCTATGCCGATGGCCGGGTGGACGACGTGGTCCGGCGTCTGGTAGAAAACGGCCATACCTATGAGGAGGGGGGAGCGCTCTGGCTGCGCACCACCGACTTTGGCGACGACAAGGACCGGGTCATGCGCAAGGCTGACGGTGGGTATACCTATTTCGTTCCCGATGTCGCCTACCACCTGCACAAATGGGAACGGGGCTACACCCGGGTCATCAACGAGCAGGGTGCCGACCACCACAGCACCATTACCCGGGTACGGGCCGGTCTGCAGGCGCTCAATGCCGGGGTCCCGCAAGGATGGCCGGAATACGTGCTGCACCAGATGGTGACCGTCATGCGTGGCGGCGAAGAGGTGAAGATATCCAAGCGGGCCGGCAGCTATGTCACCCTGCGGGACCTGATCGACGAGGTCGGGCGCGACGCCACCCGCTTTTTCTTCGTGATGCGCCGACCGGACTCACAGCTGGTCTTTGATATCGATCTGGCCAAGCAGCAGTCGTCCGACAACCCGGTCTATTATGTCCAGTACGCCCACGCCCGGATTCACGGCATCTTTGCCGCTGCCGCCGAACGTGGCGTGGTCCCCGACTTCTCGGCCGTTGACCTGGGACTCCTCGACACCGCTGAGGAACTGGCGGTCATCAGGAGCCTCGCCTCGTTCCCGGAGGTGGTGCTCGGCAGTGCGCAGGCTTTTGAACCGCACCGGATCACCTTCTACCTGACCGAACTGGCGAGCCTGCTGCATGGCTTTTATACCAGGCATCGTGTGATCAGCGACGATCAGGCACTGACTACGGCCAGGCTGTTCCTGCTCAAATGCGTGGCCCTGACCATCCGTAACGCCCTTACCCTGTTGGGGATCTCGGCACCGGAAAAGATGTAGTGAAAATTTCTTAGCGGCATACGGTTTTCTTTGCGCAAAATTGGGTTACAGTTTCAGGCAACGGGACTGTTTTCAGCTACCAGGCTCCCGGTGCTCAAAAGCTTTACCGGAAACTGCGATCAATTCTATGGTTATCGATTACAGCGAGCAACGACAGTCCCCTCGGAACCGTCCTAAACGGCAGCCGGTGGGGCGGTATGTGGCAACGTTCCTGCTCATCCTCGGGCTGGCCTATGGCATCGGGTTTCTCACGGCCTGGTACCTGTACCGGCCTTCCGCCCTGGCCACAGCTCAGTCCAAGGTAGGGACAACTGTTCCGGTGGCCCCGGGGCAGCAGGCCGCTGTCCAACCGCAGCAGCCAGCGACTCCTCCCGCCAGCACTGGCCAGGAGGTTCCGCTCTCTTTTTACGAGACCTTGCAGAAAGGGAACAAGTCGATCATCGGCAGCGGCCTGAATCCGCAGAAGGGGCAGGAGGCACCGGCGGCGGCAAAGAGCTCTCCCGCACCGCCGCCGCCCGCTCCGCAACCGGTGAAGAGACAACCGGAGCAAGCGTTACCCCAGGCAAAACCGAAACCTTCGTCCGCGACAGGGGATGACACGTTCACGGTACAGGTAGCTTCCACCAAGGAGCGTAAAGAGGCCGATGAGCTTGTGGCCCGTCTGGTTGCCAAAGGGTATGCTGCCACGGCAAGCGAGTCGAAGGTGGAAGGGAAGGGTACCTGGTTCAGGGTGAGGGTGGGGAGGCATCTGACCCGTCCAGAGGCCGACGAGATGGCGGCCAGGCTCAAGTCCGGTGCCGTGGTGGTTAAGGAAAAGGAATGACGGTTCGTTTGTAGTCTGACGTGCTGCAAGACCCGCCCAAAAGAGGCCCATTGTTGACAATTTTTGTCACAATGGGCCTTTTTTTGTCGCAGGTGAAAAAGCTCTAAAGTTTTTTTGTTGTGCACCGACACCAAAATACATGTCAAATCGTATGGTTAACAAATGGAGGTAGTTGGCCCGTTGATTGCTTATTAGGAGATACATCAAACATACACACCAACCAGACCGTTGGAAAAACACGCGAAAGGAGAAACATATGTTAGCTAAACTCAGAAGCAAAAAAGGTTTCACCCTCATTGAGCTGCTGATCGTCGTTGCGATTATCGGCATCCTGGCGGCTATCGCCATCCCGCAGTTCTCTTCGTACCGCGCAAAGGCATACAACAGTGCGGCAACGAGCGACCTGAAGAATACCAAGACCAGTTTGGAATCATATTTTGCTGACAACCAGAAATATCCGTACTAGTCACTTTTTAAGAAAGGGGTAATATTATGAAAAAAATGGTATTTTTACTCGTTGCAGTCCTCACCTTAGGTGTTTCGGCGAATTGTTTTGCAGCAGCAGCAGCAGCAAGTTGGCTCACTACCGCAGCTGATGGAAGTGTAACTCTTACAGGGGGTACAAACGCTCTTCCAAACCTTATAGTAAAGCCTTCTGCCAATGTTAAAATCGCTTGGGGAGTGGAGACTACCGGTGTGGCATATTCCTTGGGGACCGCCCACTCGACCGGTACGTTTACCTATGCAACTACTTCAACAGAGACAAATATTTATAGATTTCTAAATGCAAATCAAGCTTCACCTCAAGCGCCTCCAAACTCACCTGCTGATGCGAATACCTCAATAGCATGGGGCGCAGGCTGGACAGCTTCGAAATAGAAATTTATCTTCCCTTTCATACCTTGATCACGGGATGCGCCGTACTCGGCACATCCCGTTTTTTTAGAACGGAGAATTGCTGTGTGAAAAATTTTCGTGCGATATTTGAGGTAACACTTAAGGGTTTCATTCGAGATAGACTGCTTCAACTTCTGCTGGCAACTTCCCTTGTCATTTTTCTAATTGTTCCGGCACTCAGTGTTTTCTCCATGCGTCAGGTGCAAGAACTTTCAGTAACGTTATCGCTCTCTGCAATATCCCTCTTTCTCCTGATATTGACCGTTATTCTTGGCTCGTCCTCTGTCTGGCGAGATCTTGACCGCCGGTATCTGGCATCGCTTCTTGGGCTCCCGGTTTCCCGCACCAGTTACATGTTGGGCAAGTTTGCCGGCATTGTTGTGTTCATTATGGTCGGATGTATTATGCTGGGACTTGTAGCCACGGCAGACATAGCGTTGGTATCGGCACAATATCCCTCGGATATTCCTGTTCGCTGGCTTCATATCTGGGTGGCAATACTTTCGGATGGGCTGAAGTATGTACTCGTCGCTGCAGTCGCATTGCTCTTCTCTTCACTTGGTACCTCATTTTATCTGCCATTTGTCGCCACACTGGTTATTTACTTTTGCGGTAGCGCCTCGCAGGAAGTGTATGAATATATTATCAGCAACTCTGGCAAGGACCTATCAGTACTAACCCGAAGGGCGGTAGTTTCCATATATTACTGTCTACCTAATTTCTCTGCATTTGATTTCAAGGTTCAGGCTGTATACGCACTTCCACTCTCAATCAAAGGTCTTGTGTTTACCGGCACTTACTTTATGATTTATACGAGCATTGTTTTGATGATTGCAGTGTGGGCATTTAACAGGAGGGAGCTGGCGTGATCAATCGCCTTCTTTTTGTGCTGTTAATTGCTGTTTATATGTATTTTATAGTGCCTTTCGCTTCGTATCTGAGGAACAGGCCGGTTGCCGTCAAGTTGGGATACGTACCCAGTGCGGAGGTGCTTCGGCTCACAGTCGGTGACCAAAAGCTTCTCACAGCACATGCCACAGTTGTTAAGGTTCTTGTCTATTTTGGTACTTTAGTTGATAAACTCAACGCTAACAAGATCGTCATCCCAGCCGAATATCTCAATATGTACAAAACCCTCCAGACCGCCGTTAAACTCGATCCCTACAACAATGACGCCTACTATTTTGTTCAGGCGGCATTTACCTGGGAAGTCGGTCGGGCGAAGGAAGTTAATCTCATGCTCGATTATGGTATGAAATATCGGACATGGGACTATACCCTTCCTTTTTATGCCGGGTTTAACTCCGCATATTTTCTGAAGCAAAATGAGGAGGCTGCACATTATATGAAGAAGGCTGCCGAAATTTCCGGCGACCCTCTGCTGACAAACCTGGCGGCTCGATATTTTTTTGAGTCCAATAAGAGTGACCTTGGCATCAAATTTCTTGAGATGATGGAGAAGGGTGCCAAGGATGATCAAACGCGAAAACTGTATCGTTTGCGTAGGACAGCTTTACTGGCTGTTTCAACTATTCAGGCTGCCGTGAATCAGTTCAAGGACCTGAACGGTCGTCTTCCAGAGCGGCTTGAGGAACTTCTTGAACATCGTTTCTTGACGCAATTGCCCGAAGACCCATACGGAGGCCAATTTTATCTGGATAGTCTCGGCACCGTTCGAACAACCAGTAAATTTGCATTTGGGAGACATTAATAGTGAGTGCGCTTTTGATTAAGGGGTTGAGCAAGACGTACGGTGGTGTAAAATTCCAAAGAGTAACCGCGTTAGTTGGACTTGATCTGGAGGTTGCAGCCGGCGAGGTTTTTGGATTTCTTGGTCCCAATGGGGCTGGAAAGAGCACTACCATCAAGTCAATCATAGGGTTAATTCGGCCAACAGCTGGAATGGTAATGCTTTTTGGTGCTCCGGCATCAGAACCGTTGTCTCGGTGCAAGTTGGGCTATCTGCCGGAAAATCCATCTTTTTTTAATTTTATGACTGCCAGAGAATACCTCGCTTTTGTTGGCTCCACGTATGGGATGGATCGGAGATCAGTTCAGAAAGAGTCGGAGCGCGTATTAGACCTGCTGGATCTTACCGGGGCGGCGGACAGGCCAATTAATGGTTATAGTAAGGGGATGGTGCAACGGCTTGGACTTGCGCAAGCCTTGGTGCATGACCCGGACATGTACATTCTGGATGAGCCGATGAGTGGTCTTGATCCGATTGGTCGGGCTTTGGTAAAAGATATAATACGCGATCTCAAGCAGCGCGGGAAAACGGTTTTTTTTAGTACTCATATTACGGCGGATGTGGAGGCTGTTTGCGACCGTGTCGGGGTTATCTCCAAGGGAGTTCTCGAAGCGGTTGACAGTGTTGACAATATTCTCGAAAAGGGGGTAATAGGGTATGTCATCCGTTTCAGTCGTCCTGATGGATCGGCTGAGGAGAAACATGTTTCTCGTGATGAGCTCGATGCCGTTATGAGACAGCTACTGGAGTCAAAAGCCGTAATCAAGGCTGTTGAGCCGAAACGAAAGGACATGGAATCCTTCTTCCTGTCCGTTGTGTCGAGGTCATGAAGTTTACAACAAGACCAGAACTGAAACTCGCTCTAACGCTACTCTTCATTATAGCTGTTTACTTCCAGTCAATCAGCCATCCCTTCAGCCACTTCGATGATCCTTTCATTGTTGAATACTATGGGACCAATAGCGCACTTTCATTTCTGGATGTAATTACACCGGGAGGAGGATTTTACTACCGCCCGCTTATTACCCTATCATATTGGCTTGATTTCCGTTTGTGGGGATTGGACCCCACGTTCATGCATCTGGAGAACATTATTGTTCACCTGGCTAATGTGCTTCTGGTATTCCTGATCGCCTCACGCCTCCCCGTATCATCAAAAATAAGGAGCCTGCCCTACCTTGGCGCACTTATCTTCGGACTTCATCCCATTAACAGTGAACCGGTCAACTGGGTAGCCGGCAGAACTGATGTGTTTGCCGGTATGTTCGTACTCCTTGCCATCTATTGTTTGATTTGGTCCCTTGAGGAACAGTTGACTTACCTTGCTGTTCTTGCATATGGAGTCGCACTTGTAGGAATATTGACTAAAGAGACAGCTATTATGATAATCCCGGCAGCGTTGCTAGTGACTATCTGTTGGCCCGTAGTTTCTCAAAATGTAGCCCAGCATAAGACCTGGAGGCTTCGTTTTATTCTCGTTTCAATTGTTACTTCATCATGCTTTGTTTCATTGTTGTTTTTGCTGGTTTATGTAAAGCGGCGCGGTGATAATGCACTTTCGCTCATTATTGAAGGCGGAAATGATGTAATCATGCGGTCGTTTGAGGCCTTTGGCTTCTATGTAAAAAAAACCTTCATGCCACTTCCGCTTAATATAGCTATTGTGGAAGTCAACCCTTTATATGTAATTGTAGGCATAACCTTTTTGCTTGTATTGATAGTAACGTTTCGCAGCATGGGTATTCCCGGTATTTTACTGGCAACAGCTGTATTGTTCACGCTTCCAGCTTTAATAGTTGCCACAATCAGCATTGCCTGGACACCGTATGGAGAGCGCTATCTGTACATTCCTTCTGCCTTTGCAGTGTTAGGTTCCCTCGAACTTTTTCACCGATTACTGACACGATTGAACGCAGTGAACTGGTTTGTACCCGTTGTCAGCATTATTATTGTCATTGCTTCTATTGTGACCATTCAACGTGGCATGCTTTGGGGAAATAATCTTGCCATGGTTGAAGATGTCGTTGCAAAATCACCGCAATTCGGTGTTGCTCGAAACGAATACGGTATTCTTTTGAAACAGGCCGGACGTTACGATGAGGCTGAGAGACAGTTTAGAATCGCAGCGGAACAAAATAATCAGGCAAATGTTGACAGAATGATTCGCTTAAATTTGATCGGAATGAAGATCCTTGGAAAGCCGCAAGATGAAGTGCGACGAATTCTGATGTCAGAAATCGGCAACAAAGCCGATGGAGATGAAGAACTATTGAAAATAATTAATAGAATCGAAGAAAATATGCTCGTCAAGGCAGTGTCGTCAGAGAGTAGAAAAAAAATTGTAACAGACATCATCGAGACGAACGAGAAATTGTATCAGAAAACCCATGAGCCTCATTATCTCTATAGATCTGGTCAACTTGCGCTCTCTATCGGAAATACGCAAAATGCCGCAGTTTTTTTCCGAAAAGCCTGGGAAAATGCCCAACCCGATGCTTATTATCGAGAACCGGCTCGGAAACTTGCCGAGAAATTGACTGATAAATGATTAAATCTCCCTATCTCGCCATCTTAAGGCCACGACAGTGGATTAAGAACTTAATCATGTTCTTCCCGCCCTTTCTAAGTGGGTCGTTGTTTTCTTCAGCTTGTATCTCGATTACCGGTATTTTATCATTCTCTTCATTCTGTATCGTTTCTAGCGCCCTATATGTTTTTAATGATCTTAAGGATGTAGAAAGAGATGCTCTTCATCCTGTTAAACGCTTTCGTCCCATTCCTTCCGGGGCTGTTTCAAAAAAGCTGGCTATCACCATACTTATCGTGCTGGGCTTACTGGGACATGTTTTAGCATTTTTCACGGTACAGCCTTTGATTCCGTATCTGGTGTTATATGGAGCGGTGACGATCTTATATTCAATATGGTTGAAACATATTCCAGTTGTTGACATGTTTTGCATTTCATTCGGTTTTTTAATCAGGCTTCAAGCTGGTAGTGCAGTTTTTGACGTAGAAATAACCGAATGGCTGTATTTAAGTGTATTCTTTCTTTCAATGTTCTTGAGCTCCGGCAAGCGCTTGTCAGAGCAGATTCTCCTGGGAGCCGGTGCTGCGGGTCACAGAAGCAGTCTGTGTGGCTATACCGCAGGGACTCTGGACGCCACGCTCCAAATAACGGCTGCCACGGTTCTGGTCACCTACAGCATGTATACGCTTGGCCATCCATATCTGGTATATACTGTTCCGCTTTGCACCTTTGGCCTGTTTCGATACATCCTTCGGGTTAAAGGAGGCAAAAGTGGTGATCCGACTGAATCTCTCCTCAGAGATATGCCGCTGCTTTGCGTTAGTATACTGTGGGCTTTGATCGTGGGTTGGAGTATTTATTTGTGAGCATGGTTTACGTTATCGTTGTCAATTGGAATGGCTGGAAGGATACGATCGAGTGTCTTGAGTCTCTGTTGTTACTTGAGTATCCTGATTTCCGAATTGTAATTTGTGATAACGGCTCACAAGACGATTCATTAGTAAAGTTAAGCGAGTGGTGCGAGCGAACCTTTGGGGCAGACTCGAATGATTGGCAAGTGCTAAGCCGAAATGCTGCTGAGAAGGGTGGCGGTATATCGGATGCTTTGGTTACTCTGGTAACAAATGGCGCGAATCTCGGTTTTGGAGGAGGGTCAAACGTCGGGCTGCGGTATGCATTGGCACGGAGGGATGCCGAATTCTGTTGGTTACTCAATAATGATACCGTTGCTGAAGCATTGGCACTTACAGAAATGGTCATAAGGTTGAATGAAAAGCCTGATGCCGGTATGTGCGGCTCAACGTTGCGGGATTATGATAATCGATCCAGAATTCAAGCGTTAGGCGGTGCAATTTATAATAAGTGGTTTGGGGTTGCCTGGCATATTGGCAGAACCCTAAGTGGCGCTGAATTACCGGACCCGTCTCTGGTTGAAAAAAGAATGGACTATGTTGTGGGAGCATCCCTGCTGGTACGATCAACATATCTAAGAGAAGTGGGACTCCTGGAAGAGGATTATTTCCTTTATTTTGAAGAAGTTGATTGGGCTTATCGTGGACAGGGTCGTTACAGTCTTGCCTATGCTCCAAATAGTGTGGTGTACCACAAAGTGGGTGCAAGTATTGGAACGGCTACACATCCTTTGCACAAGAACTATCAATGCGATTATTATACTCTGCGCAATCGTCTTGTATTTACTCGTCGTCATTGTCCGTCAGCTCTTCCTGGTGTGTATGTGGGGCTGGTCGGCGAGCTGCTGGTTAGGTTAATGCTGGGACGCTTCGACCTCGCTGGTATGATTTGTCGTTTGATTTGGAATGGTGAAAAAGGTACTGAAACATCATGACCCTGCGAATCTCCGTAATAACCGTAACACTGAATGCCGAGCGATTTTTGGCGCAATGTCTTGCCTCGGTGGCCGCCCAGGGTGATAGCCTATTTGAGCATATCATTGTGGACGGAGGTTCTAGCGACTCGACACTTGAAATAGTCAAGACGCATGCAGTTGCAGATTCGCGGGTCCGATGGATATCTGAACCGGACAGGGGCATTTCCGACGCAATGAACAAGGGTGTGGCATTGGCGACCGGAGAAGTCATCACTCATCTTAATTCTGACGATTACTATCCATATCCTCATGTTCTTTCTAACGTGCAGGATTCTTTCTCCAAAAACCGGAATGCTTCATGGTTGTCAGCGGGTTTTACATTTGTCACCGAGGCAGGTGTATTCATCCGTGATATCAGGGTACGAAGATATTCCTTCAGTCGCCTGGTCCGTGGTAACATTCTTCTGCACCCTTCAACTTTTATTAAGCGAGATTTGTTTAATGCAGTGGGTGGGTTTAACCCATCATTATCATTTTGTATGGATTATGATCTGTTCCTTCGACTGGGAAGCGTGACTGCACCGTTGGTGGTGGATAAACAACTAAGCTGTTTTCGTGTGCATGCTGGCAGTAGTTCGGTATCTCAATCAGAGCAGGCGTATGCCGAAGAGTTTCGGGTCAGGATGGATTATCTACATAGCAAAGGACGGTCCACTGTCTATTACCGTTTCGATTACCAGATCAAACGCCACTTGAACAAACTATTATACCGAAGGCTGCTCTCAGAGAGCAGGGTGTGAGCGCGTCATTGGGAATGTCATGCCAAAAGTAAGTGTCATTGTTCCCTGTTATAATCACGGTGAGTTTCTGCCGGAGACGCTGGATTCCCTGGGGGCACAGACGTTTTCAGACTACGAGATCATTGTGGTGAATGACGGTTCAACGGACGAAGCAACCATTACCTTATTACAGAGTCTAATACTGGCAAAAACAAGAATATTCCATACAGTTAATAGGGGGGTGTCGGCGGCCAGAAACAAGGGGATCGCAGAGGCGAGCGGTGAATATATATTGCCGCTTGATGCTGATGACAAAATTGGGCCTACTTACCTTGAACTGGCTGTTAACCTGCTTGATACCAGGCCAGAAGTTGCCATTGTCTATTGTGAACGGGTATTATTCGGTGAACGTGAAGGGGTGGTTCAACTTCCAGACTATGATCCGAGGGCAATTCTCATTGATAATTGCATCTATCCTGCGGCGTTGTACAGGAAAGCCGACTGGAAAATTGTCGGCGGCTACAGTGAAAAAATGTTACATGGCTGGGAGGACTGGGAGTTTTGGATTTCTTTATCCGAGCTCAAAAAAAAGGTGGTTAAAATTCAAGAACCGTTATTTTTTTACAGGGTTAGGAGCAACTCGCGAGACCATTCAATTCGTTTTATGCAGAAACTAGCTTTAATGACGGTAATAGTATTGCGACATAAAGGTCTATATCTTCGCAACCTGGATTTACTACTAAAGAGGGCGCTCAATCTGCTGCTTTACGGTTTAGCGGGGCAAAATTGACAGAAAGAACAGAAAATAATGAAGTTACCACTGTAGTTAAGCCAAACTCAGGCTGGTTTCACGTGAATCTGTCGGAGCTTTGGTGTTATCGTGATCTGATATCCCTCTTTGTTTGGCGTGATTTTGTTTCTGTTTACAAGCAGACAATCCTGGGTCCGCTTTGGTTTATCATTCAACCGCTGCTTACCACCATAGTGTTCACTGTTATTTTTGGGAATATAGCCAAGCTCTCCACGGACGGCCTTCCTCCCTTTCTTTTCTACCTTTCGGGTGTGATTGCTTGGAGATACTTCGCGGACTGCCTCAATAATACATCAAATACCTTTGTCAATAATGCCCAGATCTTCGGTAAGGTTTATTTCCCTCGCCTGACCGTACCTGTTTCCATTGTAATCAGTAATCTCATTTCATTCGGGATACAATTCCTACTATTTCTGGGATACTTTCTTTATTATTGGCAGAATAATTCGGCTATCCGTCCACAACCGGCTCTTTTGTTTCTACCGATTTTGATTATTCAGATGGCCGCTCTCGGTCTTGGGTTTGGCATCATTGTCTCTTCAATGACCACCCGCTATCGTGATCTAACGCACTTGGTCGGATTTGGCGTTCAGTTGTGGATGTACGCAACCCCGGTTGTCTATCCCGTATCATCCCTACCCTACAAATGGCGCCTTCTATTGATACTTAACCCCATGGCGCCTGTTATAGAAGGATTCCGCTACGCCTTTCTGGGTACTGGTACCATCAATATGCGCAGTTGGTTCATCAGCCTGTTAATCACGATCTTCATCCTCTTTGTTGGCATAATTTTGTTCAGCCGGGTAGAAAAATCTTTCGTGGATACAGTTTAGATGAGCGATACCGTTATACAAATAAAAAATCTTTGGAAAGAATACCGACTTGGCGTAATTAGTCACCACACCCTTACCCGCGATCTGCAAAGCTGGTGGGCAAGGGTATGTGGTAAGGAGGACCCAAACTCAGAGATAGGTTATGATTCTTCGCAAATCACAGTTCAATCACCGTCTCAAGACCGTTTCTGTGCGCTTCAGGATATATCTTTCGAGGTTAAACGGGGTGACCTAGTCGGAATAGTCGGACGCAACGGTGCTGGGAAATCAACGCTCCTAAAAATTTTGTCGCGGGTGACGGCACCCACAAAAGGTGAGGTGCGCTTCAAGGGGCGTATTGCTAGCCTGCTTGAGGTCGGGACGGGTTTTCACCCGGAATTGACCGGTCGGGAGAATATTTTCCTCAATGGCGCCATTCTTGGTATGAGTAAAAGTGACATTCGCAAGAAACTGGATGAAATCATTGCGTTTTCTGAGGTCGGCAGGTTTGTAGACACACCGGTAAAAAGATATTCTTCAGGAATGTATGTTCGGCTTGCTTTTGCCGTAGCTGCTCATCTGGAACCGGAAATTCTGATTGTGGACGAAGTGTTGGCAGTGGGAGATGCAGCTTTTCAACGCAAGTGCCTTGGGAAGATGGGAGAGGTGGCAGGGGGGGGGAGGACAGTCCTGTTGGTTTCACATAACATGCAGGCAGTGCGGAACCTCTGCAACCGCGGCATCCTTATCGATAGAGGGAGAGTGATTCTTGATGGTACGTCAGAAGAGGTGGTGTACCACTATTTGGAGAGTGGATCCAGGCTGACTGCGAATGCCCTTTTGTTATCACATCAGCATCGCATTCCTGCCGACCAGTTTGAGATATGCCAGGTTGAGATTCTAAACTCCTCAGGAATGCCGACGACAAATCTTCTTTGTGGGGAGCCGTTCAGCCTCCGCTTCACTTGGCGGATAAAAAGGGAGGGCCTGAGCTACAGGATTGGAGCTCTCTTCCGGGCGATGGATGAGACTCGGCTTGCAACGGTAGTCAGTTCTACCAGTG
The DNA here is from genome assembly GCA_964432205.1 of uncultured Geobacter sp. GTDB lineage: Bacteria > Desulfobacterota > Desulfuromonadia > Geobacterales > DSM-12255 > Geomobilibacter. The sequence goes on along the minus strand of CAYSMK010000001.1, from coordinate 162,013 downwards.
GCGACACTTCTCTTACAGGTGAGAAGGGAAAGCTCTACCAAACCACCGTTCGCCTCCAAAACCCCTTCCTTCCCGGAACATATACGATCGACGTGAACGCCAAAAACAGTCTTGGTTCCTATGTTGATGCCATTGACGGCATCATGTTCACCGTAGAATCTGTGGCTATGATAAAGGGGGAGGCACCTGTTGCCGGCGGCCATATCTGGCTCGCAGCAGACTGGTCGCAGAAGACTCAAGAAACAGAAGGAGTAATTCTATGACGGCACAAGATAACTCCACAAACCTGATGGATCCTTCAGAGACAGGCACGAATATCCCCTACGGCAGATTTTTTGGTTTGACGACCGAGGGTTTTCGAAAATACGGCAACATCTTTGATCTGCCGGTGGCCATAGAGCCATATGGCTATTTGGCCCGAACATACCGAAATGAATATTCCAATGGCAAAGTCCTTGATTTCGGTTGTGGTGCAAACAGGGTATTGCAGGAAGTTCTCGGTATCAGTGACGGTTTCTATTTTTCTTGCGATACGGATCCGACGGCACAAGTAACCTTCAGAAATCTGGTGGAAATACCGGCTGAGACACGGTTCCAGCTGGTTGTTGCCAATCAGGTTCTTGAGCATCTTTCCTTCGCCGACTGCATACGCACAGTATGTGGTTTGGCAGCAGTTGTTGCCCCGGGCGGGGTGCTGCTGTTGAGCGTTCCCAATCCGCAGCACCCGACCCGGTACCTCTGCAATCCGACCCATGTCACGCCGTTGACCTACCTGAACCTCTATGCCTTGTTGAGCCTTGCCGGCCTGGAGACGGTACACTGCGCTCGCTGTAACAAGGTGCCCGGGCCCCGATGGTACGAACGGCCATTTGTGGGAATGGTGAGCAGGGTGTTTCGGATGGATTGGTGCGACACAGTCTATGCGGTCGGAAGAAAAGAGAAGTGACGGCATGTTGTCGGGGGAAGTTTTGAGAATCAACATCTACGGCCGGACTTATCCCGTTCGGGTGATACGTCGGGTTTTCGCCCCCCCAGCATCGCCGCGGCTGGTCGTTGTTTCATTTCAGCCAAACGAGACTGCCAGGGAAATTCTGCGACTCTGTCTCGATTCCATTCGTCGCTACACCTCCGAGGAACATGAGCTATGGGTGGTAGACAATGCCTCCCCAGTTGAGATGGCCCAATGGCTGGAAAATGAACCGGATATAAACGTAATTTTCAATCAGTCAAAGCCTGATTACCGATTTAGCTTTATGCGGCAGCTCTTTGGACTGGGCGAAGCCCCATATCAGGGCAGCTATGCCAATGCCGTTGCCCTTGAACTTGCGGCTCGGACCATTGATTCCGACAGCCGGCTCATGATGACACTGCATATGGATACCATGCCCTGCCATACAGGCTGGCTCAGCTATCTCATGGGACGCCTCAACGATCAGGTGCGTTGTGTAGGAGTCAGGCTCGATTCGTTGCGGGTGAAGTCTGTTCATGTACTGGGAATGTTGTTTGACTTCACTCTGTTTGGCCGCTTAGGCCTAACCTTTGCCCATGATATGCCGCATCATGACACCGGAGACGGAGTCTCTCTTGCCCTTCAACGTGCCGGATACCAGATCTGGGCGTGCCCAAACTCTCTCTGGGAGCCTGGGCTTGTCGATCTTCTCCCAGCTGACTCACAATTCAGGAAAATCAAGGTGGACCGGAGTTTTGATGCCCAGCATCGGGTTATCTTTCTTCATCTCGGGAGGGGAGTGTTGAAAAGTCAGGGTGACATTCCGGCTGACAAGACCTCACCCGATGAGTGGCTCCAGTTCGGTAAGGAAATGATCCTAAGAGAGTAGTCATAGGTGCGGAGAAAATGCGGTATATGTCAATTAATCGATCCTGTCGAGGGCTCTCATACTCCCTCAGAAGATATTTTGTTGATCGATTTTATGATCGTGAAGTGGGGAGCTTGCCACAGGGTAGCCTCATTCTCGACATAGGGGGAAATAGAGTCGGCAAGAGGGGGGTATTCGATATTGAATCATTCGGACATCGTGTGGTTTATTTGAATCTCTCTCGGCAGAAACTTCCTGATTTGCAGGCAGATGCCGCAGCGCTTCCGTTCGGCAATAACGTATTCGATGCGGTTATCTGTTCGGAACTGCTTGAGCATATCTACAATCATCAAGAAGTCCTCGCTGAGTCGTTGCGGGTGCTGAAGCCTGACGGAGTCCTGCTGGCGACAGCTCCTTTCATCTATCCGCAGCATCCCGATCCCAATGATTACTTTCGATACACAGAGCAGTTTTTTTGGCTTCAGCTAAGTTCACTTGGTTATACCGTAATCTGCATAGAGGAGCATGGCGGTTTCTGGAGTGTTTTTGTCGACATGGTGCGGGCAATGGTTTACGAATGGGATGGACGGTCAGGGGGTAAGGGGCTGGCAACACGCCTTCTTCCCCTCGCATTCATGACTGATTGGTTGAAGTCACGAGCTCTTGAGTGGGACGCCAATGCTCATCGTTACCATACAGTCTATTGTAAAGGGATGACTACAGGGTTCGGAGTCAAAGCATCCAAACCTTCCTAACTCACCCTCCACTTCTCTTTTTGGTGAGACTATTGTTAAGCAGAATTCAAAAGAAACTTGTCCATACTTACAAAATGCTGATGGACCGGTCATCAACTTTTTTTAGTAATGACTACTCCAGGCTGATGGTTATTTCAGCGGGATCCGAATGGGCGCTTGCTAATGAAGCTTGTGAGCTGTTAGAGATCTGCCGAAATATTGGCGTTTCAGCCAGAGAAGTGGCAAGTCCCGGGATAATTAGGTCACAGTGCGTTTTTTATGTCGACAGGTATTTCCTGCTGGAGACTTCATGGCTGGCTGGCAGGAATCGGATTGCGACAGCCTATTATCATGGCAAGCCCGGGACAGGCTATCCCGAGTTCGACCGGTGTTACCACGCTCTCTGCTCTCACCATCCCAGGATTTCGCGCATTCAGGTGCCAAATCGGGAAATGCAGCAGACCATCCTCGCCACGGGCATTGATCCACTGAAGGTGCATCTCATCCCGATAGGAATAAACCTCTCGTATTTTCCTTTCCGTGGCAAGAACGACCAGGCGGTTGCGCGAGACAAGTGGCAGATACCGCAATCGGCCTTTGTCGTGGGAAGTTTCCAGAAGGACGGCTGCGGTTGGGGCGATGGTGACGAGCCGAAGCTGGTCAAAGGGCCTGATGTTTTGTTAAAGACGCTGGTTCAACTGAAGCCCTCTGTTCCTGAGCTCTTTGTGCTCCTGACGGGGCCAGCCAGGGGTTACGTGAAAAGAGGGCTGGAGGCCAACGGGATTCTATATCGGCATGTACATGTTAACGCATATGCTGATATGAGTTCCCTGTACCACGCACTCGATCTCTATCTGGTTTCGTCCCGTGAGGAAGGAGGGCCAAAGGCCGTATTGGAGGCGATGGCTTCAGGGGTGCCTCTGGTCTCGACCCGTGTTGGTCAGGCAACTGATCTGGTGCGTCACCAGGAAAGCGGGTGGCTCGCGAATGTTGAGGATAGTGAGGAGTTGGCTTTCTGGACCCGGCATGTCTATGAGCACCTGTCGTCACTGGACTCAGAAATCGGTGAGGCTCGCCGCACGGCGGACCACAATTCTTATGCCGCGCTCTATGATTCCTGGCGGGAGTTTATGGTCGGTTTTGTTCTCTGATGGGGTCATGCTGAAATGAAAATACATATTGTCTTCGATATCACCGATGGTCCCAGGGGGGGCGGGAACCAGTTCCTGAAAGCCCTGAGAAACGGCTTGATGCAGCGCGGATACTACTCGGACAACGCTGACGAGGCCCAGATATATCTATACAACAGCTACCAATTTATTGACGAGGTGTGTGCATTAAGGAAGAGATACGCGGGAAAGACCTTCATCCACAGAATTGATGGCCCGATACGGTTGTATAATTCGCTCTCTGATCGGCGTGATCAGGTTACAAACGATGCGAATAGGCTTATTGCCGATGCGACGATATTCCAATCCGAGTGGTCAAAGCGAGAGAATTACCGTATGGGGCTAACCACCTCTCCGTTCGAGACCACTATCCACAATGCTGTGGATCCTGATATATTCAACACAAAGGGTAAAACGGATTTTTCAGCTGTTAAGAAAATCAAGCTGATAGCGGTCTCTTGGTCGGATAATCCGAAGAAAGGATTCGAGACGTATCGTTGGCTGGACGAACATCTCGATTTTAAGCGGTATGCCATGACATTCATTGGCAATACCCCGGTATCATTCAAAAATATCCGCACACTTGCCCCGCTGAACAGTCTACAATTGGCTGCGGAGCTCAAAAGTCATGATATCTTCATTACCGCGGCACAAAAAGATCCCTGCTCAAATGCGCTGATTGAGGGGTTGAGCTGCGGTCTCCCGGTCATAGCGCTCCGTGATGGGGGACACCCTGAAATTGTGAAGGATGCCGGACTACTCTTTGATGCGCCGGATGAAGTCCCTGCTTTGCTGGAACGGATGGCCCCGGAATATGCGAGCTTCCGGAAAGTCATTTCTGTAAACTCACTCAGCGATACTGTCGATAAGTACTATAGCTTTATGGCCAATATAGGGGAATTGACGAAAACGGGCCGTTACACGAGCAAGAAATTCCCTCTTCTCTCCGGTATTCGTATGATGACGACACTCTGCCGATGGCGTGGCATTTTCAGCAGCAAGGTGACGTGAAGTGAATCTCGATACGGAGAAATTGCGGACGAGCATTGCGGCATGGTTAGAGCGGATGGCAGAGGGCCTGGAGCCGGGACGGTTTCGCTTTTGCTCGCATGGTTCTCTGGTCCCCGTGAGCGGCCAACAGGCACAGTTTGCGACCTGTTTTGCCATGAAGATCGCCTGGCAAATCGGCATCTGGGACAGCTGGTCGGCAGTGAGGAGAGAGGGGTGTCTGGCGTTCGTCAAATCATTCCAGCGTGCTGACGGGTGGTTTGTTGACCAGTGGCTGGCCCGGCAGGCAAGGCTGGACCTCAAGGAAAGGGTCGGCCTTTATCTGCATCGGCTCATCGGCAGCAATTCCCGGCGGGCAACGGATTACCGGGACAATATCAATATCCGGGCCGAATCGCGACAGTCTGCCTCAACCTTGCTGATGGTCGAAGATTTGCCAGGATATCCACTGCCGATCGAATGTTCAACGAGCGAAGAGGTTTCACGTTTTATCCACTCCTTCGACTGGTCTCATCCCTGGTCGGCCGGCAGTCATCTGAGCCATCTTCTGTTCATGCTTTCTGCCAACGAGAAGCATTTTCCCAAGAGGTCTGACTACGCAGGGCTCATAGACACCGCTTTGGTTTGTCTGGCAGCGCTCAGGGATAGCGAGTCCGGGTGCTGGTGCAAGGGATCTCCAGATCCTGTTGAAAATCTCAATGGTGCAATGAAAGTTTTTTCGGGTCTGCAGTGGTTGAGTAAGCCCTATCCGGACTGCCGGAGACTGATGGACTTTGCCCTGGACCAGCGTTTACAGGATGACGGCTGCAGTTTTCTCAACCAGCTGTTCGTTGTCTACCATGCACGGCTGGGCGTCCCTCCGGGCTATCGTGAAGAGGACGTTCGGCATTTGGGCCATCTTGCCCTCGCCAGAATTTCACGATTTGTGCGCGAAGATGGGGCGTTCTCTTTTTTCGAAGAGCGAGCACAGACTCACTATTATGGTGCCAATGTAAGCCAGGGTGCCCCGGTCGCTGATCTTCACGGTACAACCATGATGACCTGGGCAACAGCGATTGCCCTGGCGTTATCAGCACAATCGGAAGATATGGGGAGATACTGCTGGAGAATCCACTGTGCATGACATTGGCTCAAAGAACGAATCAGACCCCTTATCAATGGTTCTCTTTTTCACACGCGGAGTCTCGTTGCGTGAGTGGGATGATACGGGTCTGTTTGAGCGTGAAGTGGCTTTATATCGCCGTCTCCAATCGTTTGGAGTCAAGGTGACATTCATTACGTACGGTGACGGTAGTGACTTGGACTACCAGAACCGTATCCCAGGCATCGGTATCTGTTGTAACAGCTGGAATCTTCCCGAATGGCTGTATGTAAAGCTTATTCCCTGGTTACACAGAAAAGCCTTGCAAGCCGCCGACCTTGTAAAAACCAATCAGACTTATGGGGCCGATGTTGCGCTGGCGGCGGCACGACAGTGGAGGAAGCCTTTGCTGGCGCGATGTGGTTATATGTGGTCGAAGAATGTGATACTTGAGCAGGGATGCAATTCCAGGTTGGCGCTGGAAAGTCTGGCAGTCGAAGAAAAAGTTTTTAGCGGCGCAGACCTTATTGCAGTGACCACGTCTTCCATGCGCGCTAACATAATTGGGCGTTTTTCACAGTTAGAGCAGAAAATTGTTGTGATTCCGAATTACGTGGATATGGAGTTATTCACTCCTGTCAGAAATGAAACATTGACCAAGACTCGTCTTTGCTATGTTGGCCGTCTTGAACGGGAGAAAAACCTTGAAGCTTTAATTGTGGCAATATGCGGGCTCGATGTTGATCTGGAAATTATCGGTTGCGGGACATTATATGACAAGCTTGCCTCCCTCGTTTCAGGAAACTCCCAGATCAGACTGGCCGGCATGGTGCCAAACAATCAGTTACCGGATCATTTCCGCACGAGCTCGCTGTTTATATTGCCATCCCTGTATGAAGGACATCCCAAGGCCCTGCTGGAGGCTATGTCATGCGGATTACCGGTAATTGGCACTGACGTATCCGGTATTAATGAGGTGATCATTCATGGCCAGACCGGATGGTTGTGTAAGCCTGATACTGATTCAATTCGGAAAGCCATTGAAGATGTCTTGGCTGACACCACTATGCAACAAAAATTGGGTGGCAATGCATTCCGCCATATCCGGGAGAATTACTCTCTTGAACGTATCGTCCGCATGGAGCTGGATACCTATCACTCTATATTGGCGAAGGGGCCGAAATGACGTGTTGAAAAGATATGCGTTCAAGATGCTGGAGGCGGGGCTGATGCGGCTGAGCCCAAAGAAGCTGGCTACGCTTATTGAACAGCTCTGTGCTTCTTATGCCAGACGGCTGAATGCAGACCAAGCATTGCGTTTTCTATTGGATCTTGATAACCGTCTGTATCTTTTACAGGGTGAGATGTCAGTGAGTTACGGAGACGGGGTGCACACAAAGCACCGCCATACACGTTATCACGACTTTTTTACAGACAGAATTTGCACCGGCGAACGAGTGCTTGACATTGGTTGTGGTTTGGGAGCTGTTGCCCATGCAGTGGCTGACAAAACTTCTGCTGAGGTTGTTGCCTTCGATCTCGACCCCTGCATCATCGCTAAAGCGAAAGAAGTTCACCCCCATCCAGGTGTGACATACTTTGTCGGGGATGCTCTCGGAGTGAATTCGGGTTCGGGATTTGATGTAGTCATTCTTTCCAATGTACTGGAGCACCTGACCGAGCGTGCTTTCTTTCTCCGGCGGATTCAAGAAACCGTTTGTCCTCGTCGTTTTTTGATTCGAGTACCCTTGTTTGAACGAGACTGGAGGGTACCCCTTAAACGCGAACTGGGAGTTGAGTGGCGGTTGGATAGTACTCACGATACCGAGTACACCATTGAATCCTTTGTCGCAGAAGTAAAAGAGGCAGGGTTGAGCGTCACCCACATGGAGGTTCGTTGGGGAGAGATCTGGAGTGAACTGAGGACAGTTTCGTGATGGATTCATCAAGGGAACCTCTGGTTTCGGTAGTGATGGCGGTACACAACGGGGCACTTTGGCTCTCCCAAGCTATGGAGAGCATCACCCGCCAGACGTTTTCCGATTACGAATGCATCATCATCGATGACGGCTCGGCTGACGGGACGTTGCAGATAGCAACTTCATATGCAAGTGATCGCATCACCGTGTTCAAGAACAGCTCCAATCTCGGACTGGCTGCCAGCCTCAGCCTGGGGATGCAACTGGCGCGTGGGCGCTATCTGGTTCGGATGGATGCTGATGACGTCTGTCTCCCGACGCGCTTCGAACGGCAGGTGGCTTTCATGGAGGCTAATCCGCAAATAGCTGCCTCTGGCTGCTGGGTAGAGACAATCGGTGCCTGCAGCGAAATATGGCGCTATCCGGTTGATCATGAGGTCATCCGCTGCGAGCTTTTGTTTGGTCCGGTACTTGCTCACCCGGCAATGATTCTCAGACGTGAAGCTTTTTTGACGGCGGGCCTCTCGTATGACGAGTCCTTTCGTTTTGCACAGGATTATGACCTTTGGGAGCGAGCCGCGAAGAAGCTTCGATTGGCAAACCTGCCAGAAGTTCTGCTTCAGTACCGTATTTATGATGATGCAGAGCGAAATGTGATGGATGTGGCACGAGTCTATTTCGCCGACCTGGTTAGAGAGCGACAGCTGCAGGCTCTTGGTTTATCGTTGAGCAATCAGGAATTGTGTCTCCATTCACAGATCTCCCGCCATGAGGTCATTAAATCGGTTGCGCAACTTTCAGCTGAAGGAAAGTGGTTCTCCCGGCTTCGGGAAGCCAATGAAATGGCCGGCGCCTATGAAAAAGAGGCTCTTAATCGGGTGCTTGCACGAAGGTGGGCTGCAATCTGTCTCGGAGCCTCTAGTTTCGGACTTCCCGCATGGCGGACTTTCCGCCGCTACGTGACCGCGACGGATGATGGCATGACGCGACGCGAGCGGTGGGGGTTTCTTCTGAAATGCTGTGGTAGGCATCAATGAGCGTTGAGCCACTTATATCGGTCGTTGTCTGTACCCATAACAGAGCAGACCTGTTGGGCGGGCTGTTATCTTCAATCGAAGCGCAGACTCTGGACAAAGAGCAATTCGAAGTGGTTGTAGTTGATAATAATTCGGTAGACCACACATTGCAGGTGGCCAGGGAGTTCGTCGCTCGTCATATCAATGCCCAGCTCTTCACTGAATCCGAACAGGGGCTTAGCAACGCCCGCAACAGAGGCTGGCGTGAAGCTCGTGGTCTCTATGTGGCATATATCGATGACGATGCCGAGGCTGATTCGCATTGGCTTGTTGAAATGGCCTCATTTATCAGACGCAACCCGACAGTTTGTGCTTTTGGCGGCCCCTACGAGGCTTTTTCGACTTACCCCGTTCCCAGTTGGTTCCCTCCGGGAGAGGGCTCAATGTCCCTGGGCTCAGATGAAAGGCCACTGGATGCGGAGCGCGAATTTATCCATGGAACTAATATGGTCTTTCGCAGAGACATCCTGGCCGAATTCGACGGCTTCGATCCAGCGCTGGGCATGAACGGCAACAAACTATCTTATGGTGAGGAGACGCGGTTCCAATTGCTTCTCAAGGAGCGGGGGCAGGCAGTTTTCTATGTTCCTGCAATGAAGGTGCGGCATTATCTGCCTGCCCATAAAATGAGACTCGGCTGGTTGCTCAAATCCGCTTATGCAGTAGGTCGCTGTTCAGCGCTGGCACTAGGCCATCGGAGAGGACTTTTCTCTCATCTCGCGGGAATAGCCTATGGATGCGTTCATGCGCTTCGGACCTTCTGTCGACCCCGAAATATTCCTCTACGACGCCTGATATATTACGGGCTGACTCCGCTTGTCTCAGAATTCGGAGCTTTTCTTGATTATTTTTTACGGGCAGAGCTGTATCCGCGACAGAAACAAATAATTTAGCCTGGGAGCTCAATACGCTGCTCAATACACCAGTTGCATTTTTTATCTTCAACCGCCCTGAAACGACCAGTAGGGTCTTTGCCGAGATTCGCCGAGCACAGCCTAAAGGTCTTTTCATCGTGGCCGATGGCCCTCGTGATGACCATCCCGGAGAAGATGAGCTTTGTGCCCGAACCCGTGCGATTGTCGAGCAAGTCGACTGGCCGTGTGAGGTTCTTCGTAATTATGCTGAAAAAAATATGGGATGTGGGAAGAGGCCGGCAACAGGCATCAGTTGGGTGTTTGAGCAGGTGGAGGAGGCAATAATCCTGGAGGATGACTGCCTGCCAGACCCGACATTTTTCAGATATTGCCAGGAACTGCTCGAAAGATACAGGTACGACGAAAGAATTATGACAATAAGTGGTTGTAGGTATCAATCCGGTGGGTATCATCCCGGCTATAGTTATTACTTTTCCCTGTTTCCCCAAACCACCGGATGGGCCACATGGAGGAGGGCATGGCAGAACTATGACTTCGAAATTTCGTTGTTGCCTGAGGTGCTTGAACGGGGATTGTTAAATGATGTCTTGATGGACAATGGTGCAGTTAGGTATTGGACGGAAAGATTCAAGGAGGTTTACGGAGCCGATAAATTACATATCTGGGATTTCCAATGGACATTTGCCTGTTGGTTGCAGGGCGGATTGAGTATAAGTCCCAGCATCAATCTGATTACTAATATTGGTTACGGCCCAAGTGCAACACATACGACAAATCCTGCGGACCCGCTTGCAAATCTCCAGGTTGGGGAAATGCAATTCCCAATGGAACATCCTCCTTTTATTCTGCGCGATAAAGTTGCTGATAATACAGATCTAAAACTCGTCTACGGTTTGAGATTTAGAGCCAGATTATCCTTGTTTGCCAAAAAAATTGTTTCTTTTCTAAAATGAAAAAAACATGGGCTGACTATGATCGAAAAATTATTTCAGATACTGACAAGACAAAAGATAGTTGTAGAAATGGGCAATCTCAGGGAAATCAGACCAGTTAGCAATCAGTTCGGCACAGATCGCGGTACCCCCATTGACCGTTATTACATAGAGCGCTTCCTGCAATCCCATTCTGGGCGGGTTCAAGGTCGTATTTTGGAGGTGGGGGAATCTCACTACGCCAGGAAATTCGGTAGCAAGGCTGAGAGTATTGATGTTATCCACCCAACCCCCGGCGTCGATGGAGTGACGATTGAGGGTGATCTGACCAGACCTGAAACGTTGCCTGAAAATGCCATTGACTGCTTCATCTGCACGCAAACCTTCAATTTTATATTTGACGTGCAAAAGGCAATTTCCGGTGCTCATTACCTGTTGAAACCTGGTGGTGTGCTTCTGGCGACGGTTGCCGGCATCAGCCAGGTTAGCCGGTACGACATGGACCGTTGGGGAGACTATTGGCGGTTTACCACTGCATCAGTTCAAAAATTGTTTGAGCCGGTCTTCACTGGCGGGGTTGAAATCGTGAGCTTCGGCAACGTCCTGGCAGCAACTGCTTTTCTGCAAGGGATTGCCGTTGAAGACTTTCCAGACGTATCGCTCCTTGACCAACATGATCTAGATTACCAGATGCTTATCGGTATTGTTGCCCGGAAGGTGATGTGATGGTGTGGGGGGACTATCGATTGGCGCTGTCCGGCTATCATAACGTACGCATAGCGAAAAACCGGATTTTGAACGTCATCGACCCTCCGGTGGTGATCCTTATCTATCACCGCGTCACGACACTTCCATCAGACCCCCAGCAACTGGCAGTGAGCCCGGATAATTTCCTTTATCATCTTCGTTATATAAAAGAAAATTTCCCGGTGCTTCGTTTTGAGGACGAATGGCCGAACCTCAAAGAACCTTCAGTTGTCGTTACCTTCGATGACGGCTATGCTGATAATGTAAGGGAAGCACTTCCACTCTTGGAGAAAGCTGGAATTCCAGCAACGTTTTTTATATCGACAGGCGGCCTGGGGAGTAATCGCGAGTTCTGGTGGGATGAACTGGAACGGATTCTCTTGGTAGAGAGGGAATTCCCTCCTACCTTCAACCTGCAGGATGAAGGTTTCGGGAGAAAGTGGTCGACAAAAAGTAATGCTGATCGCAGCGCCCTGTATGAGGAAATCCATCTTTTGATCAAGCAAGTTGGCGCTGTGCGCCGTGAAGATTGGTTCAGGCAGTTGCGTGCTTGGGCCGGTATTGCAAAAGACGGGCGTGTCACTCATCGTATTATGACGGTTAATGAGCTTCAGAAGCTGGCCTCAAGTAGGCTGGTGACTATTGGTGCTCATACGGTATCCCACACTCCTCTTGCTACTCTTTCCAGTGCCGAACAACAGCAAGAGATCTTGGCATCAAAGCTCCATCTTCAGGAACTGATCGGTCGAGAAGTCACTGTTTTCTCCTATCCGTTCGGAGGAAAGGAGGACTTCACATCTGAAACGGTGCATTTTTGTCGTAACGCCGGATTTGTCAAGGCAGCGTCGAACTTTCCCGGCCAAGCCCACAGGTGGACCAATCCATTCCTGCTTCCCCGCCAGTTGGTGCGCAATTGGGATGTGAGCACCTTTGCATCGAAAATGAGAATGTTTCAGCTCCTGTAACCTGTTTGTGCTGAGCCTTTTGACGACGGGGCATCACCACTAGCAGAGGAGTTCAGTGCCACAACGCCGTACACGTTCAACGTCGAATAAGGATAAGGTTGCCTCGTAAGTATGCAGCTATAGAGAGGAGAATAAGTTGGACCCCTACACCGAAATAGCCAAAGACTGGCTGAACAAACGCTTTAGAGAATGTGACAAGCACGGTGTTTACATTGCCCATCAACCCATTTATGGCTTCAGAAAGGATCCTTGCGAGCCCGGCTACGTCTTCAGATACATCATTACATTTCAGATAATGCGGATGTTATCCCATTTGCAGTTCGATTCACTCTTGGATGTGGGGGGAGCCGAAGGATACAAGGCGTTTTTGGTGCAACAATTTTTTGGAGCTAAGGTGAATACTTCAGACCTCTCTGAAGAAGCCTGCAAGAGAGCAGTGGAAATATTCCAAATACCAGCGGTATCTGCAGATATTCACGAATTACCCTTTGAAGAAGACGAATTTGATGTTGTATTGTGCAGCGAGAGTTTGGAGCACGTAACCGACTACAAAAAAGCAATGAAAGAACTGCTAAGGGTAGCCAATACTGCTGTAATTGTCACAGTACCACATGAGTATGAAGAAATAGCTGATCATAACCAGGCTGATGAGTCGCCGCATGGACATATTCATAGTTTTGATCTGAAGAGTTTTGACTACTTAAAAGAAGAAGGTTATGAAATTTTTTCAAAAAAAATATACAGCTTGTTTTCAGTAATTCCAGCATCATTATTAGATGCAAAAGCGAGAATTCATTCAAATAAATGGAAACATCCAAGAATATTCACAAATATTTATAACATTATTGTTCCGATTATACGAATTTTTTTCAATAACAAGAGTGTGATTTTATTGTTGTACTTTGATGCATTGTTGTGCAAATTATTTCCGTTATATAAAACTAATCTATTTGTAATTACTAAAAATAGTAAAAATCTTCTAAATAACGAAAAAATGCATATTTATCCTAAACAAATTATTGATTTTCAGGTATCTCATCATCATTTAAATTATGAGTCTAAGGAATAATAACACCCGCTCGTCAACAGAATCTGTGATGGCTAGTATCCCGTGCGGTTAGTTCGCCGCAAGAGTTCTGAGGGATTTTGGTTCCCTGGCAAGGCGCGGCGACGCAGGCCTAGCAGGGCCTAAGCCGAGGAGCCGTAACATAGCCAGGGGCCAAAAGAGCTAGAATTCTAAGGAATGAATTAACCGCTCGGGACACTAGAGGTTCTGGTAACTGGTCAAGGCTGCACAAATGGTTAGATGACGTGGGAAGTTCACCGGATTTTCGCCAAACAGTGTGGACTGCAAAGAAAAAGGATTGAGCTGAATGAAATACTCGATAGCAACTTTAATTATATATCTTTTGCTGTCATGAAGATTGCTTTACTTAATACATATGATGAGTCTGGCGGAGCGACCCGCGCCTGTCAGAGGCTTTTGGGTGGATTATCCGCAGCCGGTGTAGATACGACCATGCTGGCCAGGGAGAAAAGTACAATCAGTTCTGAGGCTGTAGCTGTTGGATCACGCATTGACGGATTCCTCAGGGCACTCATCGATGCTATTCCACTGCACAGGTACCCCAATCGCCAACTTCATGTGTTCTCGCCAGCTTGGGCACCAGGGAGAGGGATTCCGCGGGCTGCGTGCTTGACCCCTAATTTGGTTCACCTCCACTGGGTCGTCAATGGATTCGTTCGGATTGAGGATATAACCTCTCTTAACTGTCCAATTGTTTGGACGCTTCACGATTCATGGCCCTTTACCGGAGGATGTCATCTGCCTGCTGACTGCACAAGATATGAGCAGTCGTGTGGTCGATGTCCGGTCCTTGGATCGAATGATGATAATGACCTGTCGCGTCGTATATGGAAACGCAAGCAGAAGGCTTGGAGTAATGTGCCGTTTACGATCGTTGCTCCTAGCCGTTGGATAGCGGAGAAAGCCAGGTCGAGCTCTCTCTTTGGAAATAAGAGGATTGTCGTAATTCCAAACGGAATTGATACTGCTCTATATTCTCCTGGGGACAGAATCGAAGCTCGGAGAAAGCTCGGGTTGGCGGAAAACAGAAAGGTGGTCCTTTTCGGTGCGATTCATGCGCTTAGCGACGGTAACAAGGGCTTTGATCTATTGCAAGGTGCTATTAAGTCAATAAGTCCCAATCATCTGCAGGATACCGAACTTGTTATCTTCGGCGAAGATGCCGGCGCCACTCTCTCTGATTTTGATATTCCGGTCAGAAACGTTGGGATCATTGCCGATGAACAAGAGATGATCCTTCTGCTTAGAGCCGCTGATTTGTTAGTTGCACCATCGCGTCAGGAGAATCTTCCGTATGTTGTAATGGAGGCGATGTCATGTGGCACACCTTGTGTCGCCTTTGCCGTTGGAGGGATGCCGGATTTGATTACGCATGGAGAAACAGGGTACCTGGCAAAACCATTTATCATAGAAGAGTTGGCAACTGGAATCATTAACTTGTTACATGATGAGGCGTTAAGAACATTGATGTCTGTAACATCCAGAAAGTTGGTTGAAGATAATTTTAGTCTACATCTGGTCGCTCAACGTCATCTGAAACTTTATTGTCAGCTGTTATCTGGTGCGGTTGATTGAATATGAATATCAGTAAGTTAAAGAAGCTCGACGCTGTTATCGGAACCTTGGGCGTTTCAGCTCTCCCATGCCCGGATCGAAACGTTATCTTATCAGATATACGTTCCATTCTCATAATCCGGCCCGGTGGTATGGGCGATGCCATACTTCTGGCCCCCATAATCATTTCAATCAAGAAATTCTATCCCGACGTTCGCATAACTATTCTTGCTGAATGTCGCAATGCAGGAGTATTCCCTCTTGTTCCTGAAGTAGATGAAGTTCTTCGCTATGATTGCCCAAGAGAGCTGATTCAAGCATTGCTGTGCAGATTCGACGTCGTGATTGACACCGAGCAGTGGTATCGCTTGTCTGCTGTTGTAGCGCGACTGCTGCGTGCCCCGATTAAGATCGGTTTTGGTACCAACGAACGGCGGAGAATGTTCACTCATAGTATGGATTACGACCTAGCCCTCTATGAACCGGAGAATTTTGCCGCGTTGCTAAAGCCGTTGGGGGTAAGTTGGCAGCCGGACGGAGGAACTGTCTGCTTGTCGGTGCCCCTTCAGGCGGTGACCAGAGCAGACCGACTGCTGCAGGCGCTCTGCTCTGAACCCTATATAGTAATTTCCCCCGGTGCATCAACTCCTGAAAAACGTTGGGGGGCAAAACGTTTCAGCACAGTAGCGAGGCGTCTTGTTGAAAATGGTTACGGGGTTGTTGTAGTTGGCGGTACCGAAGATCGGGTTGAGGGTGAGTCGATTGCCGAAGCTGGCGGGCTTAATCTGGCCGGTTTGACAACCATGTCGGAGTCTGCAGCAGTGATCGCCAGTTCGAGACTAGTAATCTGCGGGGATTCGGGTGTACTGCATTTGGCAGCGGGGCTCGGTGTCTCCACAGTCTCCCTATTCGGCCCAAGCTGTACCGTCAAGTGGGCGCCCAGAGGCGAAAGGCACACTGTGCTCGACAAAAGGCTCTTATGTTCACCCTGTTCCCGTTTTGGGACAATCCCGCGCTGTCCCCGCCTCACCGAGTGTCTGTCCGCGATTTCCCCGGAAGAAGTTGTCTCAGCCGTGTTAACTTTACTGTTAGGCCGGGAGAATAATTCCCTTGACAATTTCAGTCCGGATTGATATTTAAACGATTCGTTTGCAGGCGCGTAGCTCAGGGGGAGAGCGCTACCTTGACACGGTAGAGGTCGGCGGTTCGAGACCGCCCGCGCCTACCATGCTTTTAATCTGCACCAGGCAGCGGATACGGAGGCATCGATGTTCGATGCCTCTTTCTGTTCAAGGGTATGCAATGAGCGATATTACGATTAATCTGCCCGATGGGTCCACCAGGAATCTGGCCAGCGGCGCCACTGTACGTGACGTCGCTGCTTCCATTGGTGCCGGTCTGGCCAAGGCAGCCATTGCCGGCAAGATCGACGGCCAGCTGGTTGACCTGTACGCCCCGGTCCCCGACGGCGCTCACGTGGAGATCGTCACCGAGAAGAGCCCGGAGGCTCTGGAGATCATCCGCCACTCCACCTCCCACCTGATGGCCCAGGCGGTGAAGCGGCTCTACCCGGCAGCCAAGGTGACCATCGGTCCGGCCATCGAGAGCGGCTTCTACTACGATTTCGACGTTGACCACCCGTTTACGCCGGAAGAGCTGGAGCGGATCGAGACCACCATGCGCGAGCTGGCCAAGGCCGACCTCAAGATCCAGCGCGAGGAACTCACGAGCCAGGAAGCGATCGAGCAGTTCCGCCAGATGGGCGAAGAGTACAAGGTCGAACTGATCGAGGACCTGGGGGCGGAGCGCGTCTCGTTGTACCGCCAGGGTGACTTCGTCGACCTCTGCCGCGGCCCCCATCTCCCCTCCACCAGCTGGTGCAAGGCGTTCAAGCTCACCTCCATAGCCGGTGCCTACTGGCGGGGCGACGAAAAGCGGAAGATGCTGCAGCGGGTCTACGGCACCGCCTTCAGCGACAAAAAAGAGCTGGATGCCTACCTGGAGCGGCTGGAAGAGGCTAAGCGCCGTGACCACAGAAAGCTCGGCCGGGAACTGGACCTCTTCTCGTTTTCCGACGAGGTCGGCGCCGGCTTTGCCATCTGGCATCCGAAAGGGGCGCTGCTTAGGACCATCCTGGAGGACTTCGAGCGCAAGGAGCACCTGCGGCGCGGCTACGACATCGTCGTCGGCCCCCAGATCCTGAAGACCGAGCTCTGGCAGCGGTCCGGCCATTTCGACAACTACCGCGAGAACATGTACTTCACCGAAGTTGACGAGCAGGGGTTCGGCATCAAGCCGATGAACTGCCTTGCCCACATGATGATCTACAAATCACAGCTCAGGAGCTACCGCGACCTGCCGCTCCGCTTCTTCGAGCTGGGGACCGTGCACCGCCACGAGCGTGCCGGGGTGCTCCACGGCCTCTTGCGGGTCCGCTGCTTCACCCAGGACGACGCCCATATCCTCTGCACCCCGGAACAGCTGGACGCCGAGATCAAGGGGGTCATCGCCTTTGTCAGCGAGGTGATGGGGAAATTCGGTTTCGATTTCGAGATGGAGCTCTCCACCCGCCCCGAGAAGTCGATCGGTTCCGATGCGGACTGGGAGCGGGCCACCAATGCGCTGCTCGGCGCCCTGAAGGATTCTGGCCGCCCCTATGAGATCAACGAGGGGGACGGTGCCTTCTACGGCCCCAAGATCGACATCAAGCTGCGCGATTGTCTTGACAGAAGGTGGCAGTGTGCTACTATCCAGTGCGATTTTACCCTGCCCGAGCGGTTCGATCTCACCTATGTCGACAGCGACGGCGAGAAGAAACGCCCCGTCATGGTGCACCGGGTCATCCTCGGCTCCATCGAACGGTTCATCGGGGTGCTGATCGAGCACTTTGCCGGGAATTTCCCGGTCTGGCTGTCGCCGGTACAGGCCGTTGTCCTGACCGTGACCGACAACCAGCAGCCCTATGCCCAGCAGGTGTTCGACGAACTGCGCGGCGCCGGGGTCAGGGTGCAGAAGGATTTCCGCAACGAAAAGCTCGGGTTCAAGATCCGCGAGGCACAGCTCCAGAAGATTCCTTACATGCTGGTCATCGGCGACAAGGAAGTTCAGTCCGGGACGGTGACCCCGCGTTTCCGCGATGGTGAAAATTTGGCGTCCATGTCCCCGGCAGCATTTGCCGAGCATGTGGCGCGTGAAGCTGCTCAATACCGCTAGGAGGTGTGGCCATAGCTAAACCAACCGTGAATATTAACCGGGCAATCCGATCCCGCGAGGTGCGGGTCATCGGTGCTGAAGGAGAGCAGCTCGGTATTCTGACGATACAGGATGCACTGGCAGCTGCCGAGACCCAGCAGCTGGACCTGGTAGAAGTTTCCCCGACTGCAGTGCCACCGGTCTGTCGGATCATGGACTACGGCAAGTTCAAGTACCAGCAGAGCAAGAAGCTGCAGGAGGCCAAGAAGAAGCAGGTGCAGGTGGTGGTCAAGGAGGTGAAGCTCCGGACCAAGACCGACGAGCATGACCTGATGTTCAAGATCAAGCATGTGCGCCGCTTTCTCGAAGAAGGGAACAAGGCCAAGATCACCCTGATGTTCCGCGGCCGCGAGATCACCCACATGGATCTGGGACAAAAGGTCCTGGAGCGCGTCATCTCGGAACTAGAGGATATAGCGGTTATCGAGGCGAGACCGAAGATGGAAGGCCGCAGCATGTTCGTGATCGTTTCGCCGAAAAAATAGTCAGGTTACATCAAGATATAAAGGAGTCGATACAATGCCCAAGATCAAGACCAATCGCGGCGCTGCCAAGCGCTTCAAGAAGACCGGCACCGGCAAGATCAAGCGGAGCAGCGCCTTTACCAGCCACATCCTCACCAGCAAGACCCGCAAGCGGAAGCGCAACCTCCGCCACGGCGGCCTGGTGGCTGCCGCTGACCAGAGAAACGTGGCCAGGCTGATACCGTATAAGTAAGAATCCGGGGCCAGGGACTGGAGATTGGGGACTGGTGAAAATCAAAATTCTGATTTTGCCAGTGCCCAGTCCCGAGTCCCCAGTCCCCGCCTTTATGCCTGAGAACCGCGAGGAAACGTCTCCCCTTGCGGATCCGGGAAATACCAGAAGAAAAGGAGCAGTACGATGCCAAGAGTTAAACGAGGATTTAAAGCGAGACAACGCAGAAACAAGGTCCTGAAGCTGGCCAAAGGGTACCGCGGTGCCCGCAGCAAACTTTTCAGGAGCGCTACCGAGGCGGTTGACCGCGCCCTTAATTATGCGTTTCGCGATCGCCGGGTGAAGAAGCGTGATTTCCGGGCGCTGTGGATCACCCGGATCAATGCTGCCGCCCGTCTGAACGGCCTTACCTACAGCAAGCTGATCCACGGCCTCAAACTGGCAAGTGTCGAGATCGACCGGAAGGTCCTGGCCGACCTCGCCGTGTCCGACCCGGCCGGTTTCACCGCAATCGCCGGGGTGGTCAAGGGCAGCTAGATCATTATCACTCAGCAGGAAAAGGGAAATGGAATGGGCGACATTCCATTTCTTTTTTTTATTCAGGGGCAGAATTCATGAAGGAACAACTGAACACTCTGCAGAACAATGGACTCGATGAGCTTGCCGCCGCCATCTCCGAGGAGGCGCTGCAAGAGGTCAAGGTCAAATACCTGGGGAAAAAGGGCGCACTGACGGCGCTCATGAAGGGGATCGGTGCCCTGCCGCCCGACGAGCGGCCGGCGGCCGGCAATCTGGTGAATGCCGTGCGCGACCTCCTGGAGACCCGGCTCGAAGAGCGGTTGGCCGCGGTCCGGTCTGCCGCCAAGGCCGACCGGCTTCAGCGGGAGCGTCTCGACGTGACCATGCCGGGCCGCCAGCGGCCGGTCGGCACCCGTCACCCGGTCACGCTGGTCATCGACGAGATCAACGAGATCTTTGCCGGCCTGGGGTTCCAGGTGGCGGAAGGTCCGGAGATCGAGCTCGATTTCTACAACTTCGAGGCGTTGAATTTTCCCAAGGACCATCCCGCCCGGGACATGCAGGACACCTTTTTCGTCGAGAACAGCCTGCTGCTCAGGACCCACACCTCGCCGGTCCAGATCCGGACCATGCTGAACCAGCCGCCGCCGGTCCGGATCATTGCCCCCGGCACGGTCTACCGCTGCGACTACGACGCCACCCACTCCCCCATGTTCCACCAGATCGAGGGGCTGATGGTGGACAAGGGGATCACCTTCGGCGACCTGAAGGGGATACTGACCATCTTCATCAACCAGCTGTTCGGCAAGGACATCGGCGTGCGCTTGCGCCCCAGCTTTTTCCCGTTCACCGAACCTTCGGCCGAGGTGGATATCGCCTGCGTCATCTGCCGCGGCAAGGGATGCCGGGTCTGCAAGAACTCCGGCTGGCTGGAGATCCTCGGGGCCGGCATGGTCGACCCGGAGGTGTTCCGTCATGTCAACTACGATCCCGAAGCGGTGACCGGTTTCGCCTTTGGCCTCGGTATCGAGCGGATCGCCATGCTCAAGTACGGCATCAACGACATGCGCCTCCTGTTCGAGAACGACCTCCGCTTCCTGCAGCAGTTTTAATTTCCTGAACGGTGACCTACGATGAAAGTTAGCTACAACTGGCTGAAAGAGCTTGTGGATTTCGATCTCACCCCCGAGGAGCTCTCCGACCTCCTCACCATGCTCGGGCTGGAGGTGGAGGGGATCGAACGGTGCGGCGAGGGAATGGACGAGGTTGTCGTGGCGCGGGTGGAAGAGCGTGCCCAGCACCCCAATGCCGACAAACTCTCCCTGTGCAAGGTCAACAACGGCACGGAGATCCTCTCCATCGTCTGCGGCGCCCAGAACTTCAAGACCGGTGACATTGTTGCCCTGGCCACCATTGGTGCACTCCTCCCCGGCGACTTCCGGATCAAGCGCTCCAAGATCAGGGGCGAAGAGTCGTTCGGGATGCTCTGTTCCGAAAGGGAACTGGGGCTGGCCGACGAGTCGGCCGGCATCATGGTCCTGCCGGAAGGCCTAAAGCTGGGGGTGCCGGTCTTCGAGGCCCTCGGACTGAAGGACACCGTCCTGGAGGTATCGCTCACCCCGAACCGGGCCGACTGCCTGAGCATGATCGGCATCGCCCGCGAGGTCGCCGCCAAGCTCGGCACCACGGTCCGGCACCCGGCGTTCAGCATCGAGGAGAGCGGCGAGCCGATCGGGAGCCGGACCTCGGTCACCATCGAGGCCCCGGACCTCTGTCCACGCTATGCGGCCCGTTTCATCGAGGACTGCACCATTGCCCCGTCGCCGGCCTGGCTGGTGAACCGTCTGCAGTCGATGGGGCTGCGTTCCATCAACAACGTGGTCGACGTGACCAACTACGTCCTCCTGGAGTACGGCCACCCGCTGCACGCCTTCGATTTCCGGCAGTTGGCCGGCGGCCGGATCGTGGTCCGACGGGCCGGGAAGGGGGAGATCTTCACGTCCCTCGACGGCCAGGAGCGCAAACTCCTCTCCAGCGACCTCACCATCCGTGACGGCGAGCGGGCCGTGGCCCTGGCCGGGATCATGGGGGGCCAAAACTCCGAGATCGCCGACGACACCACGACCATCCTCCTGGAGAGCGCCTGCTTCAATCCGTCGGCCATCCGGCTGACCAGCAAGCGGTTGGGTCTCCATACCGAGTCGTCCCACCGCTTCGAGCGGGGCGCCGACATCGGTGCCGTGCCGACCGCCCTTGATCGTGCCGCCTCGCTCATTGCCCAGCTTGCCGGCGGCCGTGTGGCCAAGGGGGCCATCGACGTCTATCCGGGTGAGACGCGGCCACGACTGCTCACAATCAGGCAGGCGCGGGTCAGGGAGATCCTCGGCATCGACCTGTCCCTCGATAGAATCGGGGATCTGCTGCGCTGTCTCCAGTGCGGCGTGGCGCCCGGCGAGCCGGGAAGCCTCAGCATAACCGTGCCCACCTGGCGGGTGGACATCGAGCGGGAGATCGACCTGGTGGAGGAAGTGGCCCGCCTCAACGGCTACGACGCCATTCCGGCCACCATGCCCATTGCCCGGGTCATTTCCGACCGCCCGAACCGGCACCAGCGTCTCGAGCGGGAGTTGAAGGACCTGCTGGTGGCGCAGGGGTTCAACGAGGTCATCAACTTCAGCTTTGCCGCCCCCGGCGATGCCGACCGGATACTCCTCGCTGCCGACGATCCCCGGCGGACCGGGATACGACTCCTCAACCCGCTGGTGGAGGAACACTCCTTCATGCGGACCACCCTCCTGCCGGCGCTTCTCCAGACCGTGGCCAGGAACGCCGGTTACCGGACGCTCAACCAGCACCTCTTCGAGGTGCGGCGGGTCTACCTGCCCGGTTCGGCCGAGCAGCCCCATGAACCGCTCATGGTGGCGGGATGCCTGACCGGTCTGCGCAACCCGGAAGGGTGGAACCAGGGGAAGGAGCAGGTGGACTTCTATGACCTCAAGGGGGTTGTGGAGACCGTGTTCGCGCAGTTCCGCCTGCCGGCTGTCGCCTACGTGACCGACCGTCTGGAGCCGTTCTACCACCCCGGCAAGGCGTGCTCCATCGCCTCCGGCACGGACCTGATCGGTTCCTGCGGTGAACTGCACCCGGATGTGCAGGAGACCTTCGGGCTCGACCGGCCGGTCTTTTACTTCGAAATCGACTTCGACCTGCTGGTGAAAAAGGGGAGCGATACCCTTGCCGTGACCGCTCCCTCCCGCTTCCCTGACAACACCCGTGACGTGGCTCTGCTGCTGGATGCAGCCATCCCGGGCATCGACATCGTCCGCCGGGTCGAGGGGCTGAAGAACGACAGGATCGAGGATGTGTCCATCTTCGATCTGTACACCGGGGAGCGCCTGGAGCCGGGCAAGAAGAGCCTGGCGATCAGGATCCGCTACCGTGCCGCCGACCGGACCCTGACCGACGAAGAGGTCAATACCCTGCACCAGAAAGTGGTTAGCGGGCTGGTCTCGCATTTCGGGGCAACGATACGGTAAAAAACAGTTAAAAATCCATTGCCAAACCAAAAACCGTGTGTTATAACCCAACGCGCTGTTCACGAAACGGAATGTAATGAGTTGAGGTAGTTACCGATGACCAAAGCTGATATTGTCGAGCGTATATACGAAAAAGTTGGTTTCTCCAAAAAGGAATCGGCCGAACTGGTTGACCTGGTGTTCGACATCATGAAGGGCACCCTGGAGACGACCGACAAGATCAAGATCGCCGGCTTTGGCAATTTCGTGGTCAAGCAGAAGGCTGACCGGCGGGGCAGAAACCCCCAGACCGGCGACGAGATCATCATCTCGGCACGGCG
Organism: uncultured Geobacter sp.; assembly: GCA_964432205.1. Lineage (GTDB taxonomy): Bacteria > Desulfobacterota > Desulfuromonadia > Geobacterales > DSM-12255 > Geomobilibacter. Next base: position 138,726 of record CAYSMK010000001.1, on the reverse strand, counting down.
TATCCTGACCTTCAAGCCGAGCCAGGTTCTCAAGGCTTCCATCAACAAGTAACATCGCGCCTGCGCGTGGGTGTATGGCGGAGCCGCTTCCCGACAAGCAGTATTACAAGATTGGCGAGGTTGCCGCGTATCTTTCCGTCAACGCGTCGGTTCTTCGCTTCTGGGAAACGGAATTCCCCCAGTTGCACCCGGGCAAGAGTCGGTCAGGCCAGCGCCTCTACAGCAAGAGCGACCTGGTCCTGGCTAAGGAGATCACCCGGCTCCTGTACCAGGAAAAGATGACCATTCCCGGTGCCCGTCGGCAGCTGGGACAGCAGGCAAAAGCCAGCGCAGTAACACAGGCAGAAGCGGTATCCACCGACCGCGACAAGCTGCTGGAACAGATAAAGAAGCAACTCATAGATTTACGTGATTCGCTGTAGCGAATTTCGGTGCGTAGCGCAGCCTGGTAGCGCACCAGACTGGGGGTCTGGTGGTCGCTGGTTCGAATCCAGTCGCACCGACCATTAAATAATCCGGCAAAGTCCGGATAGGTCCAAAAGGCTCTGAGATATCAGGGCCTTTTGTTTTTATGTTTCCAATAAAATCCAGTCTGGTACGCTTGTGTCCATGAAGTTTGGGTATACGTAGGGCGGGTAAATATACCCATACCGAAACCCATATACCCAAAGTGGAGGAAAAGCCCATGCCTAAAAGGATTGCGCCGCTTTCTGAGATGCAAGTTCGCAATTCGAAGCCCCAAGCGAAACAGGTCACCCTCTTTGACGGCGGTGGCCTTTTTTTGTTGGTAACTCCCACGGGCGGAAAACTTTGGCGTTTCAAGTACCGCTATCAGGGCAAAGAAAAGATTATTGCACTCGGTGCTTATCCTGAAATATCTCTTTCGGTTGTTTACCGAATCAAGCTCAACGCCAAACACGATCTGCCGACCCGATACGCGACCCTTGCCCATGAGCTTGGACATGTCTACTGTGGTCACGTAGGTGGAGATCCGATGAATCGCTGGCCGTGTCGCACCAGGCTTCCGCTGCCTGTTCAGGAGCTGGAAGCAGAGGCCGTGGCATGGCTTGTCTGTCAGCGCAACGGGGTCCGCACCAAGTCAAAGGAGTACCTGCAATCGCTGATACGGGAAGCCGACCTGGCGCAAGTTAGTATGTACGTCATTTTCGAGGCTGCCAACAAGGTAGAGTCGCGCACCATTCCGAAATAGCGGCGTTAAGAGGCAACTCCGCAATTATCTTAGCTATCATTTTGGGGAGAAGAGAATGATCAGTTTACTGGCCATTTCGGGAATAGTAGTGTTACTGGTAGCCCTCTTGCTGCTGAGGCAGCGTAAGAGTCGGTTGCAGAGGCTAGAGAATGCCTCGAAGGGCCAAACCTATTCGAAGCAGGTGTTCGACGCCGATAAGGACCCTTTCGTGGATCGCATCGAATTCCATCTACGGAAATAGCAGCAGGTTATGCAGGTCTTTCGCCTTGACTTCTGGCCAGAATGAAAGTATTAAAGTGGTGTAATTATGTGGTGTTATGGAGGGGGCGTTGGGGTGATGAGCGAAAAGATTTCTCAGGGGCCGCGTGTGGCATAGTTTGCTGCAGGCGGTTTTTTTATGCCTGCACGCTTTTTTATGGGGGGCTGACACCGCATTTTAGTACTGATCCCTCAAATTTTCTCTACTGTAACATTTTGTGGCAGGCAGCTGTGAAGCGGCTCTGGTTGGGCGGCTGAGGGTCATGGTGTAACATTATGTGACATCACATTTTGTTACACCTGGCGACCTGCTCGTAGTTAACTTGCTGGAATTGTTGGGTGATGGTTTTGGCACGAAAAGTGGTATATAGAGGATTTTACTGTTCGTGAGCACTTGGGTTGGAGGGAGCGATGGAGAAGGTCCGCGAAGGATTACTTGAGAAGCCGCGTGTGGTAGCAGACTGCCGCAGGTGGCTTTTTTGTGCCTTGATCCTGGAAGTGCTCTCCTGATGAAACTAGATAGGAACAGCGACTAATGAAAATAATCAAGAACACTGGAAATGATCGAGTGATCGATGAACTGCGCACCTGCTTGGTGCCGCAGTCCAGTCTTGATATCGCGTCTCCGGCATTTTCACTCTTTGCGTACGCGGAGGTTCGCGCTCTTTTCGAGAAGATTGTGCAGTGTCGCATAGTCATCCCGGTTGCCAAAGACGATGATCTTGGACTGCTAGGTTCCGAGTCCGACCGTCCATTCCGCAATCAATTGCAAACTCGCTGGCTGGCTCGTCATTGCAGTGAGTGGATACTGAAGAAAGCAGAAGTTCGAGGCGCCCCAACATACCTTCCCCAGTCAACCATTATTGCCGGCGAGCCTGAAGCCACAAAGCAAACGATAATAACCGGGAATTGCCCGTTCACGACAGACGGCCTGGGACTTACTCCTGGTAATCAATTTAGCTTGATTCAATGCGCCGAAGGCCCGGAAGAATCCGCCATGCTCGGTTCCTGGTTTACTGCTCTTTGGAATAGCCTGCCTGATACATCGGAGGCGAAAAGCGCCCTCATCGCTTCACTCCAAGAGTTGGCTTCCCACCGTGATCCTTTCACCATCTACACCCTGATCCTTCATCATCTGTTCAAGGATCGCGGCGAAGAGCTTGACGAGGATCGTATCGTCAAATCCGCCACCGGTATCCGTAATACAATAGTCTGGAAGAAGCTCTTCAGGTTTCAGCGTGACGGTGTGGTCGGCGCCATCGACAAGTTGAACCGCTTCGGCGGCTGTATCATTGCCGACAGCGTCGGCCTGGGCAAGACTTTCGAAGCGCTGGCCATCATCAAATACCATGAATTGCGTAATGACCGAGTGCTCGTGCTCTGCCCCAAACGCCTGCGGGACAACTGGACCATCTACAAGGCGAACGATCGGCGAAATATTCTGGCCGCAGATCGGTTCAATTACGACGTCCTCAACCATACCGATCTTTCCCGCGATGGTGGCTCGTCAGGTGATATCGACCTTGCCCATGTGAACTGGGGCAACTATGACCTGGTGGTTATCGACGAATCCCATAACTTCCGCAACAAGAGGACTCCTCGGCAGGGAGAAGAAACTCGCTACGACCGCCTGATGCGCAAGATCATCAAGGAAGGCGTCAAGACTCGGGTCCTTATGCTCTCCGCCACCCCGGTTAATAACCGTCTGGCAGACTTGCGCAATCAGATTTCGTTCGCCACTGAGGGGGATGATGCGGCTCTCTTGGAGTACGGCATAACCAGCATCGATAGCACGACGCGGCTGGCGCAGAAGCAGTTCAACCGTTGGCTCGACCTCGATGAAGAGGAAAAGACCCCCGCACGGCTCATCGAGATGCTCGGCTTTGACTACTTCACCTTGCTGGATCAGCTCACGATAGCCCGATCGCGCAAGCATATTGAGAAGTACTATGGTATCAGCGAGACCGGACGGTTCCCTGAGCGTCTCAGACCAATCAACATCAAGCCAGATGTTGACCGGGCCGGAGAGTTCCACTCGATCCGGGAAATAAACCTTGAGATCCGACGGCTGAACCTGGCCGCATACGCACCGCTCCGCTATGTACTCCCCCACAAGCAGGCAGCCTACGATGCCAAGTACAGCACACAGATTCGTGGCGGCGAAGGCTACTTCCGTCAGGTGGACCGCGAGGAGAGCCTTATTCACCTGTTGCGGGTCAATGTGCTTAAGCGTATGGAGAGTGCTGTTTCATCCTTTGCCCTCACCGTGCACCGGCAACTGGAAGACGTGGAAGCGACGCTAGCTCGGATTGAAGCCCAAGCCGATGAAATCGAGGAAATCAATATCGCCGATGTGGACATCGACGATCCTGCTTTTGAGAGCCTGTTGGTGGGTCGTAAGGTCAAGGTGCTGCTGGGGGATGTGGATCTGATCCGCTGGAAACAGGACCTCATCGAGGACCGCAATCGCCTGGCGACCTTACACGCCGCAGCCACCCAGGTATGTGCCGCCCGCGATGCCAAACTCGCCGCATTGACGGAGGTAATTACCCACAAGTGCCAGCACCCCAGTAACCCCGGTAACCGCAAAATAATCATATTTACTGCCTTTGCAGATACAGCCAATTACCTTTACGAGCAGCTGGCGACCTGGGCAAAAGAGACGCTCGGAATAGAAAGTGCTCTCGTCACCGGCGCCGGGCGCAACCAGACCACACTTTCTGGCCTTCGTAAAGATCTGGCGTCGATTCTGACGGCATTTTCACCTCGTTCCAAGGAACGGCCAGAAGACCTTGCGCACGAAGGTGAACTAGACTTACTGATCGCCACCGACTGCATTTCCGAGGGTCAGAACCTTCAGGATTGCGACTGGCTCGTCAACTACGACATCCACTGGAACCCGGTGCGGATCATTCAGCGCTTTGGACGTATTGACCGCATCGGCTCACCCAACGACCGTATTCAGCTCGTCAACTTCTGGCCTAACATGGAGTTGGAGGAATACATCAACCTGGAACAGCGGGTAAGCGGGCGTATGGTGCTGCTGGACATCTCGGCCACCGGCGAGGAAAACCTGATTGAGCAGCAGTCCGGCAACCAGATGAACGATCTGGAATACAGACGCAAGCAGCTCCTGAAGTTACAGGATGCCGTGATTGACCTGGAAGACCTCTCCACTGGTGTTTCCATTACCGATTTGACCCTGACCGACTTCCGGATTGACTTGGCGCAGTATCTCAAGGCCCATCCCGGCAAACTTGAAAAACTCCCGTTGGGAACCAGTGCCGTTACTACGACCACCGAGGCGGAGATTGCGCCGGGCGTTATTTTCTGTCTGCGAGCAGAAGGTATTGCCGCCACGAAGGTTGCGGAGTCCGGTTATCCGATGGCGCCCCATTACCTGGTGCATGTCGGTGACGACGGTGCCGTGTTGTTGCCCTATACCCAGGCTAAGCGCATCCTTGATCGCCTCAAGCGTATCTGTCTTGGACGTGACCTGCCCGATGCCGCTGCCTGTGCCCGATTCGACAAGTCCACCAGGCAGGGTGAAGATATGCGCCATGCACAACGTCTGCTGAGCGCTTCGGTCGCTTCGGTTGTCGGCAAGAGCGAAGAGCGAGCTGTTGCGAGCCTCTTTTCGCCAGGCGGCACCCATGCCATCAAAGGGGAATTTGCCGGGATCAACGACTTTGAGGTGGTGGCGTTTCTGGTGATAATGCCGGAGGGGAATACATGATTCAAAAAAAGCGGATATTTATCAGCTCAGTGCAGAAGGAGCTGGAATGGGAACGGGCTGCCATCGCAGGGCTTATCGCCACGGATTCATTTCTGCTGCAGCATTGCATTCCGGTATTGTTCGAGAAAGATCCACCGCCTGCGCGTCCGTCATCGAAACCGTATCTGGAGGCACTGCGTGACTGCGCAGTGTATGTTCTGCTTATCGCAAACGAATATGGTCATCCCGACGGAGATCTTTCGGCCACACATCACGAGTATCGTCTAGCCCAGGAACTTCGGCTTCCGACGATAGTATTTCTCAAGGGAACAGCAGATACTGGCAGGTCGGCCGAAACTCGTTCCCTGATCGATGAAATCAAGCATGCCGGCCACACCTACAAGCGGTTCCACGACCGTGAGGATTTGAAGCCGGAGATGCTTCGCGCAATCATGCGCACCCTGGCCGACGAGTTCCGCATCAATGCCACGGAATCAGAAGTCATCGAGGGAGAGCATCAGGTTGAATCCGCTTCCGCTTTTGAGGGTGCCGTGTTGAGCGACATTTCAGTGGCGGCACTCGACCTGGAGCTTATCAATGCATTTAAACATCAGGTTGCCGTTGCTGACGGCGCACAGGAGCTTGTGCCAGCCGCGGCACTTCATGCTCGTGGTCTTATCGTCCGCGGCGATACCCCTGATACCTTTCTGGCAACTGCCGCTGCATTTGTGCTGTTTGGCTCCAAGCCTGCCCATCGTTTTCCCCAGTGCGAAATTCTCATTGATGCCTACGATGATATCCGCATTACAGGTCGCCCAAAGGGCCAGCTCAACGTCAATGCTCCGTTACCGCATGCTCTGGAACAGGTGCTGAAATTCATCGATGATCACACCTTCCACCCTCGGCGCGTCGTAGGACTTAACAATCTCCGCCTCGACGAATATCCTGTAACCGCTCTCCGTGAAGCTCTGCTCAACGCCGTTGCCCACCGCAGTTATGATGATGCTTCACGCAAGGTGTTCGTGCGCCTCTTCCGCAACCGGATCGAGGTTGCCAGTCCCGGTTACCCCCTTAAACCCCTCACGTTGGCAAAACTCCGTCGTGGTGTTTATCGCCCATGTTCGCGCAATCCTCTCATAGCTCAAACCCTTGCCACTCTCGACAAGATGGAGCAGCGCGGCAGCGGGTTCGCTCGCATGCGCGACGCCATGCTCGACCATGGGCTTGAGGCACCGGTTCTCGACCAGCAGGATGGATTTTTTGTCGTTACGCTACCCGGCCCGGATGGCAACTATGACCGGATCAGGACGCCGGCTAATATTCCATCGTTAGTGCCTCCGGCGGTGGAGGCCCGTTTGACTGATCGGCAGCGGCAGATGATGGCTGCATTGGTTCAAGGTGATATTTTGACTAGCAAGCTTTGTCAGGAGCGGTTTCATGTGTCGGCACCTGTGGTTGCTGCTGATTTCCAGAAACTAATTGAAGAGGGTTTAGTCGAGCGCGTCGGTGCCGGGCGGGCTACCCGCTATGTTCTCCGGTCGCGGTCGTAATCATAAGGGAATCGTTAGGTCGAATCGCGAAATCATTAACCCCCGAAACGGGTTTGTTGTACTCTGCCGTTATCATCAGGTAATCGTCAGGTGAAATTATGTAATTGTCAGGGGATTGGCCCTGGTTTCATCCGATTCTGTATTGGGGCAATATGAAGGCAGCAACCATAATCTCAGCTTTGGCCCTGCCTGACACCGCCCTGGTGAACCAGCGAGTACCGAAGAAGATGCTGGTGGAAAACGGTGCGCCAACGGCTGCCGACAAGCGACGGATCACCGACGGCATTGAGGAGATTCATTGGCTGGCGGCACTGAAACCGAACACCATTGGCGTGCCGGAATACAGTGATGACGTCCGGGAGTATCTGGAAATTGCCCTGCTGGCTGTAACGCTTCGTTCCGAAGCCAAAGCCGGACGTCTGGCTGAATTGATTCATCGTGCCATACCTTACCCGCTGTTTCTTATCCTGGTGCAGGGGGATCAAATCATCCTCTCACTGGCGCATAAACGCCGGGCACAGAATGAGGCGGATAAGTTTGTTCTGGATGGCGATAGCGTTGATGTGATTGCTTCTGGTAATACTTCCCTGTCTTCAGAGGTGATCAGGCAGTTTCTTGATGCACTGGCGCTGAGTAAACAGCCGAGAGCCAGTCTGTTGCAGCTGTATCAGGGGTGGATTGATACCGTCGTGGCGCTCCAGGCGTCACAGATCAGCGGAACATTCAGTCAAGCCATCACGAAAGATGCGGCAATCGCCCGTCGGGAGGCCGTGCAAAAATGCGGGGAATTGGAGGCCAGGATGACTTCCTTGAGAAACGCTGCCGCAAATGAGAAGCAGATGGGGCGGCGAGTAGAGCTGAACCTCGAAATCAAGGGGCTTGAGGGAGAATTGGCTGTGGCAAGAGAAAAATTATGAATAACGTATCGGAAACAAATCAGGATAAGAACCTTGTGAAACGCGAAACTGTGTTTATCAGTAAGGCTACACCAGGAGACGATGAATTTGTCTTATGGCTTGCTCCCAGGCTTGAGGCCGCAGGTTATACAGTTTTTGCGGACATTCTCTGTTTGGAGCCTGGTGATCGTTGGAGAAAAGAAGTCACAGGTACGTTGCAGAACAAGTCAATAAAGATGCTTCTCTGTTGCAGAGACTCCACTTTGGAAAAGAATGGGGTTCAGGAAGAGATCGGTATTGCTGAGGATATCGTCAAGGAACTGCAAGACCCTCGCTTTACCATTCCGCTACGACTTGAACCATTTAAAAAGGTTTTTGGTATCGGTGAACTACAATATGTTGATTTCGTAGGCAGTTGGGCGAGTGGGCTTCAAGATCTATTGGAAGCACTGGAAAAACAGAGTGTGCCGCGTTCTACAAACAAAATCATCATCAACCCAAACTGGGAAAACTACAAGAAGAGATTGGCAATCAAGATTGAAGAATCTCCAGAAGTCCTTACATCGAGTTGGTTTCGGATAACGAACGTTCCAGAAAGTATTCGTTATTATCAACCGACTGGTGCCATCGACCATTCACAAATGCAGCGGTATTGTATGACAGGCCCATCACCCGCTGAGGTCTATTGGCGAGGTTTTTTATCATTCTCAACGCCAGAAGAAGTTGAGCGCGATTTTGCCAGTGTAGGGAGGTTCATCGTTCATTCCGAGCACAACCTTATGGAGTTCCTTGAGAAAGGCAGTGATTCACCAAGTATTCGCTCACGTGAAGCCCAAAATCTTGTCTTATCAATGTTTCGCAAGGGGTGGGAAGGTTTCTGTCGTACGAAAGGTCTCTACGAATATTCCTTCTCAAAGCAACTGGGTTTCCACGTTACCAAGGATCAGGTCCCTCTCGGGAAAAGGATTCCTTGGGGACAGCAAGGGAAACGACGATCCTCTATGCTCCGCAATATTGCTAGCGGAAAAGTGTGGCAGTATGGAGTATCGGCCACGCCGTATTGTTGGCCGTTTCCCCATTTCAGAATCAAAGCCCGCGTGCTATTTGCTGAACTTGCAGGCAAAGAATCAGGAGCAATCTTCAATGATACTGATCAACAACACCGACTTCGGCGAACTGTTTGTAAGGGGTGGCGCAACAAAGCGTGGCACGGTCGAATCATGGCTTTCTTTGAATTGCTTTCCGGCACGTCTTCAACCATTGAACTGCCTCTTTCTGTGTCCTGTTCACTTGTTATAGACGCTAATCCTGTGTTTGTAACCTCTTCAGTTACAACCGTTTTGCCAGACGCAATGCCTGAGGAAGCAGAAGAACAGGATGATACAACATTTGGAAACTTCAACGCGGAGGAAGAGTAATGGAGTTACCAGAAAAGCCATTAGAGGTAACTTACATCAGAGAGCCAGATCTATCATTTGGATATGGTCAGATTTCTGATCATCCCAAAGACGGTCTTTTCCTTTACGGACCACATTCCGGTCCTGTGCGTTCAAAAGAAGTATCCATAGGTGTTATTGGAACGCATAACGGGCTTTCTTACTTTCGAAATTGGGCAATTCGTTTGGGAGGATTTATCGCCGTTCCTGATCCCGGTAAGATGGACAAGGAGCATCGCCTGCATCTGTCTAACTTTCCCGGACTTGAAGAGGCATACGGTCTTTTAATCAGCCCCGGTGACTTCGTTGAAAGAAAAATTGACCTAAACACCCTGGAGAGTGCGACCAAGACTTTGAACCAATATGAGGCAGTAAGAAAGGCAGTTGATATCTACATTCGGGAGATCGAGCATTACGACAAAAACGAAGAACGTAAAATAGATGTTTGGATTTTTATCCTTCCGGAGTTGGTTTTTGAGCGCTGCAAGCCGCTTTCTCGACGCTCCGGGCTGGAATTGATAAAGGGTGATTTTGTAAAAAAACAAAGTGTGCGCGTCGACTTGCCGTTGTTTGAAGGCGTTATTGATCAAAGCTCAGAGGATATCTTCGACGATGTACCGGACTTTCATCGACAGGTAAAAGCACGATTATTGAAACTCGGGCACACCTCACAGCTTATTCGAGAAACAACTCTTGCACCTGATCAATTCGTCAATAAGGCGGGGTACCCTTTACGCCCACTTCAAGACCCTGCAACAGTTGCATGGAATATTGCGACCGCCCTTTATTACAAAACTCAGCCTGAACCACCATGGAAACTGGCCAACGTTCGACCGGGTGTTTGTTATATTGGTCTTGTGTTCAAGAATATTCCCAATGATCCAAAGGAACATGTTTGTTGCGCCGCTCAAATGTTTCTCAATGAAGGGGATGCCGTAGTGTTCCGAGGGGCCAATGGACCATATAAGACTGGGGACTACGAATATCACCTTAAAGCGCCAGAAGCAAAAAAGCTCATTTCGAAAGTTCTTGATACCTTTAAGGATAAGCATGGCACTATACCGAAGGAACTATTCATCCACGGTAGAACGATTTTCAATAATGAAGAATGGGATGCATTTAAAGAGGTTGCGCCGACAGGAACGAATGTTGTTGGTGTTCGGATTAAGACGACTGACGGAGATACAAAGCTGTTTCGTGATGGCGATTACCCAGTGATCCGTGGTACTGCAATGTTGCTTGATGATCGTCATGCATATTTGTGGACAAATGGCTATCTCCCCAGATTGGATACCTATATTGGGCCGGAAACACCAAATCCTCTATATGTAAGTGTTTTGAAAAGTACGGGTGAGCCCCCAAACATTAGAACTGTGCTGACTGACATAATGGGCCTCACCAAGATCAACTACAACGCGTGCAACTACAGCGATGGTTTACCAGTGACTGTGCGGTTTGCAGACAAAGTGGGGGATGTGCTGACAATGGGTTCTGCAAAGGACTCTGAAAAACAACCGCTAAAATATTATGTCTAACAGGTTGATAGTCTGCAACAACTTAACAGATTCATCAGGAGTTTAAAGCATGGAGAAATTGAACGGCCATTCCGCTGATGTTGTCGCGGAGAATATCGACCGGCTGAAAGCTCTTTTCCCCGAAGCATTAACTGAGGGGAAAATTGATTTTGATACCTTGAAGCAGCTCCTTGGTGGGGCTATCGAAGAACGAGAAGAAAAATACGGTCTGAACTGGCACGGTAAGCGACGCGCTCGCCAGTTAGCGCTTACACCGTCAACCGGTACACTCCGTCCCTGTCCGGAAGAGAGTGTGGACTGGGACACCACACAGAACCTGATGATTGAGGGAGACAATCTGGAGGTGTTGAAGCTCCTGCAGAAGAGCTATGCCGGCAAGGTAAAGCTCATGTATGTCGATCCACCGTACAATACCGGCAAGGACTTTGTGTATCCTGATGACTTTCAGGATAACATCAAGAATTATCTTGAATTGACTGGGCAGGTTGAGGGGGGCAAGAAAATTAGCAGCAATACTGAATCCAGCGGGAGGTTTCATACCGACTGGTTAAATATGATGTATTCGAGGTTGAAACTGGCGAGGAGTCTTCTGCAGGGGGATGGCGTAATATTTATAAGTATTGATGACACAGAAGTCGCACACCTTCGCCTTATTTGTGATGAGGTGTTTGGGCAGGAGAATTTCGTAGCAGAAGTAATATGGGAGGGGGCAAATAAAAATGACGCTCGGCAGATCGGCATTTGCCACGAATATGTTCTTCTTTACGCTAAAAACCGTGATTTGTTAAAACACGATTGGAGTATTGAAAAAGAAGGTGTTGAGCCTGTACTGGAGGAGGTGCAACGTCTAAAGGCCAAGCATAAGGAAGACTATGAGGCTGCATCAGAAGAACTTGCAGGTTGGTTTCGCGCTATGAAGGCGACTCCGTCTTTTGGGCATCGTCGCTTTCGAAAAATTGACGCTCGCGGTGCATACAAGGAGGATGATCCGACTGCACCAGGTGGAAGAAGATTCGACCTTAAACATCCCCATACCGGTAAAATCATTCCCCTTCGCCGTAATCGCGGATGGGGCTTTGATCAAGATGAGTTCAATCGTTTGGTTGAAGAAGGCAGGGTTTCTTTTGTGACTGAGACAAGCATCATGGTTCGTAGGTATCTCCATGAAACCAATAAAATGACGCCACAAAGTGTGTTTTATCAGCCTGCTCGCTCAGCCTCTGAGCGACTGGGGAGGCTCATGGAGGGAGGTGTTTTTGATTTTCCTAAAGATGAGACCGTTCTTCAGAAATTCATTGAAATGGGTACCGATACCAAGGATAACAATTCTGTGGTAATGGATTTCTTTGCTGGTTCAGGCACTACAGCCGAAGCAGTTATGGCACAAAATGCAGTCGACGGCGGGAATCGCCGTTACATTCTTGTCCAGCTTCCCGAACCGCTAGACCCTGAAAACAAAGATCAAAAGACTGCTGCCGATTTCTGCGACAATTTAGGTAAGCCTCGTACGATTGCAGAACTCACTAAAGAACGCCTCCGCCGTGCTGCCAAAAAAATTAAAGACGAAAATCCACTCTTTGCCGGTGACCTCGGTTTTCGCGTCTTCAAGCTCGATTCTTCCAATATTTGCGCCTGGGAACCCAACCGGGACGATCTGGAGCAAACCCTCCTTGATCATGCCGAACATATCGTTTCCGGACGCTCAGAACAGGACATCCTCTACGAGCTCCTTCTGAAACTCGGTCTCGACCTGACAGTTCCCATTGAACAGAAAACAATTGCCGGCAAGACCGTGCACAGCATTGGCGTCGGGGCATTGTTGGTCTGCCTCTCGGAGACTATTGATCGCGATACCATTGAGCCGCTGGCTCAGGGAATCGTCGGTTGGCACAAGGAGCTGAAGCCGGCTGTCGATACTCGCGTAGTCTTCAGGGACAGTGCCTTTGCCGATGACGTGGCCAAGACGAACCTTACCGCCATCCTCCAACAGCATGGTCTTGATGATGTGAGGAGCCTGTGAGGTTATGAAATTACACTTTGAGCCAAATCTTGACTACCAGCACGCCGCGATTGAAGCGGTAGCTGACCTGTTCCGTGGGCAGGAAATCTGTCGTACCGAGTTCACCGTAACCAGCGGCATTGGCGAACAACACCTGCTGGCTTTTGCCCAGAACGATCTGGGGATCGGTAACCGCCTGCAACTGCTTGAAGATGAACTGCTTGCTAACCTGCGCGACATTCAGCTGCGCAATGGACTGCGGCCATCGGATTCCCTTTCGTCGGGCGATTTTACCGTTGAGATGGAAACCGGCACCGGCAAGACCTATGTCTACCTGCGGACAATCTTCGAGCTGAACAAGCGCTATGGTTTCACCAAGTTCGTGATTGTGGTTCCCTCGGTGGCGATCAAGGAGGGGACCAACAAGACGCTGGAAATCACCAGGGATCATTTTGAAGGGCTATATCCCGGCGCCAAGGGATACGAGTTCTTCCAGTATGACTCCTCCAAGTTGGGGCAGGTACGAAACTTCGCCACAAGCCCAAACGTGCAGATCATGGTGGTGACCGTCGGAGCAATCAATAAGAAGGATGTCAATAACCTCTACAAGGATAGCGAGAAGACCGGAGGCGAGAAGCCTATTGACCTGATCCGGGCAACATCACCAATAATCATCGTTGATGAGCCGCAGAGTGTTGACGGTGGTCTGGAAGGACGGGGCAAGGAGGCTTTGGGGGCCATGAACCCGCTCTGCACCCTGCGGTATTCGGCAACCCATGTGGACAAGCACCACATGCTGTACCGTTTGGACGCCGTGGATGCCTATGAACAAAAACTGGTGAAACAGATTGAGGTTGCTTCGGCCAGCGTTGAAGGCGGCAACAATAAGGCTTTCGTGCGTCTGCTGTCGGTATCCAACAAGCGGGGCAGCATAACCGCCAGGGTAGAACTGGACGTGCAGCGTGGCGGGCAGGTAAGCCGTGCGGAAGTTAATGTGCAGGACAGCGATGACCTGGAACTGGTGACTAATCGCGCCATCTATGCGAACTGCAGCATCGGTGAGATCCGCTGCGCCAAGGGACAGGAACTGATGGAGGTCCGGGTTCCGGGGGGCGAGGAATGGCTGAAGCCGGGTCAAGCCATCGGCGATGTGGACGAAGACGCGCTCAAGCGCCAGATGATCAGGCGTACCATCAAGGAGCACCTGGACAAGGAACTGCGGCTCAAGTCCCGTGGCATCAAGGTACTCTCTCTGTTTTTCATCGACAGCGTCGAGCACTACCGGAAATACGACGCCGACGGCAATCAGGTGAAAGGGAAGTACGCCTTGATGTTCGAGGAAGAGTATCGCCGTCTCATCAAGCACCCTGACTACAAGACTCTCTTCAATGATGTGGATCTGGAGACAGAGGCCGCTGAGGTGCACAATGGCTATTTCTCCATCGACAAGAAAGGGGCCTGGACGGAGACCGCTGAAAACAACCAGGGGAGCCGAGACAACGCCGAACGCGCCTACAACCTGATCATGAAGGAGAAGGAAAAACTCCTGGGCTTCGAGACCAAGCTCAAGTTTATCTTTTCCCACTCTGCCCTGCGCGAGGGGTGGGACAATCCCAACGTTTTCCAGATATGCACCCTGCGTGAGATCGGGACCGAACGGGAGCGCCGCCAGACCATCGGTCGTGGTCTGCGACTCTGCGTCAATCAGCAGGGAGAGCGGCTACGGGGTTTTGACCTGAATACCCTGACGGTCATAGCCACGGAGAGCTATCAGCAGTTTGCGGACAATCTGCAGAAAGAGATTGAAGATGATACCGGCATCCGATTCGGTGTTGTAGAAAAGCACCAGTTCGCGGCGATCCCGGTGACGGATCAGGCGGGGAAAGTGACACCGCTGGGAGTGGAACAGTCCGAGGCAATCTGGAGTCACCTGAAGCAGGCCGGTTTCGTGGATCACAAAGGCAAGGTTCAGGACAGCCTCAGGAAAGCGCTCAAGGAGGGAACTCTTGCTCTGCCGGAGGCTTTTGCGGCGCAACTTCCCCAGGTGAAGGAAGTCTTGCGTAAGTTGTCCGGCAGGTTGGAAATCAAGAATGCAGACGAACGTACATCGGTCAAGACCCGACAAGCGGTATTGAATGGTGAGGAGTTCAAGGCGCTCTGGAACAGGATCAAGCACAAAACCACCTATCGAGTCCACTTCGACAACGACGCATTGATCACGAAATGCGCCGAGGCAATCAGAGATTGTCCACCAATAGCCAAAACCCGGCTGCAATGGCGCAAAGCAGAGCTCGCCATCGGTAAGGCGGGCATCGATGCACAGGAAACCTCGGTTTCAGCTCCCATTACCATCGATGAGCACGATATCGAATTACCGGATCTGCTGACGGATCTCCAGGACAAGACCCAGCTGACCCGGCGCAGCATTGTGCAGATTCTTACCGATAGCGGCCGGTTGAACGATTTCAAGCGGAATCCGCAGCAGTTCATTGAACTGACGTCGGAAACGATCAATCGGACCAAGCGCATGGCGCTGGTGGACGGCATTCGCTACCAGCGCCTGGGTGAAGAGCATTACTACGCTCAGGAGTTGTTCGAGCAGGAAGAGTTGACCGGATATCTGAAAAACATGATAGCGACGGAGAAGTCGGTATACGAGCATGTCGTGTATGACTCCTCCGGGGTGGAGAAGACTTTTGCGGAACAACTGGAGAAGAATGAAGCGGTAAAGGTCTACGCAAAACTTCCCGGCTGGTTCAAGGTGCCGACACCGCTGGGCAGTTACAACCCAGACTGGGCCGTGTTGATCGAAAAGGACGGCGTGGAGCGGCTGTATTTCGTTGTCGAAACGAAAGGGAGTCTATTCACCGACGATCTGCGTGATAAGGAAAGCGCCAAGATCAAATGCGGCGAAGCGCATTTCATGGCCTTGGCTGTTGGTGAGAATCCGGCGAAATATATCAAGGCGCGGAATCTTGATGATGTGATGGTGTGTTGCGGATAGAAACGAGTTTCAAATTTTGTAGGAGGGAAATCATGACAAAGCCCCAAATACCTACCAGAGAAGAAATGGTTGCATTGTTGAAAGAACACGCTACGCCAATCGACTACGAAAAACTTGAAGCCGATGGTGTTCTCCAGAAAAAAGGCGCCTGGTATCAGGTAAAGGATATACGGACTCTTCCTGAATATATTGGAGGACAAGTTACTGCTGTCAAAAATGATAGTAAAGGCAACTGTTTTGTGAAACTGCCGAAGTCGTGGAAAAAAGCTCAACAACTGTATAAGAAGGTAACTGGCAAGGAATATCCCGATTAGTTTGCTCGTTATTCGCCGATCATGGTATGAAAACGGCCCCGTTATGAGGAGCAAATATGTTTCTTAATGACCAAGAGACAGGAGTAGACCTTCTTTATTACGAGTCAATCGCTAAGACGGTCGTCAAGCTCATTCGTAAGACTCCGGAGGCGCCAGTCACAATCGGTGTGCATGGCGATTGGGGAGCTGGTAAATCGAGTGTCCTCAAAATGACGGAAACGGCCTTCGCAAGTGATGATCGTGTTCTCTGTCTCTGGTTTAATGGCTGGACATTTGAAGGATTCGAAGACGCAAAGACAGTTGTCATTGAGACTATCGTTGACGAACTCCGACGTGCACGACCAATGTCCACAAAAGTCGCCGAAGCCGCACGTAAGGTACTGAAACGCGTCGACTGGCTCAAGGTTGCAAAGAAGGCCGGTGGCTACGCATTCACAACATTTACGGGTGTTCCTACCTTTGATCAGATAAAGAGCCTTTTCGACGCAGGGAAGGCACTTCTTGCCAAGCCGCAGGACCATATCTCGATAGATGATCTGAAAACATTCTCCGACGAAACTAAAGAGTACCTCAAGGAAGCCAAGGACGAAACTGATCACCTTCCTGAACAGATTCACGCATTTCGGGAAGAGTTCAAAGAACTACTCGAAGCGGCAGACATTGACCAACTCGTCGTCATCGTCGATGATCTAGATCGATGCTTACCGCAGACTGCTATTGCCACTCTTGAGGCAATTCGCCTCTTCCTATTTGTTCCGCGAACCGCGTTCGTTATTGGTGCCGACGAGCTGATGATCGAGTATGCCGTGCGCGAACATTTCCCGGATCTCCCTCCAAGCTCGGGACCGGTCCCATACGCTCGGAATTACCTGGAAAAGCTTATCCAAGTTCCTTTCCGTATTCCTGCACTAGGGATGACTGAAACACAGATCTATGTAACGCTTCTGTTGGCTGAGAGCGCTTTAGGACCTAATGACGAACGGTACTTGAAACTCCTTGGAGCTGCCCGGGAGGATCTGCGAAGGCCTTGGATGAGCCGTGGCCTCAATCGCATTGCCGTGGAAACAACTATCGGCAATCCGATCCCACCGGAGATAGATCAGGCGATTGTTATTAGTAGTCAGGTTACAAAGATTCTTGCCGAGGGCACTCGAGGGAATCCACGCCAAATCAAGCGCTTTCTAAATTCCATGATGCTTCGCTATGCGATTGCTGAAGAACGGGGCTTTGCTGCCGATATCCAGCGACCTGTACTGGCTAAGATGATGCTGGCCGAACGATTTTCCCCTGATTTTTATGAACAGATTGCTCGACTGGCGGCGGCAGCACCTGATGGCAAGCCAGACGCGCTTGCACGGTTTGAATTTCTTGTCCAACCCATCGTAGAACCTGAGGAGAGTGCAACCGAGAAGGCCGAAAAGAAGACTGCCAAAACAAAATCTACACCTCTTCCTCCTGAAACAGAAGAATGGGGAAAAAGCGAATGGGCAAAGACATGGGCTTCGATTACCCCTTCACTTAAGGATGTCGATCTTCGCCCGTATGTGTTCGTTACCCGAGACAAGCGCAGTTACCTTGGTAGTTTAGCTGCAGTTAGTCATTTGGAGGGCCTGATTGAAAGACTTATGGGGTCTTCCCTGGGGGCTCGTTCCACTGTCCAGGAAGTCGCTAAGCTTGCAGGTCCAGAACCTGAGCAGGTGTTCGAGGAAATCCGGAGCCGAATTCTCCAACTTGACGATTTCAGAAACAAGCCCAAGGGTGTGGATGGTATGGTTGTCCTCGTGGAGAAACATCCTGTTTTGCAGCGTCGTTTGCTTGGGTTCATACGGGATTTGCCCATGGACAAAGTGGGTTCATGGGCGGCAACGAGCTGGGGCACCTGTTTCCCCGATAAAGCTGTTTCAGCGGAATTCAATGCTCTGCTAGCTGTGTGGGCTGAACAGGTGGAGAACAAGATTCTCAAAATAGCAGTTAAAGGCGTTATGCAGATCAAGGAGGCTTGAGCCGATGGGGACTTCTAAATGCTATGGTGGACCGAGCAAAGGCCTTGTTCCATCATGGGTTGACGATCCTGCGCCGGGCGCAGTACCGGTCATAACTATGCCAACTCCGGCTGTCCCTGGAGCCTCCGGTGAACAGAATCCTGCTCCACCAAATCAAACAACGCCACCTACACCGTCCGTCTCACCGCGACCAGATATTGCGGCGGCGGGCAGCCTTGGTAGCGCACGCGGCAGCTTTTCCCACTTCGCTGGTACAGGGAGTCCTAGTGCACTAGGAAGTGCACTGTCCAGTTACGTGCGTCGAGGAACAGGTGGCGCACGGCGTGCGGCTAGGCGAATGGGTGCATCACGAGCTGCAGGAGCAAGACTTCTTGGTGTCGTACGCGATGTCCAGCGATTCGGAGCTGGCGAGGCGCTAAGGCAATGCCTAAACCTTCCGGATCTTGCTGGCCGGCCGGCGACAGAAGTTTTCTTGGCGCTCACCGATTTTATCTGTCCGCCAGGCGGAAAAGTTGATGAGGGAATAGCAAGACAGGCAATGCTTGGTGCCATTGGAGATCTTGCTGAAGAGGGTCTTGATTCATTTGATACGTTAAGCAGTGATCAACTTCAAGAGTTCTTTCTTGATTTTATTGTTCGGTCAATTGAAGGTCGTGTTATGGCCGACATTGGAGGCCGTGGCATCACTATGCCGAATGATGTAAGGGCCGTGGAACGAGCTCAAGAACAACTCCACGACTTTGTTGCAGGCTGTACGCGTGGTGTACTCGCAGGCCGACTTGACAGGGTCGACAGCTTAACCAATCGTGATATAGAAAGCAAAGTCGACGAAATTTACGAGGCGGCCTTTGAGCTAGTTGCTGCCGCTGGGGAGGCGGCTGCATGAGACATCACAGCATTATCTGTCGACTTGGCGACCAAGACACAGAGCCGGTTATTCTGTCCCGTACAGATAGCCATGTGACGGAAATCTCCTTCATGGATGAACACCGGCGACTCAGCTATGGTCTAGGCCAAGCGGTCGACAAACTTCGTGAAATCGGCTTATCTCCTTCGGAGCGTGCCATTGACCTGGTCCTTCTGGCAGCATTGTTGACAGCCGCTGACACGCGTATTTCCCGTACAACTGAATCCCAGGATCGATGGACGCGTGAAATCGACTTGCATTTGCCAGTTTCCGAAACGGAATTATGGGATCCTCAAGCTGAGCTAATTGTGAGAATGCTTAACTTTCTCACGGGTGATCTCTGGGGTGTCTATTTTCGCCCAAGGCCGGAAGGTTTGTCACGGTTGATATTGCCATCGGAAAACTTGCGAATCGCTAATCCTACTGGTGTGTGTTTATTCTCGGGTGGGCTTGATAGTTTTATTGGTGTGATCGATCTTCTTGCGGCTGGAGAGCAGCCACTCCTTGTGAGCCACTATTGGGATGGAATTACGAGTAAATATCAGGGGCACTGCGCTGGTGTCCTCAAACATCGCTTCTCGACTACGCATCTACATCATGTTCGCGCACGAATTGGTTTTCCCAATGACCAGGTGGAAGGCTCAACAGGGGAGAATACTTTACGTGGCCGCTCCTTTCTTTTTTTCTCACTTGCAACACTGGCAGCCAGCGCCATTGGCGAAGATGTGACCGTGCACGTTCCGGAGAACGGCTTAATCTCACTCAATGTGCCGCTCGATCCCCTTCGATTAGGTGCACTCAGCACGAGAACAACTCACCCTTATTATATGGAGCGATTTAACGAACTGTTGGTTGCCATTGGGATCAGCGCACGACTTGAGAACCGGTACAGACATCAGACAAAAGGGCAGATGGTTGAAGGATGTGCCGACCTTGCTTTATTGCGGAGAGAGGCACAGAACACCATGTCGTGCTCGTCGCCGACGAAGACCCGCTGGTCGGGCAGAGAACCCATGCACTGTGGCCACTGCGTTCCTTGTATCATTCGTCGGGCATCTTTGATCCACGGACTTGGTCAAGATGATACAACATACGCCATCCCTGACCTTCGATCCCGTATTCTCGATACCAACAAGGCAGAAGGTTTGCACGTCCGATCTTTTCAATTCGCACTGGCGAAGCTCGCTCGAAATCCAGAAAGTGCCCGACTCGAAATTCACCGTCCGGGACCTTTGATTGACCATCCAAACGACCTTGCAGCCTACGAGACGGTCTATGTCGAGGGGATGCGAGAGGTCGGGCGGTTTCTTGATGGTGTGAGAGCGCAACCGCAATGAGTGATGTCGTGTCAGGCTTCCGCCCGCGTTGGGTTGACTTCCACTGCCATCTCGATCTCTATGACGATCACGAATCTTTGATTGCCGAGTGTGACCGAGAGCAGGTTGCAACGCTTACGGTAACAACATCACCAAAGGCTTGGACTCGCAATAGGGAGCTCGTTTCACGCTCCCGGCATGTGAAAGTTGCTTTAGGTCTTCATCCTCAGTTGATTGCGGAGCGAGCCGACGAACTCACGCTGTTTGAACGTCTATTGCCAGAAGCGCGTTATGTCGGCGAGGTTGGCCTCGATGCAGGCCCTAGATTCTTCCGCAGCCTGCCACTTCAGGAACGAGTCTTCGAGCGGATACTATGCGCCTGCGCCGAACAAGGTGGTAAGATCCTGACTGTTCATAGTTTTCGGACTGTATCAAAGGTTTTGGAGCAGATTGAAAAGCGTTTGTCACTTAATCGAGGCAAGGTGGTTCTCCATTGGTACACCGGGTCCGTTGCCGAAGCTCGCAGGGCGGTCGAGTTGGGATGTTATTTTTCCATCAATGCAGAGATGTTACGTTCACCCAAGCATCGAACATTGGTTGCTAACTTGCCTGTTGATCGCCTCCTTACAGAAACAGATGGTCCGTTTATTGAACGTGATGGCCGCCCGTCTAGGCCACATGATGTTGCGTTCATTGTTGAAGAGTTAGCTAAAATTTATGTGAGATCAAAGAATGAAATGGCAAAAATGATTTTATCAAATCTTGCGACACTCGTCGTTGATCCAAACGCAGTGCAGCAATAGCGGAGAGTTATATGGCAATTACTAATGGAGACTTGCTGGAGCAACTTGACCGTCACCTTGCTTGTCCATGTCAAAATTGGTTACTTGGGGCTGGAATTAGTAAAGATGCGAACATTCCTCTTATGGTTCCGTTGACAGCTAGAGTCATGACGAAGGCTGACGTGACGGAACACAAACCGCTTCTAGATGCGCTTCTAAGTGAGTTGCCTGAAGGATCCCATATTGAACATCTACTCAGTCATCTCGGGGATTACGCAACTCTTGCAGAGCGTTCGAAGACCAGATCAGTTGCAGTAAATGGAAGAATATTTGCTGTTGAAGAACTAACATCAGCCCATTCTGAGGTATTAAGAGTGGTCGCTGAAACAGTGAGATGGGGTTACAAGCCTGCATATGCCGATCAACCTGAGTCAGTTGGTACGGCGGAAACCCCTCTTGTTTCAGTTGATGGCCATAATATGTTTATCGAGGCTCTTTTCGGGACGGCTCAAGCAGGGGTTCAGGAACGTAGAGGGCCAACCCGAATTTTTACAACCAATTATGACACACTGCTGGAAGACGCGCTTGCGCTCTCATGTATCCCCTATTGGGACGGTTTTTCAGGCGGAGCCGTTGCTTATCGTAGTTACCGCTTTGGGCAGGATGAGCCGGAAAGCGGATTCCGTGCTCATGTGGTTAAGTTGCATGGTTCTATTGACTGGCATCTTGGCGAAGATGGCAAGGTGTGGCGAGTACGGGATGGAGACTTATACCCAACCCGCACAGCTAGAGTTCTTATCTACCCTCAAGCCACAAAGTATTTGGCAACTCAACGCGACCCATTTGCCGCACAGTTCGACTTATTCCGCCGCGCTTTGTCAACAACTGCGGACAATGTCATGGTCGTCTGTGGGTACAGCTTCGGTGATGACCACATTAATCAAGAAATTGAACATGCTATGGAGAGGCCCGGAAACAGAACAACCCTACTGGCCTTCTGTTTTGAAGGCAAAGCCATCCCGGAATGTCTTGGGAAATGGCGATTATCTTTGTGGGGTAAGCGCGTTTATATAGCAACTGAAAAAGGACTGTATGTGGGTAAAGATGGGCCTTTTCATCCTGCCGAGGAAGGGCAATCGAGGAACTGGTGGACATTTACCGGTGTTACAAGACTTTTGAAAGACGGGGCGGAGAGTAGCTTATGATGGGGCCATATGAACCCGTTTCCGATTTGAAGATCGGTCACATTGTTGAAGTCTCCGGTACAACCATTCGAGCAGAGCTTTCCGGTGACGTTTCCGAACTGACCCGGAGTTACTCAGGGCGAGTGTATCCAATCGGGCAGATTGGCAGTGTGGTAAAAGTCCATTTCGGGCGGCGCTTGGTTTTCGGATTTGTGACTCTACTGCGAATGAGGTCAGAGGAATTTAACGAGGCCAGGCTACCGATTCCGCCGGATGCAGACCAACGAGTGATGGAGATCGAGTTATTTGCCGAAGGTGTCTGGAACGCTGGCGATAACCGGCTGTTATTCAGCCGCGGTGTTTCAACCTATCCTCTTCCTCGTCAGGGGGTGTACTTGCTGACTCGCGAGGAGGCAGGAATTCTTTATAGGTCAGCCGAGGGTCAACGGCTCGATGGTGTGGATCCTCTCGTCCCGTTTGCAACATATGTGGGTGCTGATGCAGCCCCGTGCCGGGCCAACATCGATAAGATGTTTGGCCACCATTGCGCTGTTTTGGGCTCAACCGGATCGGGTAAGTCTGGAGCTGTTGCAGCCATACTTCATAGCGTTCTTGAACATCAACCCAAGAAGGATGGACCTTGTTGTCCTCGAATTGTAATCATTGATCCCCATGGCGAGTATGGACAAGCGTTTGTCGAAAGAGCCGTTGTTTACAGGGCCTATGATCCCATCGGGATAGAAGAGACTGAAGGGGAATCAATACATTTGCCATACTGGCTAATGTCTGCAGAAGAGTTTCGTTCCCTGGTGATTGGCAAGACCGAATTCGAGGCAACTTCTCAACACAACATCGTCTACAAGGCTCTAACCCATGCTAGGATGGTGGCAGCAGGTTTAGTTGCGGCAGCTCCTGCAGCCTATGGTGGCCCAGCACCTGCGGATGGCAGAAGCCCGGATGAACCGCAAATTCGCCAAGGTGTCGATCCAGCAAGTCTTGCAGAATTTGACCGAGATAAACCTCGACCATTTTCTCTTGATGAATTTGCCAATCATATCGAATTTCTGCAGGCAGCTCGCCCAAAAAACAATGTGCTTGAGCGAGTGACAGAAACTGATTTTGCAAAGTCATTTAAGTCTATCTTGGATAAAATCGGCGTTCTTCGGAGGGACCCACGCATTCGTTTTTTAATG
The DNA here is from genome assembly GCA_964432205.1 of uncultured Geobacter sp. Classification (GTDB taxonomy): domain Bacteria; phylum Desulfobacterota; class Desulfuromonadia; order Geobacterales; family DSM-12255; genus Geomobilibacter. Next base: position 115,424 of record CAYSMK010000001.1, on the reverse strand, counting down.
CATAATTGGGACGGAACCGGTCCTTCTCTTTCAGATGTAATAAGTCAGTTTGTAGGACAAGCGTCCGGCCAAGGTGGAGCGCAAAAGGACATTCGCGTAATTGACATCTCAGGCTTGCCGAATGAGGTTGCCGGCCCTTTAACAGCTGTGCTGGCACGGGTCCTGTTTCAGTACAAGCTTTATCAGACACAAGCGGAACGTAAGAAAGACCCAATTTTACTCGTTTGCGAAGAAGCTCACAGATATGTTCCGGATAGAGGTGAGGCTGAGTATGCTTCTGCTCAAACGGCGGTGCGTAGAATTGCAAGGGAAGGCCGCAAATACGGGTTGGGGCTAATGTTGGTAAGTCAACGTCCCTCCGATATTGAAAGCACGGTTATTTCGCAGTGTGGAACATGGCTTGTACTTAGATTGACCAACTCGGCAGATCAACAACATGTTTCTCGGTTTTTTCCAGATGGGCTATCAGGTATGACTAGGGTATTGCCAGCACTCGCTCAAAAGGAAGCGTTATTTGTTGGTGAAGGGGCGTCATTGCCTGCACGTATCAGAATTAGGGACCTTACTCCTGCGATGTTACCACGCTCAGCAAGTATTGGTTTTGGAGAGGGGTGGTCGAACGCTCGTCTATCTACTGCGGAAATTGGAGTAATTGCGGCACGGATTGACGGATCTGAACCCCTACTATGACAAACATCTCGTTTGACTTACACAAGCTCGGCTGGAAAGCCTTTGAAGACCTTGTAATTTGCATATTTAGGGATGTGTTGGGACAAACATTTCAGTCATTCGCAGATGGTGCTGACGGTGGGCGTGACGGTGCTTTTCATGGTGAATGGTCACCTCAACATGGTGAAAAAATGTCTGGCAGTTTTACCGTACAGTGCAAGCACACCAGTAAGACCGGTAAGTCATTCCCCGAATCGATCATTACGGAGGAGCTACCCAAGGTCGCTCGGCTTGTATCCCAGGGACTCTCCGATAATTACATCCTAGTCACGAACCACACGATCCCTGCAAAAATGGCAAAAACTGCTGAAAAAGAGTTCATTGCCGCGGGAGCCCTATCAGCGAAAATCTACGGAGCAAAATGGATTGACGCGACAATAGCAGAACGTCCAAGCCTCCGTCGGCTCGTTCCACGACTTTATGGTTTAGGCGACTTGACCCAGATTGTCACCCATCAAGCTTACCGCCAAGCGAGAGAGGTGCTGGACTCGTTGGCGCCTGATCTCGCCTGTTTCGTGCCGACCAATGCATACCGGAAATGTGCCCATGCCCTTAAGGAGCATGGGTTCGTTTTACTAATAGGCGAACCCGCAAGCGGCAAAACGATGATTGCCAACCTCCTGGCCCTCTCAGCTGCCGACGAATGGGACCTTCAGACGCTAATGCTGTCAGGGCCAGAAGAGTTCAGTCAGTACTGGAATCCTGACGATCCAGGGCAGTTTCTGTGGGTGGATGATGCTTTCGGTGCCAATCAGTATGACCCTGTTCGCGTTCGCGAGTGGAACCATCGCCTGCCTAAGCTCAAAACCGCGATACATAAGGGCGCTCGCGTGGTTTTTACCTCTCGTGACTACATTTTCAATGCAGCCAAGAATGATTTGAAAATATCGGCTTTCGAGCTTTTTGAGGACAGCCGAGTCGTAATCGAAGTGGAGGGGCTGACCGAACTGGAGCGGCAGATGATCCTTTACAACCACCTCAAGTGTGGAAAGCAAACCGCCGACTTTAGGAAGACGGTAAAGCCCTTCCTTGATAATGCTTCCGCAACTCCTAAATTCCTTCCAGAAATTGCCAGACGTTTTGCGAACCCAAAGTTTACAGCAGATTTCCATCCAAGTGACGCTAACGTCAGTAACTTCTTTGATAAACCACAAAAATGGCTGGAAGACATTCTGTCCAGTCTTTCTGCCGCTGACAAGGCAGCAATCGCTCTTGTCTTCATCGCAGGAGGTCGTCTACCCGTACCCATGCCCGAGGGAAAGGCCAACCTTCGTACTATCTCCACAATGCGCTCTAGTGTTGGTGAAGTGAAAGCAGCCCTATATGCTCTCAACGATTCACTGTTACGTCGCTCGAAAGAGAATGGCCGCGAATACTGGGAGTTTCGACACCCAACCATTCGAGACGCTTTTGCCTCTATCATCGGTTCTAATCCTGAGTTTATCGACATTTACCTGGCAGGTGTAACTACCGAGCAGATGATGCGTGAGGTTACTTGCGGGGATATGAGCCTTGAAGGAGTAAAAATTGTAATACCGTCAGAGCGGTATGGAGAGGTATTGGACAGACTGCGAGCTTTGGGACGGACGGGGACATGGTACAACGATCCTGTAGGCTCATTCCTTGCTGTTCGATGTTCTGGTGATTTCCTGCAACGTTATTATACTGAAATCGAAGAAATGGCCAATCTGCCAACTAAAATAATGATGGTTCAATACTATGACGACAGTCTTCGCATACTCCGTCGACTTCACGAAGACGGACTGTTGCCTGAACATATCCGAAAGAATACAGGCAAACGCATTTGCAATTTGACTGAAGTAGATTATTCGTCAAACTTCATGAATGAACGTATTGTCGGAGGTCTGCTGACTTCCGAGGAAATCAACGTACAATTGGCAACGCTGAATGATGTGGTGCTATCGAACGAATACGAGATCATATCCGAAATCAGCTCCAACTGGGATGGCGAGGGTGATCCTGAAGACCAATTCTTCGATGTTATAGAGACCCTAAATCGCATTGAGGACCAAGGTAGCGAAGAAGATTGTAAAAGGGCGTCGACATTTTTGCGTGAGATAAGGAAAAAGGTATTAGAGATGGAGGAAAGCAGGCCCCCCGCGACGGAATATGAGAATTTGGAGGCAGAAGAAACCTCGGTTGAAACGGAGCCGTCAACTAGAAGTATCTTCGAGGATGTAGACGAATAGAAAACATGTCACGGGAACATTTGCCGAAACAGACGAAGAAACGATCTGGGGCGCGAGGAGTTATGCGGCGCTTCCGGAACGATTCGGATTAACCAGCCAAAGACGGTAATGAGCTTAAACACGATACACTAAATTCGCTGGGTAAGTGTCTCAAAGTCATTGACAGATTCAGGAATGAAGTTCTGCGGACAGCCGAGAAGAGCTCTGTCCTCGCTTCGTTAGCGACTGCTATTCTGATGACAGAACCCCCGAAGACATTGGAGCAGGAAAACCTTGACCCATCCCCACCTGATTGGAAAGGCTTTGAGCTGTGATTTCTGTACGAGGTAATATGGTGTGCTGATGAGGTGTAATTTGGGGCAGAGCTGATTTCTGGAGACTATCGAATGCATATATGGTATTTTGCTGAAAACATTTATTGTATAAAGTATTTAAAATTAGCATGTTATCTGAAATAATACTTCGTGTGGTATTGGGTGTGAGCGGGAAGTGCTGCTCTTAACTAATTGAAATTTATGAGTAATATTGAAAAATTAGGTTATGGGAGTATTTTTGGGATTACATATGAAAATCGAATAGATATTATCTATATAAATCGAGATGTTAAGCAATCAGTTCGATCGAAGTCGCACCGACCATTAATGAAAACAGCCACTTAGACAAGTTCTGGGTGGCTGTTTTTGCTTATGAGGTCCCTGCAAAAAACGGTTAGGCATCGTATGAGTATCGATGGCACGTACGAAATCGTGGAAATGGAACAATGGGCCAAGAAAGACATTGACAGGCTTTCCTTAGTGTCTTAGTGGTAGATGAAGATGCGCAGCTGAGACTGATACTCCTGAGCCGGAAGCGGTGATGCGGCGATTTGTCGGAGGCCGTCGGGGAAGACCGTAGGCACAGGACCATATCAATTCGAACGATGAAGTTGTCAGCAGTCATAAATCTGCTATTCTCCCTACCAGTATCTACACTAAAGGAGCGGACATGACCAAAACTGAATTGATTGCACAGATCGCTGAGAAGGCAAAGCTCACCAAAGCGCAGGCAGAGTCGGCTCTGGCGGTGTTTCAATGCACGGTAACGACGGAACTGCTTAACGACGGCAAGGTTACTCTCGTAGGATTCGGAACCTTCTCATCCGTCAAGAGACCGGCACGTACCGGCAGAAACCCGCAGACAGGGAAGCCATTGAAAATAGCGGCCAAGCGGGTCGGTAAATTCACCGTCGGCAAATCCCTGAAAGATCTCGACGCATGCAAGGCAGCCTGCAAGAAGGAAACAGCGAAACCAGCTGCAAAGGCGCCTGCAAAAGCCAGGAAGAAGTAAAGGAAGCTGGTTCGATCCAGTCGCACTGTCAGAGGGGGTACGGTCCATGCCGTAACCCCTTGATGCGTTTTATGACCCCGATGCTTCGGGGAGTGTATCGAGTTTCATCGGCGTAGATGATGAATAGGAGAGGAGTTTCTGCGGATCAGGGGAATGCTGCAGGCGAAGGCTTTAAGCGGATGGAATGGCGCGTCCCCGGAGATTGAACTGCATGAGAAACATAAACTTTGATCAGTTTAGAAGTCAGAACTATTAAATTTACTAGACCGTTCTAGTAAAGCGAGTTATCTTCCTTCCATGGCTACTTCCTATGAACGACAATTCGTGGCTCAACTCGAAAAGCGTCTCTCCAGTGAAAAATCGCTGATACAGGTCCTTATCGGTCCCCGCCAGGTTGGCAAGACAACCGGCATGCGGCAACTGCTTTCCCGCTGTTCCTGGAATAATCATTATGCCAATGCTGATGATCTCCTGGTTACTGACCGAACGTGGCTTTTGGAGCAGTGGCAGAAAGCCCGCTTGATGGGTGATGGAACTCTGCTGGTAATTGACGAGATTCAGAAGATCCCTAATTGGTCCGAAACGCTCAAGTCATTGTGGGACAACAACCCCGGCGCTCTCCGCGTAGTTGTTCTTGGCTCCAGTTCTCTGCAGATACAGACGGGTCTTACAGAAAGTCTGGCCGGTCGTTTTGAATTGACACGAATTCACCATTGGACTTTTGCGGAACTGCAGAAAGCATTCGGCTATGAACTGGAACGTTTTCTTTTGTATGGCGGCTATCCGGGCTCGGTTCCCTATGAAGATGATTATGACCGCTGGTACGCCTATCTGAAAGACTCCATAGTAGAGTCGGTCATTGGCAAAGACATTCTGCTGAACCGTAAAGTAAACAATCCGGCGCTCTTCAGGCAGGCATTTGAAATCCTCTGCCGCTACCCGGCACAGGAGATAAGCTACACAAAGCTCCTGGGGCAGTTGCAGGATAAGGGCAATACCGACCTAATCAAGTATTACATTGAACTGTACGCTGGAGCATTCCTCATTCATCCTCTTGAAAAATATTCAGCCAAGGGATGGTTGACCCGCTCGTCAAGCCCGAAAATTCTCATCTCCTGTCCTGCGCTGTATACTATGACACAAGGTCCATATCTGCTTGATGATGCAGAAAGAAGGGGCAGGGTTTTTGAACTGGCTGTGGGGGCGGAGCTGTCGCAACTGCCTGGAGAGTTATTCTACTGGCGTGAAAAAAACGCTGAAGTTGATTTTATCTATCTGTACCAGGGGCGCCAATATGCTATCGAGGTGAAGTCAGGCAGACGAAAATCAGCAAAAGGACTTGATGCCTTCATGAAACAGTTTCCTGCTGCTATTCCGATAATCATGACCACTGACAACTTTCCACTTTTTTCAGAAGACCCGAAGAAGTTTCTGGCTGCATTATGACCATTTCCAACGGCAGTATGAGCGACCAGTTTCTCGATCATCCGACACTCTCCGCACGTTACTTCTTCCCTTGGCCGAACCACTTCGATGATCCATTCTTTGTGCATGGGGATGGTTTCCGACTTGGCTGCCGCTACTGCCGTGTGCATGATGATGCCCCGACCATCATCCACTTTCACGGCAATGGCGAAACCGTCGCCGATTACCTGGGGGAGTTCGAGGAGCGGATCACCGGTCTGGGGGCCAACCTGCTGCTGGCCGAATACCGGGGCTACGGCATGTCCAGCGGAGCACCGGTACTGGCCGCCATGCTGGACGACGTGGAGCTGATCGTGGCTGCCTGCGGCATTCCGCAGGAGCGGATCATCTTCTTCGGCCGCTCGCTCGGTTCACTCCATGCCCTGCACGGTGCCGCCCTTTATCCCCGGGCGGCTGGCCTGATCATCGAAAGCGGCCTTGCCGATCCGCTGGAGCGGATACTGGTCCGGGTCGAACCCCGGGAGCTGGGGGCGACCATGGATCAGCTCAGGGGCTCGGTGGACCGCTGTCTCAACCAACAGGAGAAGATCGCCGGTTTCCGGGGACGGGTGCTGGTAATGCATACCCGCAACGACGACCTGGTGTCGGTTTCCCATGCCGAGCGCCTGTATGCCTGGGCCAATCGGCCGAAGGAACTGCTGGTGTTCGCGCGGGGCGATCACAATACCATTCTGCCTGCCAACCTGGAGGCGTATTCCGCCGCCGTGGGGGCGTTTATCCAGTCAATCAGGGGGTGTGCCGCCCATGGCAATGACCGTTGAACCCACAGCCATCGGCCTGAACGCCTCCGGCAAACCGAGAGAGGGATTATGAACAAAATTACCCGGAATACCGTCGTCACCCTCGCCTATACCCTTGTCGACGTGGACGGAAACATGGTCGACGAGGGGAGGGAGCCCCTCAGCTACCTGCATGGCGGCTACAACTCGATTTTTCTCCCTGTCGAGGTCGCCCTGCACGGCAAAGCCCTCGGCGATTCGGTTGCGGTCAAGCTGCAGCCGGCAGATGCCTTTGGCGAATACGATCCCGAGCTGGTGCATATCGTCCCGGTTGACCAACTGCCGCAGCCATTGACCGTCGGCATGCAGATAGAAGGCACGCCGGAAGGGGGAGGTGACGAGGCGCGGGTCTTCGAGACCGTCACCGACATTGCCGAGGGGATTGCCGTCCTGGATGGCAACCACCCTCTGGCCGGCATCGCGATGGTGTTCGCCGGTACCGTGCAGGAGGTGCGCCCGGCGACAGCCGGGGAGATTGCTGCAGCCGAGGGGAAAATGGTCAGGCCGTAAGGTTGGGTATGGCAATGATGAGTGGTCATGCCTTCGGCGGGATTGTCGGCAGGGCAAGGAGGTACAGGGTTATGCCGGTGGCCATGACCAGCAGCACGATCTTCAGCCAGGTCACCGGTACGAACAGAAAGGCCGAGGCGGGAAACGACACCCATACCATGCCGATGGCCATTTGTTTCGCTTTCAACGGAATACCGCCACCATTCAGGTAATCCCTGACCAGCGGGCCCAGGTGGTTGTGCTCGATCAGCCAGGTGTGGAATCGGACGGAACTTCGTGCAAAACAGGCAGCAGCAAGCAGCAGGAACGGTACCGTCGGCATCAGCGGGAGAAACAGTCCGACAGCTCCGGCCACGATGGAAAACCAGCCGCAGCAGATCAGAATCCAGCGCAGAAGATCACTCTTTACATGGTTGTTGGCCGATTCCGGAGCCGTTTCCTGCATGGGTTCACATCCTTCACTCTAGTACCCCTGATTCCCTCCCGGGGGCACACAGCTGCCGGTTTCGGCCGGGAGGAAAACGTGTTGACACTATCAGTATATCAGGATGAAGTTTGTTTGGGGGATGTGGATTTGAACTGAGATCAGTCTAAAAGACCGTAGCCGATTGAATTCCTCCTGTATCCGGGAGCAACTTCAGACCGGGTAGGAGTGGCTTTCGTGTTCGGTCCAATGTATCCATTTGATCGTCATCATCCCTCACGTGCGGTGCCGGGATTGGAATAGCGGGGAGGGGCAACCTGACCCGTATCCGTACCGATCGGCCGCAATATCTTGAGGCGGCCAGCCCTGGCGTTCTGGAAGTTGTACCGGCGGAACGCGGCGTGCGCCCCCACGAAGGCGAAGCAGACCAGGGCAGGTGTGACGTTTCCGGCGAGGAGAACGGCAATGCCCATGAACAGGAACGGCAGTCCGCCGGCAAAGAACGCCACTCCGCCCCGGAGAGGCGTTGTCTCCTCATGCCGCCACCTGCCCGGCATGCCCACACCGTTGCATGCCGTTGCAGGACGGATGACCCGCGGCGTGATGGCGGCCGCAAGCATGAACGAGGTGAGACAGGGGATGGTGAATTTCATAGCGAGTCCCTTTCATGGCCTGTGCGTCATTTCTTCGTACGACGTGAGTTTCAGCAGCATGTATGCCATAGGGGGCGAAATTCGCTAACATCGCATGTTTCCTGGGGAGAGCTGACGATGTGGGTCGAGTTGGGGGGGGGAAGGCTTTGTCGCGATAAGCGACAGCATGTAAAAATAATTAACTGGATTTGAAAAAATGCTGAAAGCTCGTCATCCCCGCCTGCCTGGGAATGACGAGCTTTCAGGTCTGATGGACAACACCGGGTTCCTGTCAGCGTTCCCGGCCGCGCCCCTCATCTTTCTGCTCCCCTTGTCCGCGGCCCCGCCTGGGCTCCTGCTGCTCACCCCGATCGGGCGGTCTCTGTTGCTGGCCTTGCGGCCGTGGCGCCTGCATTTCACGCTGTACAGCACCTGGCCGCTGCCGGTGATCCTCGACCGCCGGGCTCCGCTGCTGGGGAGGGGGGTGGACCGGGGCTGGTCCCGGAATGTGTTCGGTACCCCGGGACGGTGGCTGCGGGCGTGGGGCAGCCGGAACGACCTGCTGGGGCGGCATTGACCGCTGGATATCCGGCCGCTGCCGGTGATCCTCTACTGCCGGGCCCCGCTGCTGGGGCGGCGCTGACCGCTGGATCTCCTGCTGCCTCGGGCTTCTCACCGCAGGCTCGTCCTGCCTTCCCCGCCGGACAGGTTCGGGTGCCCTCTGTTCTCTCTGTTCCCTCTGCTGCTGAAAGTGCTGGCGCACTACCGTGTTCCGCGGCTGGTAACGGTAATGCTCGCGGCGCAGCATATGCTGCTGCTCCACTGCCCGTGGATACCGGTCGCCCGCATACTGCCGCTGGTAGACGGGAAGCGGTGCCGGTGGGGGCGCCGAGCCGCGCTTCCATCGGTCCCATCCTCTGCGGTGCTGCTCCCATTCATGGCCCCAGTGCTCACCCCAGCGGGGAGGCGCGTTCGACCGCCAGCTGCGGAAGTACACCGGAGGTTGCCGGTAGTAGCGCACCGGGATACGCAGGATGAACACCGGCACAACCTCCGGCTCCACGAGCCACCAGGGTCCGTTGTACCAGGAGCTCGCGTACCAGTAGTCGTCCCAGAAGACCCAGTACATGCCGTCGTAGAAGAAATAGTTGGCATCAATCCGGGGAGCATAGTAGACGGGGTAGCCCGGCACCCGGACAAGTTCCGGGTACAACGGCAGGTTGATCCCGATGCTCACGTTGGGCAACCCGATGCCGATGCTCACCTGGGCGGGGGCAGACGTCACCGAGCCGAGCAGCAGACAGAGCGCAATGAGTCCGTAGCGTACATTCTGCATGTTGTCCTCCGTTTCGAAGCTTGTGCGTTCTTCATCCCGTGTGCAATAAATTGAGCATATCTCACACTGCCGGCCTGTCAATCCACGGGTGGGAGCGCCCTTGCCAACGGTGCTGTTCTTGTGTATATCTGATGTCCGGTTTCGCGCAGATGCGTAGTGAAAATCATGCCGTATCAGGATATTGATCTGGACGACTCCAAAGTTACGTTCATTCACACCGCCGACATCCACCTCGGCAAGACCTACCGCACTGCCAGCGATGAAGCCGCGCGCTTCGAGGACTTCTTCCGCGCGCTCGGCGGCATCGTCGGCGACGCCGTTGCGGCGCAGGTGGATTTCGTCCTGATCGCCGGCGACCTGTTCCATACCGGCCAGATCCTCCCCCGCACCTTTGCCCGCACCATCGAGACCCTGCAGCCGCTGAAGGACGCCGGTATCCCCTGCATTGCCGTGGAGGGGAACCACGACTGGATTCACCGCCGGGACAGCATCTCCTGGATGGAGGCGCTGTCGCAGATGGGGTACATCCACCTCCTGCGTCCCACCCGCACCGAGAGCGGCGGCTACCGCTTCGATCCGTTCGATTATGCGCAGGGGAGCGGCGGGCATATCGCGATCAAGGGGCTCAACATCTACGGTCTCGGCTACATCGGCACCCAGGCGGGCAACCATGTGGAGCGCATCTGCGAGGCAGTGACCACCAGGAACAACATCCTGCTCTTCCATGTGGGGGTCTGGACCTACTCGCCGGTGGAGATCGGCAACATGAAACCGGATGAGGCGCAGCCGCTGGCGGAACGGTTCGACTACGTGGCCCTCGGCCACGGCCACAAACCGTATATCATCGCGACCCCGGCAGGCCGTGCGTACGCCTTCAATCCCGGTTCCCCCGAGTGCGTCAACTTCGGCGAAGAGCGGTACGATAAGGGATATTACCTGGTCACCGTGGCCGGGGGGGAGTATCGGCATCAGTTCCGCAGCAGTTCCCCCCGGCCGATGCTGGTGACCACCATCGACCTGGACGGGGCGGAGGATGCCGATCGGGCGCTGGAGCGGTTTCGGGACGAGATGACGACCAGGGTGGCCGCTGTCACCGGCGGGCCGCAGCCGCTGGTGGAGGTGAAACTGACCGGACGGGTCCGCTTTCACCCGTTCGAGCTGGGGCGGGAGCGGTTGCGGCTTGTCCTCGATGAACTCTGCTCCCCGCTGCATCTGGAGATCAAGAATCATCTCTCCCTGATCACCCGCGAATCCGGGGCCGAAACCGAGAAAAAGCATCTGGCCGAGATTGAAAAGGAGGTGCTGCGGGAGTTGATCGCCAGCCGGAGCGAGTATAAAGGACGGGAGGATGAACTGGTCCGCCTCGCGCTGGCGATCCGTGACCAGGTGCTCAAGGGCGACATGGAAGGGGAGGAACTGCTCGGCCTCCTGCGGGACAGGTAAGCGATGCAAATCCTCTCCATCCGTCTCAGGAACATCAAGTCCCACCGCGACACGACCATCTCCTTCAGCGCGGGGATCAATGTCCTTTCCGGACCGAACGGGGCCGGCAAAAGCAGCGTCTTCGAGGCGATCGGTTATGCCCTGTTCGGGGTGGATGCCCGCGACTTCGTCTCCAACGTGGAGCGCTTCCTCACCATCGGCGCCAAGCGGGGGGAGATCTCGGTCGTCTTCCAGACCTCTGGCGGCGATATCTGGCAGGTGACCCGCACGGTCGGCACCCCTGCAAAGTGGCTGCTGGCCCGGGAAGACAACGGTAGCTTCGAGGTGGAGGAGCACGCCCGGATCGAGGAGACCGAGGCGCGGATCGCCGGACTGCTGGGCCTCGACAACGGCCGCCCGCTGGCCGAACAGTTCAAGCTGGTGATCGGCCCGTTCCAGAACGAATTCCTCGGCCCCTTCATCATCAGGCAGCCGACCAGGCGGCAGGAGGCGTTTGACGAAATCCTCGGCATCGATGCCTGGCGCAAGACCTACAAGGGGACCAGTTCGCTGCTCTCCTCGGTGCAGGAGCGGATCAAGATCCTGGCGGCCGAGGTGAAGCTGCTGCAGGAGCAGGTGGCTGTCCTGCCGCAGAAGGAAGAAGAGCTGACAGCTGTCCGGCAGGCGTCGGAACAGAAGCGTCACGAGCTGACCGTGAAGGAAGCGGCCCTCAAGGAGGCGGAAGCGGTTCTCCTGGAGTTCGATGCCAGGGAGAAGGCCATTGCTGCCCTTGCCTCGGAAATCAAGCAGCTCGGGGACCGGATCAAGGACGGTGGCGAAAAGATCGCCACCCAGACACAGCGGGTAGAGGAGTCCCTTCGGGCAAAGAGGGTCGTCGAGGAATCCCGACCCGCTAAAGAGGCCTACGACAAGGCGGAAAGCCTGCTCGTCCAACTGCGGAAGAGGGAACTGCAGCGCCGGGGAGTCGAAAAGGAGATCACCGGACTGGAGCAGGAGGCCCAGCGTCTGGTCCAGACCGTCAGCCACGAGCAGGAGGAGATCGCTACGATCGACACCCGGCTTTTCGAGGAAGAGGTGCGCCATGCCGAAACGCGCCGCTCGCTGCAGGCGGACGAGGCGCTGGTGAAGAGTGCGGCGCTCTTGCCCCAACTGCGGCGCGAGGGAGACCGGCTCAAGGGGGAACGTTCACTGCTGGCAGGGCGCAGGGCCGGCCTGGTGGAGGGGCAGGAAAAACTGGCGGAAGGGGTCTGCCCGTTTTTTCAGGAGCAGTGCCTGCATGTCGCGGACCGTACCCCCCAGGGGCTGTTCGCCCGGAAGATCGGCGACCTCGACACGACCATGGCCGCACTGGATACGGAGATAGCCGGACTGGGCCGACAGGTGGCCGAGGCCGAGAAGGCCGAGAACGAGTTGAACGCCCTGAAGGTGCGCCTGCAGGAGCTGGACAAACAGGTGGCCGCTCTTGGGGAGCAACGGCAGAAGAACAGGGACCGTGCCGCCAACCTCGGCAAGCTCAAGGAACAACAGGCTGCGGCGGTTGCCCGGGTCACGGAGCAAACGACGGCGTTGCAGGCGTTTGCCACGCTCGATGCGGATATCGGCAAGGCCGAACAGGAGCGCAAGGGGTTGCAGGGTGCCCGTGATGCCTTTACGGCCCACCTGAAGGATGCCGACGACCTCGAAAACCGGACCCGGACCCTTGAGAAGTGGCAACGTGCCCTGGAAGAGCTCAACCGGAACGTAGCCGATAGACAGACCGAACATGCCTCTCTTCGCGAGGGGTATCAGGCCGAGCGGCATCAGCAGGTGAGGGGCGAGAAGGATTGCCTGCTGACCGAGGTGGCTACCCGGCGGCAGCAGATCGAGGAACTGGGCACGAACCAGCTTCGGCTCGATGGGGAGATCGGGCGGCTCAGACAGCTTCAGGAGGATGCGGCTGCCAGGCAGGCGGATATCGTCTCGTGCGAGGAGAAGGAGAAACTGGTCAAGTTTCTGCGCAATCAGGTGTTCAAGAACGTATCCGCCCAGCTTTCCGAGCGGTTCCGCGAAGAGATCAGCCTGCGGGCGGACCGGATCTACCGCACCATTGCCGAGTCGGATGAAGAGCTGTACTGGGGAGAGAACTACCAGATCGTGCTCAGGGATATGCAGGACGGCGCAATGCGGGAGCGGAGCGACGACCAGCTATCCGGCGGGCAGATGATGAGCGCGGTCGTGGCGTTGCGCCTGGCGCTCTTGCAGACCATCGGTGCCCGGATCGCCTTCTTTGACGAGCCGACCTCCAACCTGGATGCCGCCCGGCGGGAAAACCTGGCCCACGCCTTCCGCGCCATCGATGTCGGCCGGGAAGAGGTCACGGAACACTGGTATGATCAGCTCTTCCTGGTGAGCCATGATGTGGCCTTTACCGAAATTACCGACCAGATGATTCAGCTGGGGGAGAACGACAAGGGGTAGGCTGGAGGAACAGGATGACAGCAGTACGGGAACCATCGGCCGCCATCGGCATCGACCTGGGCGGCACCAAGACCGAGGCCATACTGCTCGGTCCGAACGGCAGCGTCCTGTTCCGCGAGCGGACGCAGACACCCCGCGATTCCGGCTATGACGCCATTGTGGAGACGGTGGTCGGTATGATCGGCCATGCCGCCGCGCGACTCGACCCTGCTACCCCCTGCAGTGTCGGGATCGGCATCCCCGGTTCCCTGGATGAAACAACCGGCCTCGTCCGCAACGCCAACTCCACCTGCCTGATCGGCCATCCCCTGAAAAGCGACCTGGAGCGATTGCTTGGCAGACCGGTGCAGCTCCGCAATGACGCCGACTGCTTTACCCTGGCCGAGTGCCGGGCCGGAGCAGGGGAGGGGTACGGCCTGGTCTTCGGTGTCATCATGGGGACCGGTTGCGGCGGCGGGATCTGTATCGACGGCACGGTGCGGGAAGGTCCGCACCGGATAGCCGGCGAATGGGGCCACTACTCCGTCGATCCGCAGGGGGCTCCCTGCTATTGCGGCAACCGCGGCTGCGTCGAGACCCTCATCAGCGGCTCGGGTGTCGAGGCTGCTTTCCTGCGCGCACATGGCCGGCCGTTGACCATGGACGAAATCGTGGCCAGGGCCAGGGAGGGCGAACTCAGCTGCCAACAGGCATTTGACCGGTTTCTGGACGATTTCGGGCGCTGCCTCGGCGGGCTGATCTCCATGCTGGACCCCGATGCGGTCGTGCTGGGGGGCGGGCTCTCCAACATCGACGAGCTCTACACTCGCGGCGTCGAGCGGGTGAAACGATACGCATTCCATGATGACCTCACGACACCGATCCTGAAAAACCGGCTGGGGGATTCGGCCGGTGTGTTCGGGGCGGCATGGATAGGCACGGAAGGTATGTCATGACCGGGGAGACAGGGTATGCCTAGAGCGGCGTCAGGTTTACTGCAAATGAGTTTCCCACTGTCAGCGAGCCGCTGAGAAGGTTCATCTCCGACAGCTGCAGCGCGGAGCTGCCGGTGACGCTGGTAAAGCTGCTGTCATACCCCCCCTGCAGGGTCACGGCCACGTCTCGGTCAAAAACGATGCTCTCCGCATGGGTGCCGATCCGGGCGAGAATGGTGGCGGACGTGCCCGACGGCACCGCCCGGTATGCCGCCCCCAGGGTGCCGTAGCAGACAGTGCCGACCTTGGCGAGGCAGGCGCCGGTGTCGAGGTTTATCCCGGGGACAGGGGCGGGGTCCGGATGCGGGGTTGTTGAGACCGTGCCGTCCCCCAACTGGCCGGAGCTGTTGTCCCCCCAGGAGACCACGGTCCCGTCGTTCTTCAGGGCGACGGTATGGACCGCGCCGGCGGCGACGGCCGCTACGCCGGTGAGCCCGGTTAACGCGGTGGGATAGAGTCTCTGGGTGGTTGATCCGTCCCCCAGCTGGCCGTTGGCGTTTCCTCCCCAGGCGACGACGGTGCCGTCGCTTTGCCGTGCCGCGGTGTGGTAGGTGCCGGCGGCGACGGCCGCCACACCGGTCAGTCCCGCTGCTGCGGTGGGATAGAGTCTCTGGGTGGTTGAGCCGTCCCCCAACTGGCCGTTGGCGTTTCCTCCCCAGGCGACGGCGGTGCCGTCGTTTTTTCGTGCCACGGAATGGTACGCGCCCGCAGCAACGGCTGTCACCCCGCTGAGCCCCGCTACCGGGGTCGGAACGACCCTGTTGCTGGTGGAGCCGTCCCCCACTTGCCCGTAGAAGTTGTTCCCCCAGGCAACCACGGTGCCATCACCTTTCACTGCCACGGTGTGGAACGTGCCGGCAGTGACGGCCGTCACCCCGGTCAGCCCCGGAACCGCGGTGGGCACTGGTTTCTGGACCGTGGTGCCATCCCCCAGCTGTCCGTAGACATTGTTTCCCCAGGCGACAATGCTGCCGTCCCCCTTCAGCGCCACGGTATGACGATAGCCCGCAGCGACGGCGATCACTCCGGTCAGTCCCGGCACGGCGGTGGGCGAGGTCCTGCCGGTGGTGGAGCCGTCCCCCAACTGGCCGTAGGCATTGTCCCCCCAGGCAACCACCGTGCCGTCGTTTTTCAGCGCCACGGTGTGGCGGTAGCCCGCAGCGATGGCCGTGATATCGGTCAACCCCGGCACAACGGTGGGCGAGGTCCTGCCGGCGGTGGAGCCGTCCCCCAGTTGGCCCAATGAATTGTCCCCCCAGGCAGCCACGGTGCCGTCGTTCTTCAGGGCCACCGTGTGGTACCCTCCTGCGGCAATCGCCGTCGGTATCGTCACGAAGCTGGCGGTTACCGTTCTCGCCGCATCCATGGTCACACTGCAGCTGAGGCCTTTGCCGCTGCAGTCACCGGACCAGCCGCCGAACATCTGTGCCCCGGCAGGGTGGGCCGTGAGCGTTACCATGGTGCCGGTGCCGTACTCCTGGATGCACGATCCGGAACAGTTCATGTCGGGCGTTGCCGGCGATGTATCAGAGTGTATGGTGCCGCTGCCGGTGACTGAGAGGCCGAGCAGGTAGGTTGAAGGGAGGATGGTGTATGCGGCGCTCTGCACCCCGCTCAGGTTGCCGGCCCGGTCCTGCGCCATGAACTTGAGGACACGGCTGGACGATATGGGCAACGGTGCGGAGTAGGGTGTGGAGGCGACGGTCGGCGCAGTGCCGTCCTCGGTGTAATACATGCCGTTGCAGCCGGAGAAATGGTCGCTGCAGGTGAGCGTTACCGTGACGCTGCCGATATAGGTTCCGGTCCCCTGGTCCGGAGTGACCTCCGGCGCCAGCACGTCGAGGTTGATGGGCGACGCATGGGGGAGCATCGACCCTTCAGGGCTCCCCAACTGTCCGTAGAGGTTGTACCCCCAGGACTTCACGGTGCCGTCGTCTTTCAGCGCCGCGGTGTGGCCATAGCCCGCGGCAATGGCCGTGACGCCGGTCAGCCCCGGCACCGCAACAGGATAGGACCTGTCGGTGGTGGTACCGTCCCCCAACTGGCCCCACGAGTTATCTCCCCAGGCAACCATGGTGCCGTCGGTTTTCAGGGCCACGGTCTGGTAGCCGCCCGCGGCGATGGCCGTCACGCCGGTGAGCCCCGGTACTGCAACGGGGGAGAGTCTCTGGGTAGTGGTGCCGTCCCCCAACTGGCCATAGTCGTTATTCCCCCAGGCAAGCATTGTGCCGTCGTTTTTCAGTGCTGCCGTGTGGTAACCACCCGTAGCAACGGCCGTTACCCCGGTCAGCCCCGGCACCGGTGTCGGGGTGATTTCGCTGTCGGTGGTGCCGACTCCCAGCTGGCCATAGACATTGTGACCCCAGACGACGACGGTACCGTCGTTCTTCAGGGCCACGGTATGATAGTCGCCGGTGGCGACGGCCGTCACCCCGGTCAGCCCCGGCACCGGGGTGGGAATGGACCGGTCGGTGGTGGTGCCGTCCCCCAGCTGCCCGTAAATGTTCAGTCCCCAGGCGACGACGGTGCCGTCGTTTTTCACCGCCACGGTATGGTAGTCGCCGGCAGCGATGGCCGTCACACCGGTAACTCCCGGTACCGCAACGGGAGAGAGCCTCAGGGTGGTGGTGCCGTCCCCCAGCTGGCCATGATTGTTGCGCCCCCAGGTGACAAGGGTGCCGTCGCTTTTCAACGCCACGTTGTGAAGAGCGCCGGCAGCGATGGCCGTCACCCCGGCCTCTCCCGGTACCATGGCCGGCGAGAATCTGTCCGTGATGGTGCCGTCTCCCAGTTGACCGTTCACGTTATTCCCCCAGGCGGCCACGGTGCCGTCGTTTTTCAGGGCAACGGTGTGGTAATAGCCTACAGCGATGGCCGTCACCCCGGACAGCCCGGGTACGTCTGCAGGGGATGGTTTGGAGGAGGTGGTGCCGTCTCCCAGCTGGCCGTAGCCGTTGTTACCCCAGGCAACGATGGTGCCGTCGCTCTTGAGGGCCATGGTGTGTGAATAGCCCGCGGCGACCGCCATTATTCCGGTCACCCCCGGAACAGCGGCGGGGGAGGGGCTGTTGGACGTGGTGCCGTCCCCCAACTGGCCGTAGCCGTTATTCCCCCAGGCAACGATGGTGCCGTCGTTTTTCAGTGCCACGGTGTGAGAATAGCCGGCCGCGATGGCCGTGACGGTCAGCCCCGGTACCGCAGCCGGGGAGGGGCTGTAGGTGGTGGTGCCGTCCCCGAGCTGGCCCGAGGAGTTGTCGCCCCACGTAACGACACTGCCGTCGTTTTTCAGGGCTACGGTGTGGTAGTCGCCGGCCGCGATGGCCGTGATCCCGGTCAGCCCCGGTACCGCCGTCGGGGAGAGCCGGTCAATGGTGGTGCCGTCCCCGAGCTGGCCCCAGGAGTTGTCTCCCCACGCAACGACACTGCCGTCGCTTTTCAGGGCCAGGGTGTGGTTATGGCCGGCCGCGATGGCCGTCACCCCGGTCAGCCCCGGCACCGCAACGGGAGAAAGCTGCTGGGTGGTGGTGCCGTCCCCGAGCTGTCCCGAGGAGTTGTCGCCCCACGCAACGACACTGCCGTCGCTTTTGAGGGCCAGGGTGTGATAATCGCCGGCCGCGATGGCTGTTACCCCGGTCAACCCCGGCACCGCCACCGGAGAGAGCCGGTCGGTGGTGGTGCCGTCCCCGAGCTGGCCGTAGCCGTTGTTACCCCAGGCAACGACACTGCCGTCGCTTTTCAGGGCCACACTCCGGTCACTCCCCACAGCGATGTCCGTGATCCCGGTCAGCCCCGACACGATGCCCGGGGAGAGCCGATCAATGGTGGTGCCGTCTCCGAGCTGGCCATAGACGTTATGACCCCATGCAACGACGGTTCCGTCGTTTTTCAGCGCCGCACTGTGGTTCCAGCCGGCTGCGATGCGCGGGGCAACGGCGGCGTGACCCGCTGCCGGGGCAAAGCCGGCGAGCAGGAGCAGTGAAATGATATGCAGGTGTATGATGTATCGCAGGGTTACCTCGGTATGTCGTTATGGATCAACGGCCGTGGAGGCTGCTTGCTGGATCGTACGATATGGGCAGGCTGGCAATGCGTGCTCCGGTGGTGACGCGTCTGTAAGTGATTGGTAGACTAATTGGTATATTTTAGCTTTTATCTGGGCGTAGTCAAGTCGACTGGCGTCGCTTTTGTTGACTGGAGCTCAATACCTGTTAAATTTTACCAATGCCCACGTGACCCGGGCGCGTTGCAGGCGCAGAAATCATGGTCGCTCCTGTCCCCCTTCGCCCACCGGTTGTCGTGTACCTGCCCTGTTTCGAAGAGGAGAACCGCCGTGTCAATGACCGCATCGCTGGCAAGGATATTCCCGGCAGCAGAGGAGATTCCGGCCGCATTCCGCCTCCCGGGACCGATCGATCAGACCGCATACCTGCTGGATGGTCGCCTGTGCCACTGGACCGGGCCGACGCAGGAGGTGCTGTCGCCGGTCTGCCTCGCCATGCCCTCCGGGCCGGAGCGGGTGAGAGTCGGCAGCTTTCCCCTGATGGGCGAGAGCGAGGCGCTTGCCGCACTGGATGCCGCTTTGCGGGCCTATGACCACGGCCGCGGCCGTTGGCCCACCATGCCGGTGCGGCAGCGGATCGACCATGTCCAGACATTTGCCTGGATCATGAAGGAACAGCGCGAGGAGGTGGTCAGGCTCCTGATGTGGGAAATAGGCAAGAGCCTGGCCGACTCCCGCAAGGAGTTCGACCGGACCCTGGATTACATCACCGATACCATCGATGCCCTGAAGGAACTTGACCGGGTGTCGTCGCGCTTTGTCATCGAACAGGGGATCATCGGCCAGATCCGCCGCGCACCGCTGGGAGTGGCCCTGAGCATGGGGCCGTACAACTACCCGCTCAACGAGACCTTCACCACCCTGATACCGGCGCTGATCATGGGGAATACCGCGGTGGTCAAACCCCCGCGTCACGGGGTGCTCCTGTTCCAGCCTCTTCTGAAGGCCTTTTGCGAGGCGTTCCCGCCCGGCGTCGTGAACACGCTCTACGGTGCCGGCCGCGCCATCACCCCCCCGCTCATGGCGTCCGGCAAGATCGACCTGCTTGCCTTCATCGGCACCAGCAAGGCTGCCGATATCCTGCAGAAGGCCCATCCCAGGCCGCACCGGCTGCGGGTCACCCTTGGTCTGGAAGCCAAGAACCCGGCCATCATCCTGCCCGACGCCGACCTCGATCTTGCGGTGGCCGAATGCCTCGCCGGCAGCCTGTCGTTCAACGGCCAGCGCTGCACCGCCCTCAAGATGATCTTTGTCCACGAAACCGTGGCCGAAGAGTTCCTGCGCCGCTTTGCCTGCAGCATTGCCGGGCTCACGTGCGGCATGCCATGGGACGATGGCGTGTTCATCACCCCGCTGCCGGAACCGGACAAGACGGACTATCTGACCGGACTGCTTGACGACGCCGTCGCGCACGGGGCAGCCGTTGTCAACGAGGGGGGCGGGACGGTCACTGCGAGCTTCTTCTATCCTGCCGTGGTCTATCCGGTCACCGAGCAGATGCGCCTGTACCATGAAGAGCAGTTCGGACCGATTGTGCCGGTGCTCCCGTTCCGGGATATCGAAACCCCGATCCGCTACATGGTGGATTCGTGCTACGGCCAGCAGGTCAGCCTCTTCGGCCGGGACACCACATCGCTGGCGGCATTGATCGATCCGTTGGTCAATCAGGTCTGCCGGGTCAACATCAACAGCCAGTGCCAGCGCGGCCCCGATGTCTTTCCCTTTACCGGCCGCAAGGATTCGGCGGTGGGTACCCTGTCCGTCTCCGATGCCCTGCGCGCCTTTTCCATCCGCACCCTGGTGGCGGCCAAGGACCAGGAGAGCAACAAGTCGCTGATCAGCGCCATCGTGCGCGAACGGCGCTCCAACTTCCTGTCCACCGATTTCATCCTGTGAGGGGGTCTTGCATCTATCCGAATGTAATAGATGAACCTGGATTCGGCAGTTGAAGCCATCCTTCGTTCGCTCAGAGGCGCTGTTTCTATGGCTCTACGGCTCATTTCGCGCAGTCGATCAACTCACCCTCCGGGTTCAGACAGGATCGACTGCTTTTGCTCCGTTTCGCCTAGAGCCATCACGAAACAGCGCCAGATCGCTCTCTACGGATAACTACAACTGCCGGATTTGGAATGAATTGACCGGCGTTCCCGTTTTAGGTAGATTGGGGCCACCCATAATGTCAGGTGCGGACGCCGATACGGAGTGATCTCCCACCTGGTGTTGCACCGCCGTTGCGGGCGACTCCCGCCAGAATCCGAAAGATGACCGCCATGACCGCAACCAGACGTTCCCCTGCGCGACATCAGCCCAAAGGGGTGACGATCATCCACGAGGACCGGGACATCATCGTGGTGGAAAAACCGTGCGGTCTCCTGACCATGGGGACGGACCGGGACAAGTCGAGAACGGTCCATGCCATCCTCAACGACTATGTCCGCAAGGGGGATCCCCGTTCCCGGAACCGTGTCTACATCGTTCATCGCCTGGATCGCGATACCTCCGGCATCCTGATCCTTGCCAGGAGCGAAGCTGCCAAGATCTTTCTGCAGGGGCACTGGCAGGAGACGGACAAGCGTTATCTCACGGTCGTACATGGTTCGCTCGTGCCGAAAGAGGGGACGATCAGCAGCTACCTGGCCGAGAACAGCGCCTTCACGGTATATTCCACCCCTGATCCGGCACTGGGGAAGTTGTCCCGTACGGAGTACACGGTCCTGAAAGAGGGGAGAGGGTTCAGCCTGCTGGAGATCCACCTGCTCACCGGCCGCAAGCACCAGATCCGGGTGCATCTGTCGGAAAAGGGACACCCCGTGGTCGGGGACCGAAAGTACGGCAACGGGAACGATGGCTCCGGCACCCTGGCACTGCACGCCCGTTCGATCACCTTCACCCACCCAACTAGCGGCAAACGGCTGACCTTTACAACCGGCATCCCCGACTTTGTTACCCGTCTGGTCGGGAAGCTGGAGGTGCCGGCAGCCTGAGACAATCAATGACAGTGTAGTTGTACACAGGATTTGCGCAGGTAAACGAAAGGAGCACGTTCATGCCGGTGATAACGATTGATATTGGCATCCTGGACAAGGAAAAGAAGGCCGCGCTCGTCAGGGAACTGACGGCAAAGGCAAGCGAGGTGACGCAGATTCCGGCCGAGAAATTCATCGTCCTCATCAACGAGATGGAGCGCGACAACATAGGCGTCGGCGGAAAGCTGCTTTCGGAGATCCTCTAGGACAGCCGGACATGTCACCGGCGCCCGCCACCGCCACCGCCACCGCGTCCGCCGAACCCCCGGTTCCCGTGACCGTCACGTCCCCGATCGAAGTCGCCGTGGAAGTGTCCGCCAAACCAGAAGGGGGCGTAAATATACGGTCCGTAGTAATAGGGGTATCGATCGTAGTAATAAACCCTCTCGTAGGGGTAATAACCCGGATCATGGATGATGCAGCCGGGAAGGGTGGCCAGGGTAACCAGCAGTATGGAAAGCATCATGACGTTTCGTACCATGATCGTACCTCCTCCCATCGGTCTGGAGAAGACAACTGCCCTTTTCTTTATTATAGGCCGTACGGCGGCCGGCGGGCTACGAAAAGAAAGCGATTGCCGCCGCACGGGCCGGCGTGCTATACACTGAGTGGAACTGAGCCACAGGGACAACCCCTGTGGTTTTTATTTTTCACGTTACACTGCGGTGCATCCGCCATCGCTGATCCGTACACAAGGAGTTCGACCGATGTCCTTTGACTCTCTTGGCCTGCGGCCTGAGCTGTTGAGCGCGATTGCCGCCCAGGGCTATACCGCGCCGACCCCCATCCAGTCCGGGGCGATCCCGGTGATATTCGAGGGGTGCGACCTGCTTGCCGGAGCCCAGACCGGCACCGGCAAGACTGCGGCCTTTGCCCTGCCGATCGTGCAGCGGCTGGGCGAAAATATCCCCCCGGAAAAACGGCGAAAGCCGCGCGCCCTGGTGCTGGTGCCGACCCGCGAGCTGGCGGCCCAGGTGAGCGAACAGATGAACCTGTATGCCCGTCGCCTGTCGCTCCGCTCCACGATGATCTACGGCGGGGTGACCATCCAGGCCCAGATCGAGCGGCTGCACCGCGGGGTCGATATCGTGGTGGCGACCCCGGGACGGCTGCTGGATCACGCGGAACGGGGCAGTGTGGACCTCTCCCGGATCAGGTTCCTGGTGCTGGACGAGGCCGACCGGATGCTCGATCTGGGGTTCATCGACGACATCCTCAGGGTGACGGAGCATCTGCCGGCCAAGCGCCAGACCCTGCTCTTTTCGGCAACCTATTCGAAAGAAATCAAGCAGCTCGCCGACGAACTGCTCGACAAGCCGCGGCGGATCGAGGTGGCGCGCAGCAACATTGCCGCCGACGCGGTGACCCAGGCGATCTACCAGGTGGAGCGGAGCCGCAAACGGGAAATGCTCTCGCACCTGATCCGCACCGGGAGCTGGCAGCAGGTGCTGGTCTTTGCCCGCACCCGCTACGGCGCGGACAAGCTGACCGAGGAACTGCTCTACGACGGCATCAAGGCTGCCGCCATCCACAGCAACAAGAGCCAGTCGATCCGGACCCGCACCCTGGCCGAGTTCAAGCGGGGAGAATTTCGCGTGCTGGTGGCGACCGATGTGGCGGCGCGCGGGCTCGACATCGAGCGCCTGCCCCATGTGGTGAATTACGATCTGCCCCAGGTGCCCGAAGACTATGTGCATCGGATCGGTCGCACCGGCCGGGCCGGCGAGGACGGGGTAGCCCTCTCGCTGGTCTGCCGGGAAGAACAGCCGCTCCTGGTCGCGATCGAGAAGCTGCTCAACTATGCCATCCCGCGCCAGACCCTGGCGGAGTTTCCGCAGTATGCGGTCAAGCGGAGTGCCAAGGCGCAGGAAAGCAAGCTGGTCAAAGTACAGGCCAAGGCACGGAAACAACGGGAAAAGTCGGTGCAGGCTCCGGCAAAGCCCACTCCTCCCCGGCGGAAAAAGGTGGTGGCCGAGCGGCCCGCCCCCAAGACCGGTCGCCGGGGGAGCAGGTCGTAATCCGGTCGTCAGATCGAGGAGTGCACGAGGAGGCATGCCATGAAAGGTAAACGTGTTGCCGCAACGATTATCGGCTGCGGACTGTTCATTGTCGCAGCCACCGGGGCCTTTGCAGGGAGCGATGGCGCCGGGCAGACCGTGGATCCCGCCCAGGTGCAGGTACTGCAGGAACGAATACTGGGCGATCCGGAGATCATGGCGATCATCCTGTCGCTGCAGAACGATCCGGACCTGCAGGCACTCCTGAGCGATCCGGCGGTGGTGGCGACAATCCAGGCCGGCGACCTCAGCAGCCTGGCCAAAGATCCCCGGGTTGTGAAGCTGCTCGGCAAACCTCAGCTGAAGGACGTGAAAAAGCGGCTGCAGTAAGGGTGGTCAAAGCTGGTTGGCCAGAATAACAGTCAGTATGGACAAGAGAGGGTTATGGGTATTGCAGCAATCCTGGCAGCGGCCATGAAGCAGATTTCCTGGGAGCAGGTGGCGGATATCGCCATGAGGTACGGGCCGGAGCTGATCAGGAAACTGAAGGGGCAACTGCTGGCATCTCCTGACGGGGAAAGGGAAGCGTCGGTGACCGCCGAGCAGCTGAACGGGCGGATACGGGAACTGGAAAGCGCACTCATCAGACAGGAAGAGATCATCGAAGAGCAGAACAGGAATATCGAGCTCCTGGAAGAGATCGGCAAAACGCTGCAGGCGCGCCTGAACATATTCATGACGCTCTCGGCGCTCTCCCTGGTCGTGTCGATCATCCTCGGCGTGCTTCTGCTGAAAAAATGAGGGGCGCGTCCCGGTGTGGGACGTACCCCCTGTTTCCGCATCAACCGGGTATGCTACTCTTCCTGCTCGGCCGCCTCGGCGTTGCAGCGTTCGACCGCTGCCCGGAGCCAGGCGATCTCATCGGGGATGAACTGCTTGGAATGCCCGGTGCCGACATTCAGCGCCCAATGCAGCGGCGGCAGGGAGGTGGCGGCCAGCACGTGCCCCGGCACTTCCACCCATCTGCCCTCGGCCTGGGTCCAGGCTTGCAGGCGCTCTTTCGTGTCGAAGAGCATCAGGTAGTCGTTTCCCTCCGACTCCATGACCAGCGGCAGCACCTGCCCCTCCGGCGTCTCGACTGCCCCGTCGAGGGCCTCTTGATTCAGGGTCGGGACGTAGAAGGTTGCGTTGAGAAAGATGTCGTAATACTGCGACTGGGCCTTGGCGTCGTTCATGTCCTGACGCAGGGTCGCCAGCGCACTGTCGAGTTCGGTCATCTTCTGTGGCCTTTCGCCTGCCGTTACCACCGCTTGGTGATCTCGATCAGATGATAGCCGAACTGGGTCCTGACCGGACCGAGTACCTTGTTGATCTCGCCGGAGAAGACGACCTCATCGAACTCCTTGACCATCTGCCCCGGGACAAAGGCGCCGAGATCGCCCCCCCGCATGCGTGACGGGCAGGAGGAGTTCCTTTTGGCGACGTCGGCAAAATCGGCGCCGGCTTCGATTTCGGCCTTGAGCTGCAGGCATTCGGCTTCGGTGTCCACGAGGATGTGGCGGGCGGTTGCGGTAGGCATACGTACTCCTTTTATGTGTGAATGAAAAAACGCCCCGGCATGGTAGCGGAAATGTCAGGGCTCGGCAACCGGCAATTCGGTTCAACCCGGGAAAAACAGTCGTCCACGAAACGCACGAAAAGCACGAACTGAATCAGTAAAAGATGAGCACGAAACCCATGACGACTACCACATTTTCTGCGCTTCACCTGAAGCCCCCCATGCTCAGGAACCTGGCCTCCCTCGGCTATGCCGGGATGACGCCGATCCAGGCCCACAGCCTGCCGCTGATTCTCGCGGGCAAGGACGTGATCGCCAGGGCCAAGACCGGCAGCGGCAAGACCGCTGCCTTCGGCATCGGCCTTTTGACCCGCCTGGTGGTGACCAGTCCGGCCGTGCAGGCGCTGGTGCTCTGTCCGACCCGCGAACTGGCCGACCAGGTCGGCAAGGAGTTGCGGCGCCTGGCCCGCTTTACCGACAACATCAAGATCCTGACCCTCTGCGGCGGCGTTCCCTTCGGTCCCCAGCTCGGTTCGCTGGAACATGGCGCCCATGTGGTGGTTGGGACCCCCGGCCGCCTGCTCGATCACCTGCGGCGGGGGAGCCTCGACCTGTCCGGGCTGCAGACGCTGGTACTGGACGAAGCCGACCGGATGCTGGACATGGGGTTTCAGGACGACATCAGCGCGCTCATCGCCGCCACTCCGGCCAGGAGGCAGACGCTGCTCTTTTCCGCCACCTATCCGGAGGAGATTGCCGCCCTGAGCGAGACGCTCCAGCACGAGCCGGTGGAGGTCAGCGTCGATGAGCTGCATGACAAGGGGGCCATCGAGCAGCTGTTCTACGAGGTTACGCCGGAGGAGCGGACCGAGGCCGTGGTCCGGATACTCGGCCACTATCGTCCGGAATCGACCCTGGTCTTCTGCAATACCAAGGTGGAGTGCCAGGAACTGGCCGATGCCCTGGTCGAGCGGGGTTTCGCCGCACTGGCCATCCATGGCGACCTGGAGCAGCGGGAGCGCGATCAGGTGCTGGTGCGCTTTGCCGGCAAGTGCACGTCGGTGCTGGTGGCTACCGATGTGGCCGCGCGCGGGCTCGACATCAAGGAGCTGGCAGCGGTGATCAACTTCGAGCTCTCCCGCGACCCGGAGGTCCATATCCACCGCATCGGCCGAACCGGGCGCGCCGGCGGGCAGGGGCTGGCCTTGAGCCTGGTGACTGCCTATGACCGGCGGCGGGTGGCGGCGATCGAAGCCGCCCTGGGCGATTCCATCCCCCGCACGGAGTTGTCGGCGCTGCCGATGGCGTCTGGGCGGGCACTGACGCCGCCCATGGTGATGCTCTGCATCGATGGCGGGCGCAAGAACAAGCTGCGCCCCGGTGATATCCTCGGCGCACTGACCGGCGAGGGGGGGCTTGCGGGGAGCGAGGTAGGCAAGATCGACGTCTTCGACTTCCACACCTATGTCGCGATTGTCCGGGCCAGCGCCGATCAGGCCCTGGCCTGCCTGCGCGGCAACAAGGTCAAGGGGCGGTTCTTCAAGGCGCGGCGGATTGGCTGACGGTGCGGGGCTTGAGCGGTGACCATATGTTCGATCAGGGAAAGGGAATACGCTTGTGACGCAGTCCAAACCGGGTCCTGCTGACCCGCTGCACGGAATCACTCTGGCAATGATACTGCAGGAGCTGGTCGAAGCGGTTGGCTGGGAAGCCATGGGCCGGGCCGTTGATATCCGCTGCTTTACCAACAACCCGAACCTCAGCTCCAGTCTGAAATTCCTGCGCCGGACGCCATGGGCCAGATTGAAGGTGGAGGAGCTGTATCTCTGGCAGAAGATGCAAGCCGGAGGACCATAAGGAATGAGCGAGGCATTGGACCGCGCATCGCGCAATCGGCTTACCGAACGACTTCTCCCGCATTTTGGCGGCGACACCCTGTTCGACGCCATTGCCCGGGCGGTCTGCCGTGCCGGTTGTCTGCCGCGCAAGGAGCTTTACGAGGCGTGGGAAGTCGCCCGCCGGGTGCGGCGCCGCTTCCGGGGCGGGCGGGTCGTCGATCTGGCCTGCGGTCACGGGCTGCTGGCGCAGATCCTGCTGCTGCTCGACGACAGCTCCCCAATGGCCCTGGCCGTTGATCGTCAGATCCCGAAGAGCGCCGCAACCCTGGCCGCCTCCCTCTGCCATGACTGGCCGCGCCTGCAGGACCGGTTCCGGCTGGTCGAGTCGGACCTTGGGGACGTGCCACTGCATCACGATGATCTGGTCGTCTCGGCCCATGCCTGCGGGGGGCTGACCGACCTGATTCTCGCTCGGGCGGTCGACGCCCGGGCCAGGGTTGCGGTGTTGCCCTGTTGTCACGACCTCAGGGGAGCCGATCTCGGCGGTCTTGAGGGGTGGCTGGACGGTCCCCTGGCCATGGATGCCGTGCGCGTCTCCCGGCTGCGCTCCCGGGGGTACCGGGTGTTCACCCAGCAGATTCCGGGGGATATCACGCCGAAGAACCGGTTGCTGTTGGCCGAGCCGGAATAGGAGCGAACCAGGACATGCCGCAGCAGGGGGAGAGCGATCACCGGGAAGAGGGGATGGAAATACCGCTGGACCGGCTGCAGCCGGACACGCTGCGCAATATAATCAGCGAGTTTGTCACCCGGGAGTGGGAGGAAGTGGGCGAGACAAGCTATACCCTTGACGAGAAGATCAAGCAGGTGCTCAGGCAGTTGCAGGAAAAGAAGGCCAGGGTGGTGTTCGACGCGACCACTAACAGCTGCAACATCGTCCAGCGATGACGGCGGCTACCTTTTTTATTCAACCCCTTCAGGAGGTCTCCAGATGCCCAGTTCCCGTTGCGATTTCTACTGCGGCCAGATTCTCAGCGGCCGGCTCAGCGTGCCGGTCTGCTTCGATAACGACCGGGTCTTCGCCTTCCAGCACACCAACCCGATCTGGGAGCAGCACGTGGTGCTCCTCCCCAAGCGGCACGTGGAGTCGCTCCTTGCCCTGGACGAGACGGACAACGAACTGCTGCTGGAACTGATGCGCGTTGCCCGGCAGATCGCCGCCGACCTCATGGCCCGCCACGGCGGGTGCCGCGTCTACACCAACCTGGGGGAGTACCAGACTGCCAAGCACCTCCACTGGCACATCGGTGCCGGTGCCCAGCTACGTCCGTACTGAGCCGCACATCAATGGGTAGAAGCAGATGACGTCAAACTGGCAGGTGTACATCATCCTCTGTTCGGACAACTCCCTGTATACGGGGATCACGACCGACATCGACAGACGGTTCAGCCAGCATGCAGCCGGGAGGGGCGCCAAGTATTTCCGGGCACGGCAGCCGTTACGGGTGGTCTATCTCGAAGATGGCCACAGCCGCTCTTCCGCTGCCCGGAGAGAGACCCGGATCAAGGCCATGAGCCGGGCAGACAAGGCACTTCTGGGGAAGGGACCCTTTTAGGCGACCTTTCCTGCCGTGTCGCACTGGGTCAATTTATGCCACTTCTCGTAGGTGGCGCAGGTCGATGCCTCCTTTGCCTTGGCCCTGTTCCTGATGCGGCATAGCTCGCTCCTGTTCTGAGTGACCGCGTACGCCACGAAGCCGGTGGGAGCCAGATTCCTGTTCCCCCCCCAGTGATCGCAGGTTTCGCAGCATTTCCAGGCTGGGTCGATAGGCAGCAACATGGTCCTCTCCCATTCAAACGGCCACAACGCCGCTCGTCATCCGATACGGTCGGCCTCAATCCATATGTACATCCGCGGAAACATCCTGTTTACATTAGATCCGTTCGTAAGTCTGTAGAGAGAATCACTGATTTTGCGTGGGGGATTTTACGGACAAGGGTGGATCGGAATCGATGCCCAATCTGCGGCTGCAGCACCGTGAACCTACGGCTGGCCGGAGCGGATGGCATGGCGTCTGAGCTCCTTCATGCCGTCCAGGTTCAGCTTGTCGATGATTCTGGCATAGTATGTCTCAACGGTGCGGACGCTGATTACAAAGGCGGCGGCAATGTCGGCAGTCGACTCGCCCCGGCCGAGCATGGCCAGCACCTGCTGCTCGCGGTCGCTGAGAGCTGTCGTCCCGTCTGTTTTCGTCGGGGAAAGCGCCCTGTCCGCCAGGCTCTGGGCCGCGCGCGGACTGACGTGACGACCTCCCGCCCGCAGGTCCGCTATCGCTGCAAGCAGGACATCCGACGTCTCCCGCTTGGTCACGTACCCATTGGCTCCGGCGCTGAAAGCCTTCTCAATGGTGCCGGCATCCTCGTGCATGGAGTAGACCAGCACGGCAATGCCGAGTGCGCGGAGTCCGGCAATGAGGTCGAGTCCGCTCTCCTCGCCAAGGGAGAGATCGAGGAGCGCCATGTCGGCACCTGACGGGCCGATCCTGTCGAAGGTCTCAACCCGGCTCCCGGCTTCGCCGCAGACGATGTGCGACTCCTGGGAAAGCAACAGCTTCAACCCCTGCCGCACCGCAGGATGGTCGTCGATCAGGAATATGCGCGCCACGCTTCCGGATGCCTTCGTCATGGCTCAACCTCCGTCCGCTCCGCTTCACAGGGGGCGATGCAGGTAACGAGCGTTCCCCCGCCTTCAGCA
The DNA here is from genome assembly GCA_964432205.1 of uncultured Geobacter sp. GTDB lineage: Bacteria > Desulfobacterota > Desulfuromonadia > Geobacterales > DSM-12255 > Geomobilibacter. Next base: position 85,885 of record CAYSMK010000001.1, on the reverse strand, counting down.
TCGGCAACGTTCAGCGTCCCGTCGATAATCCTGGCCCGATGGCGCATGATCCCCATCCCCAGACCACCAACGGCGGTGGCCCCGGCCATTCTGCCGATACCATTGTCCCGCACCGTCAGGGTGACATCCGTACGGTCCGGGCATTCCAGGGCGACAACGATGCGGTTTGCCCGGCTATGTTTCACCGCATTGGCGATCGCTTCCTGGGCTATGCGGTACAGATGGGTCATGCAGTTGTTCGAGCACGATACGCAGCCGCGCTCCTGGCTGAATTCGATGGCAATGCCGCTTGACCCGGCCAGACGTCGGGTAAGCTCTTCCAGGGAGGGGCTGCTGCCCCCTTTGGGGTCGTGTTCCACGGGCCAGAGCCCGCGCGAAAGGTTATAGGCATTGTTGACCGTCTCATCCAGCAGCGACGAAACCTCCGCCATTTCCGGTCGCTGCTGCTCCGAGCCGGCCAGGTTCCGTTCCAGCACTGAAAAATGCAGCCTGGCGCCGACCAACTGCTGGCAGAGCCCGTCGTGCAGGTCGTGACTGATGCGGCGGCGTTCATCCTCGCTGACATTGACGATCTCCCGTTCCAGGCGGTTTCTTTCGGCCATTTCCGCTTCCAGGGCCAGGTTCTTGTCCGCCAGTTCGCCGGACAGTTTTTCCACCGCGGAAAAGGCCAGGGAAAAGCGCAGCGACAGGGCAACGGCCTGAAACAGAATGAAGACGAACATGCCTGCGTGGATCAGATACACCGAACGGATCAGCTGCAGGTCACAGAGCATGTCGTTGATGCCGGAACATCCCAGGACGACGAAGCCGAGGAAGATAAAGGTTGCGCCTTCCCGTCCCCTCCGCACGGCCGTGAACAGCATGGCCAGGCAGTACAGAATCAACAGGATGGAAAAGAGATAATATGCGGGAATGGCAGAGGAGAATGACATGGTTGAGGCCGCAACCCCCAAAACGGCAAAGGCCGAGGCCATAACCCATGCCAGGTGCTGAACTCGGCGGGAGAACTCCTCGGGATACAGGGTGCGGAAGAAGCTGTACCCCACCGGGACGGAGATCACGACGCAGAGCAGGTCGAGCCGATTGAGTAACCAGACGGGGATGGTTCCACAGAAGAGACGCACAACCCAACCGTTTGAACTGGAGGTCAGGGCGTATCCCGTCCACAACAGGGCGTAGATGCCGAAATAGAGCGGCGCACGGTTCTTTCTCCGGAAGCAGAACAGGGCGAGATGGTAGATACCCATCACCGTCAGGCTGCCGATACAGAACAGGACGAGGCCCCACTGCCGCAGCTGTACCGCTTCCAGCGTGCCTGGCGGCCCGAGTTCAATGGAAGAGACGACCCCCCCTTCCCGATAGTGATGGTTGGACACCTGCAGCAGCAGTTCGACCGGCTGTTCCCCGAAGGAGAGCCTGGGCAGCCGGATGGACTGGTTGGTGATTTCCTCTGCAGCGCTCCTGCCGACCACCCCTCCTTCGGCAAGCAGGGCGCCGTTTGCCCAGAGCCGGTAGGCGGAATTCAGATCGACGAAGTGCAGTGCCAGCTCTTGTTTTACCGGTCCGGGGAGTATCCGCAGGCGGAAGGTGGCGAATCCGGTTCCCCCCGGCTTTTTCCCGTCGAGGCGGACGCCGTTCCAGGCCGTGGGGAGTGCAAGAAAGCCGCTGACCGCAGGGAGACGTGGCCCGTGGAAATCCTCCGGCGACAGCAGCCGGTCCCAGTAGAATTCCCACTCGCCGTCAAGTCGTACCGGCCCGTCCTTCACCGGATCGTAGCCGCCCAGGTCCAGCACCCCCTGCCGGGCGAGGGGGGGCGTCACGCTGCTCTCTCTGCAGCCCCCGCAGAGGGAGATCAGCAGCAATGCAACAGGGAGCAGTCGCCTGGAAATTTTCCACGCCGTGAGTGGGTGCATGCGTGTCCGCCTGACTTCCGTTTACCGGATAACAGGGTCATGTATACTACACGACATTTGTATTAAAAAGGGATTTCGCCCGGATTTATCACGAACCTGCGCCGAGTAGCTCCTCCACGGAGAGTCCCGCTACCGAATCAGGGTTAATCGGATTGCAGATCCTTCCGGCGTCATGGTATATATGCGTGCCATTCACCGTAACCCACCCGGTTTCCATAACCTGTAAGGAACGACAACTCATGACGATACGATGGTTTCCCGGACATATGGGCAAGGCCCTGGAGCAGATAGAGGAGTTGATCAAGCGGATCGACGTGGTGATCGAGGTGCTGGATGCCCGGCTTCCCTATTCCAGTTCCAATCACAAGCTGGCGGCGCTGCGGCGGACCAAGCCCTGGATCAAGGTGCTGAACAAGCACGACCTTGCCGACCCGGCCGTGACCAAGGCCTGGGTGCGGGAGTTCGAACTGCAGTCGGGGGTGCGGGCACTCCCGCTGTCGGCGAAGAAGCATGCCGACACGAAACCGTTGATCAAGCTCTGCCAGGGGCTGGTGCCGAAGCGGGGCAAGCCCGGCATGCCGGTCCGCGCCATGGTGGTGGGGATACCCAACGTGGGCAAATCCACCCTGATCAACACCCTGGCCGGGAAAAGCATGGCCAAGGTCGGGGACCGGCCGGCGGTGACCACCACCACGCAGCTGATCGACCTGCATAACGGCATCGTCCTGAACGATACGCCCGGGGTGCTCTGGCCGGAGATGAGCGACCAGGAGGGGGCCTACCGGCTGGCCGTCAGCGGTGCCATCGGGGACAATGCCATGGACAGCACGTCCGTCGGCTACTTTGCCGGCGAATACCTGCTGCGGAGGTACCCTGAGCTGGTGACGGGGCGCTACGGGTTGCAGGAGCTCCCCGGCTCCCCCCACGACCTGCTGGTGGCTATTGGTCGCCGCCTGGGGTGTCTGGCCGGCGGCGGGGAGGTGGACCTGAACCGGGCTTCGGAGGCGTTCCTGCGGGAACTGCGGGCGGGCAAGCTCGGCCGGATCAGCCTGGAGGAGCCGTTGCCGGCCGTTGCGGACGCCGAGTGACGGTTTTCAGATACGAAGGGAAAGGCGTTCTTCAGATCGTAGTTCCTGCCGGCGCGACAACCTGAACCTGCCTGCTATAATTAGATCAGGATGGCGAATAATGCACGTGTCGTGAGGTCTCAGCATGACAGAATCAGCTTTAGTCGGTGACGAGACGATCCGCATACGGGAAATGACCATCGACGATTTCCCCGAGGTCTTTCATATCGGCGAGGAGGTCTTTACTGCCGAGTATTCCCAAAGCCTCTACCGAACCTGGGATGAATACGAGATCACCACCCTCTTCAATTCGGACAACGAACTCTGTCTCGTGGCGGAAGCAGGAGAAAAGATCCTCGGGTTCGCCCTGGGGACAACGGTGGAGAAGCACAATTCGCCCTGGAAGTACGGCTACCTTGTCTGGCTGGGGGTCCGCACGGGCATTCAGCAGGGCGGAGTGGGAAGCGGGCTGTTCAAGGAGATCAAGCGCCGCATGAAGGAACAGGGGGTGCGGATGATCATCATCGATACCTCCGCCGACAACGAGCCTGCCATCCGCTTCTTTCAGAAACAGGGATTTGCCGATACCCAGCAGCATGTCTACATGTCCCTCAACCTGGCCCGCAAGGCGAAGAAGAAACCGGGAAAGAAATCATGACCGACCGTCTGGAGAGAGTCTGGCAGGCAATCGACCCCGGTCGGCTGCGCAGAACGTTTCTCGATCTCCTCGAGATCTACTCTCCATCCGGCAAGGAAGAAGACATCCAGCTCTACCTGGAGGAACTCCTCAGCCGGGCCGGATTCGTTGTGCAGCGCCAGGAGGTGGAGGAGGAGCGCTACAACCTGCGTGTCACAATGGGGGAGGGTGAACCTCTCCTCTACCTGGTTGGCCACGTTGATACCGTGCCGGCATGGGACCTGGAGACATTCGGTGCCCGGGAGGATGGGGAGATCATCCACGGGTTGGGGAGCGCCGATATGAAGGGGGGCTGTGCCGCCATGCTGGAGGCCTGGCTGGCCATGGCCGGCGCCCTGGAACCGGCGGAACGCCCCGCGGTCGGTCTGCTGCTGGCGGTGGGGGAGGAGGAGAACGGCGATGGCAGCGCCACCTTCCTCGAACAGTGCCGGCCTCCATGGGTCGTCATCGGCGAGCCTACCGGGCTGGCGGCCTGCTTCGCCCATTACGGCTACCTGGAGGCGGGGTTTGTCACCCGCGGCCGGCGGAGCCATTCCTCCCTCCCCGAGCTGGGGCATAACGCCGTGGAGTCGATGCTGCGGGTCCTGCTGCTCCTGGGGAAAGATCCCCTGTTCGACCGGGCGCAATCGGAGATCGTCTATTCCATCCGGGAGATGAGATCGTCGCAGGCGGGTTTCGTAGTCCCGGATCGGTGTGAAGCCTGGATCGACCTGCACCTCCCGCCGGATAAGGATCCAATCGCCCTCCAGGAGGCGATGCGCCGGCTCGTAGCCGGTGCCGACCGCTTCATTCCGGGCCTGGACCTGGAACTCTCCTTTGACTTCGCCTCTGCCGGCTACAGCCTCGGCACCGATAACCGGGCCGCCGAAATCCTGCGGGGGATCTATCCGGGGCTGGGGCTGCAACTGCACCAGGATGCCTTCCGCTCCCATTCGGACGGCAACCTGTTCTTTGCGGCAGGCTGCAAACCGATCATTCTCGGCCCCGGTTCTCTGGAAACCGCCCATACGCCCGACGAGCAGGTCCACCGTGACGAAATCTCCACTGCAGCCCGTATCTATGCCGCGCTCTGCCTGAACATGGGGTTTATGCAGCCCTGATTTTTTTGCTGACGACTGATGGTCATCGGCAGCGTTACTGTTTGAGCACTACCAATACCGTCAGATCATCCGGCAGAGGCGTATCCTGCGGGACGAGCGCGACTATCCGATCAACCATCTCCCTGGCGGTGGCAGCTCCTTCCAGTCGGGCTGACAGCACAGTGTTGTCGATGACCGACTCCTTTTGGCCGTCAACTACTCCATCACTGTAAAGAACAAGGGCGTCACCCTTTTCAAAGACACAGCCCCCCTCCTGGTAATTCTCCTCGGACGAGACCCCCAGAGGCAGACCGCGTGGCGGCAGTTCTTCAAATCTGCCGTCACGGCGCCGCAGGAACGCAAGGCCATGGCCGCAGTCCACATAGGACATCAGCGAAGCCTCGACGTTCAGCCGCCCCAGAAACAGCGTCACAAAGCTCTCGGAACGGTTCAGGTCGTGACGGAGGGACTGTTCGGCCATTTGCACCGCTATGGATGGCTGAACCCGCAGCGTTACCGCGCGCAGCGTGGCCCGCACCGTGGTCATGAGCATGGCCGCGGCCATCCCTTTGCCCATCACGTCGCCAAAGGTCAGGTTTACGATCCCGGGTATCGTCTCGTACCAGTCATAGAAGTCACCCCCTACCTGCCGGGCAGGAATGCATGTCGCGGCGATTTCAAATCCGGACAGGGTGAGTGTCTCCTGGGGAAGCAGTATCCTTTGCACCTCGGCCGCACAGTTCAGTTCCGACTGCAGCTGGAGACGGCGTACCTCACTCCTGGACAACGCCTCTTCGGCCTCCCTGCGGGCATGCCGGTCTGCCGAGTCCCGTAGTTCGCGCTCGATGGCAGGCACCAGGCGGGCATAGTTGTCTTTCTTGACAAAATCGTGGGCTCCGGCCTTGAGGAGCGAGACCGCTTCCTCCTCGCCGATGGCCCCCGATACCACGATGAACGGCTGGTCGTGTCCCTCCCTCTGCCAGATCGCCAACGCCCCCTCGACCGTGAACTCCGGCATGTGGCAATCGGAAATCGCCAGATCCCAGTTGCCGGCAGTCATGGCCCTCTCCATGGCCTCCGCCGTATCGACCCGCTCCGAATACGGCTCTATCCCTTCCTTGCGCAGGGCTCTGACCAAGAGCAGGGCGTCGCGCTCGGAATCATCGATGATCAGTACCCGGAGAGGGCCTTTCATGGCGTCCTCCCTTTCTTTATCGGGGGCGGCTCATTGGTGATGAGCCAGTAGCGCCCCAGATCCGCCACCGCGATGCCGAAATCGGAGAATTCCACCGGCTTGCGCACATAGCTGTTGGCTCCCAGTTCGTAGCCGGCAATGATATCCCTTTCTTCGTCCGAAGAGGTGAGAATCACCACCGGCAGGAGCTGGGTCCGGACATCGGCCCGTATCCGGCGCAGGACTTCAAGCCCATCAATCTTGGGGAGTTTGAGATCCAGCAGGACCAGGGTTGGGAGATCGCTCACCTCGCGACCGGCATGGTCGCCTTCGGCAAACAGGTAATCCAGCGCCTCGGCCCCATCCCGGACCACGACGATCTCGTTGGCCAGGTGGCACTTGTTCAGCGCCCGCAGGGTGAGCAGCTCATCCTTGGGGTTGTCCTCCACCAGGAGTATGGTGCGATTATCCATGATACTTTCCTTTCGGTCCGAGGGTGAAATAGAAGGCCGCGCCTTTACCGACAGTTCCTTCTGCCCAGATACGTCCGTCGTGACGGTGGATGATCCGCTCGACCGTTGCCAGGCCGATGCCGATACCCGGAAACTCGGTTGTCTTGTGCAGCCGCTGGAAGGGGAGGAAGAGCTTGCCGCTATAGGCCATGTCAAAGCCGGCCCCGTTGTCACGTACGAGATAGACCGTTTCGTCCGGCTTTGTTTCGATGCTGAACTCGATGCGGCCGTCGCTGTTCCGGCTCGTGTATTTCCAGGCGTTGCCAATGAGGTTCTCCACGACTACCCTGAGCAGGCGGCGGTCGGCATGGGCCACCATGCCCGGCGCAATCTGCACGTGCACCCGTCTGTCATATTCCGTCTTGCGCAGCTCATTGACCACGGCATTGGCCATCGCGGACAGGTCGACCCGCTCGATAGCGAGTTCGCCGCGTGTTGAACGGGAAAGGTTCAGGAGCCCGTCGATGAGGTCGCTCATCTCGTGGCTCCCTTCCCGGAGGTAGCGCAGGTAGGTTTTACCCTCCTCATCCAGCCTGTCCGCGTAATCTTCGAGCAGGGCCGCACTGAAGCCGTCGATGGCGCGCAGAGGAGCCCGCAGGTCGTGGGAAACGGAGTAGGTAAAGGCCTCCATCTCCCTGTTGGCCAGTTCCAGTTCCCGGGTGCGCTCGATCACGCGGGCCTCCAGGTCCTGATTCAGTTGACGGATATCCGCTTCCGCCCGCTTGCGCTCGGTAATGTCGCGTCCTTCCGGAACCAGCAGGACCACCTTTCCCTCTTCATCCGTCACCGGTTTGAGAGAGAACTCTATGTAATGGAGCGTTCCATCCACTGCCGGATGGGTTGCCTCAAAACTTACGATCTCGCCCCGGGCAGCCTTCCTTACCGCCTCGCGCACTTTATCCTGCAGCTCTCTTGAGTGCTCCCACCAGGGAGTCTCCCAAAAGAGTTTTCCCGTGACGTCCGACTCCCTGACCCCGCTCAGCCTCTGTGCGGTTCTATTGACGTTCATGATCCTTCCATCAGGGGACAATAGCCCCATCAACTGGAAGTTCTGGTCAAAGACGGCCCGGAATATCCATTCACTTTCACGCAGGGCATTTTCCGCCATCTTGCGGTCGGAGATGTCGCGGCCTTCCGGAACCAGAAGGACCACATCCCCCGTTTCATCCTTCACCGGTTTGATGGTGAAGTCTATGTACACCAGCTTCCCCTGGGCTGTTCGATGGGTAGTCTCAAAGCGGGCCAGTTCTCCCTGTGCGGCTACCCTGATTGCCTCCCGCAGCTGCTCCTGCTCTGCGGGCGAATGGGCCCACCACGGTGTCTCCCAGAACAGTCTGCCGATCACTTCCGATTCCTTGCAGTTTATGAACTGGTATGCGGTCTGGTTTATCTTGAGCACGGTGCCATCGGGTCTCAACAGACCCATCATTTGAAAAGACTGGTCAAAGATGACACGCAATAGTGCATTGCTCTCGCGGGACGCATCCGCCTTTCGCTTGCGCTCGCTGGCGGGCCTTGATTTCAGGAGATCGTTTATCCTCATGGCGTAATCCTGTTCAACTCAATTCCGGGAACCGGAGAGAAATTTGGGAGCCGGTTCCGACCTAACCCAGGGTGAAGTAAAACGTGGCTCCTTCTCCTACCGCGCCTTCTGCCCAGATCTGCCCGTCGTGACGGTGGATGATCCGTTCGACCGTTGCCAGGCCGATGCCGATGCCGGGGAATTCGCTGGCCTTGTGCAACCGCTGGAACGGGAGGTAGAGTTTGTCGCTATGGGCCATGTCAAAGCCGGCCCCGTTGTCCCGGACAAAGTAGACGGTTTTCCCCCCCTGTTCCTCGACCCCGAACTCGATACGGCCATTGCCGCATTTGCTCGTGTATTTCCAGGCATTGCCGAGGAGATTTTCCATGACGATCTTGAGCAGTCGATGGTCGGCAACGGCCTCCACGTCCGGAGCGATCGCCACCGTCACCTGCCGGTCGGGCTCTGCCTGGCGCAGCTCTATTGCCACGGCCGTTGTCAATGCGGACAGGTCGACCCGCTCCGGCGCCAAGCCACCGCGCGTCGAGCGGGACAGCATCAGGAGCCCGTCGATGAGCTCGCTCATCTCGTGACTCCCTTCCTGGAGGTAGCGGAGATAGGTCTTCCCCTGGTCATCCAGCTTGTGTCCATATTCCTCCAGAAGCGCTTCGCTGAAGCCACTGATGGACCTCAAGGGGGCGCGGAGATCGTGGGAAACCGAATAAGCAAAGGCGTCGAGCTCCCTGTTCGTGGCTTCCAGTTGCGCCGTCCTTTCTTCGACCCGCTGCTCAAGGTCGCGGTTCAGTTCCTTCACTTCATTCTCTCTCTGGCGACGGGAGATGTCCACCCGGGTGAACGAGTAAAGATGGACGACCGAGATGAGGAGAAAGATCGCCGCTACCTTCAGAAACTGCCCCCTGAGACCGGCCAGTCTTCTTTCGTAGATGATCTCTTCCCTGCCGCCGCAGCCGACGATCCAGTCCCAGGGGGCGAAATACTCCTGGTAGGCGATGAAGGTGTAGACAGGTTCTCCCGGGTTCTGCCAGAGCTGGCGGAACACGCGGCCGGTGAAATCGAGGTTCGACCAGGATTCGCGTATCGTATAACGCCCCTTCACCCGGTAATTCCACCAGTTGACCCCTTCCATGTTGAACGGATGCATGGTGAGCGTGCCTCTGTCATACTTGTACGAAGAGGCCCACACATACATGTAATCGTCCACTGACATCCGCGATTTCGTGATGTCCCTGTTGCCATCGGGTTTCTTCGGTCCATTGACATACGTGCGAACAAGTTCTTGTGCCTCTGCCAGTGTCAGTTCGCCGTTCTTGACCCTGGTGTCCATCATCGACATGAACCCGATCACGTCCTTGACGACCTTGGTGAACATTTCACCACCAACATCCAGGATCTGTTCCTTGGCCGACTCATAGGTTATGAAGTAGGTGTAGATCAGGATGGTGGTAAGGGATAGAAGCAGGGTCAGGACAAGACCGAAGTGTGTTGCTGATTTCTTGAGGATGGTGTGAACTAGGCGGGACTTGGCCGCTCGATCATTCTTCGGGACAGCTTTCATGACACATGCCACCCCCATGCGGGAAAGACAGGTTACGGTGGGGTTAAGAGTACAATAGTTTCTCATCCGGAGTTTCCGGATGGAAACTAGATAAAGTCGCTCGGGGTAACCCCATGGGTTTTGCACTTTCTGTAGAAGGTTGTTCTTGATACTCCAAGAGCCTTGCAGGTTTGGGCAATGTCCTTATATTTCTCCAGCGTGGTCTTGATCAGGTGAACCTCGCGTTGCGAGAAATTGGAGCTGATCCTGTAGTCGACGGAACCTGAACTGTTGCCAGGAGCTGCAACCGAGGCCTCGTCCTCTCGTGCGAGCGTCTCTTGCTGCTTTTGGGAATTTTTGATGTTTACCGGCAGGTCCTGCTCGGAAATGGTCTCCCCACCGCAAATCATCGCTGACTCGATGACGTTCCTGACCTCGCGCCCGTTGCCCGGCCAGCTGTACCCGGTAAGGAGCTCCATCGCCTCCGGAGTGATGGCCGATGGCTTCACGCCGTGCTTTCGGCACAACGACTCCATGGTGCGTTGAATGAGCACTGGTATGTCTTCGGGCCGTTCTCTCAGGGGTGGGATATCAAACTTTGCGACACCGAGCCTGAAATAGAGGTCAGCCCTGAAGGTTCCCCGCATGATCTCTTCGGACAGGGAGCGGTTTGTTGCCGCGATGATCCTGCAGTTTGTGGAAATCTCCTTGTCAGAGCCCACCTGGTTGAAGCGACCCGTCTCCAGTACCCGCAAGAGGGCAGCCTGGATGTCCAAAGGCATCTCTCCGACCTCGTCGAGAAAGAGCGTTCCTCCGTTGGCGCACTCGAAAAGCCCCTTCCTCCCCCTGGGATCGGCCCCCGTGAAGGCACCGCGCTCATAGCCGAAAAACTTGCTCTCGAAGAGTTCCTTGCTGATCGCTCCGCAGTTGACCGCCACGAAAGGACCCGAGTGACGCTTGCTGTGCATGTGGATGTAGTTGGCGATGATCTCTTTGCCGGTTCCGGTCTCTCCGATCAGCAGCACATTTATATCCGAGGTCATGACCTTGCTGACCCGCTCCATGAGCAGCTTGAGGTTCTCGTTGGCAGTTGCAAACTCTCCGAACATTTTTACGCAAGGGATTTGTATTGACCGAGTCGGCAGGGAAACAACGGAGGTGCCTTTTCTTCTGAACAGCAACAGAGAGCCGATCTCCTTCTCCGTCCCGGGTAGCGTGATCTTCTGTGTCTCTTGCGGGTGCTCTTTGTCGCCCGTGCTTCTCGCGGACAGGTTGCATTCGTCCGGCTCAACGCCCGGACTGCTTCTAACGACATGTCCCATTCGGTCGATCACAACAATGCCATCGCTAGGATAACGGGACGAGTAGTCTGAGAAGCCATGGATTAACTGCATGTGTTCCAGTTCCAGCTGCAGTTTCAGTTCAGACATGATCTGACCCGAAAGTGAATACGTTAGGGCGAGAGCGTCCTCTCTGTAGTCCTTGTCAAGGGTTGTGAAGTCGACGACTCCGAGAACCTCGTCGCTGTATGGGTCAAGGATCGGCGTTGCGGCGCATGACCACTTTTGCCAACTTTCACAGAAGTGTTCGTTGGCGTAGACGTGGACGGGCTCTTTCTGGGATATGGCTGTGCCTATGCCGTTTGTGCCCCGAAACGTTTCGAGCCAGCACGCGCCTTCAACCAGCCCGGAATCTTCGGCAGCACGTAACCGTACGGATGGATCACCGACAACATGGAGGATGGTGCCCTTATGATCAGTCAGGATGAGAATGCCCGGAACATACGCAAGAAGGTTGGATACCCTGTTTAGAATCGGCACGGACTTGTCAAGGATAAAACAGCTGTTTGCGAGAGCCGCTTTGTATTCCTCGTCAGGAAGGATTAATCCTTCACGCATACCAGGATTGATACCGAGAGCCTTGCAGCGCATCCAGTTTTTGATAAGGGTCTTCTCATAGGGGTCGAGCTGTTCAGGCGAGATGCGCCCAACCTCGAATTTATTCCATAATGTGTGAATCTTGCGGCGATCTTTCGGGTAGGTGATGGTGGGGTTTACTAGAGCCATGGGATGCCTCCGTATACAGCTCTACTCAGTGTCTATCAAGCTTGTCCGGTTTTAATGACACCTAAAACTACGTTTCATTATATCGTTACAAACCTAACATACCATTATTAATAAACACAAGAGGATAAATAACAGGCAAGCGGTGTCTCGGGTGGATCGTAGCGATGAACGATTGCTCGACTGTTGTGATGCTGCCTCTCATGTTGCCCCGTTGTTCTCTTCCCCTGATCGCAGCCCACTTGTTCGCGGTGAGACTCCTCTCGGTCCGTTCTCTGTTTTGCCCGTTACCTTAGTACTCCGGCGTTGCCGGCTTCCGGTTCTTCCTAGTGCCGGTTGTCCAGTCCCTTGATTGTACCAGATGTGGGACAGTCCCAGTACCAGTTTTGGAACAAAACGGTTTTATGTGAATATCGACAGCTCGCCTCATCTCTCCGTTTTGGCTGTTCATGCGCGGTAACTCAGCTGCCGGCAACCCCTTTAATACCGGCAATAATCGCTGGCATGACGATTGCTCATGAGAAGATCACTAATCAAAACGACGTTTCAGTGTAGCCTGTTAATCGATTAGTTGGTGGAAACATTCATAACCAGGGGAGGTGGAATTATGACCGTAGGTATTTAGTCACTGGAAAGAGTTCGGAAGGTGATGGCCAACAGCAGATAACAAATCATTCAGACAAGGAGACGTTTTATGCAAGTTCAGCACTCGCCAGTACAGGTATTGGGTATTGATGCCGGGGGCACGATGACCGACACGTTTTTCGTGCGTCAGGACGGAAGATTCGTTGTCGGCAAGGCACAGAGCAATCCCGAGGACGAATCGCTCGCCATCTATAACTCGTCAGAAGATGCGCTTGCCCACTGGGGACGGAACGTGGATCAGATCTATCCCGAACTGGTGACCTGCGTCTATTCCGGCACCGCCATGCTGAACCGGGTGGTGCAAAGGAAGGGGCTGGATGTTGGTCTGATCTGCAACAAAGGGTTCGAGCAGGTGCATTCGATGGGCCGCGCGCTTCAGAGCTACCTTGGCTATGCACTGGAGGATCGCATCCACCTGAACACGCATCGATACGACGAACCGATCGTGCCGTTGTCGCGAACCCGTGGCGTAATTGAGCGGACCGATGTGCAGGGCACGGTCGTCATCCCGCTGCGGGAAAACGATGTCCGCCAGGCTACGATCGAGCTGGTCCAGGCCGGAGCAAAGGCAATCGTGATCTGCCTGCTCCAATCCCACAAGAATGCGGCGAGTGAAATGCGTGCCCGTGATGTGTGCCGCTACGAGTTGTCAAAGATGGGGGTCGATATTCCGGTGTTCGCTTCGGTGGATTATTACCCTTCCCGTAAGGAAAGCCACCGGATGAATACCACCATCTTGGAAGCCTATGCCGCGGAGCCCTCGCGAAAGACACTCAAGAAGGTGAGCGACCGCTTCAAACAGCACGGCGCCAAGTTCGACCTGCGGGTGATGGCCACCCATGGCGGCACCATCTCGTGGAAGGCCAAAGAGCTGTCGCGCACCATCGTCTCCGGTCCGATCGGCGGGGTAATCGGCTCGAAGCTGCTCGGCGAGGTGCTGGGTTACGAAAACATCGCCTGCTCGGATATCGGTGGCACGTCCTTCGACATGGCGCTGATAACCAAGGGCAACTTCTCCATTATCTCCGACCCTGACATGGCCCGGCTGGTTCTTTCTCTGCCGCTGGTCGCCATGGACTCGGTGGGTGCCGGTGCCGGCAGCTTCGTGCGGATCGATCCTTACAGCGGTGGCATCAAACTGGGGCCGGACAGCGCGGGCTACCGGGTCGGAACCTGCTGGCCGGAAAGCGGCATCGACACGGTGAGCGTATCCGACTGCCATGTGGTGCTCGGTTATCTCAACCCGGAAAACTTCCTGGGCGGCGCCATCAAGCTGGACGTCGAGCGTGCGCGGCAGCATATCAAGGTGCAGGTCGCCGACCCGCTGGGGCTTTCTGTCGAGGATGCAGCCGCCGGTGTCATCGAGCTCCTGGATCTGCAACTGCGTGACTATCTGCGCTCCAATATCAGCGCCAAGGGGTACAGTCCGGCTGACTTCGTCTGTTTCTCCTACGGTGGCGCGGGTCCCGTACACACCTACGGCTACACCGAGGGGGCCGGCTTCAAGGATGTCATCGTGCCGGCATGGGCGGCAGGTTTTTCGGCCTTCGGTTGTGCCTGCGCAGATTTTGAGTATCGCTATGACAAGAGTGTGGATATTGCGATACCACAGAACGGTAGCGATGCGGAAAAGGTGGCAGGTTGCAAAACCCTCCAGGCAGCCTGGGAGGAACTCATGAACAAGGTCGTGGAGGAGTTTGAGATCAACGGTTTCAAACCCGAGGATGTGATCCTGCAGCCCGGCTTCCGCATGCAGTACATGGGGCAGCTGAACGATCTGGAGATCACCTCGCCGATTACCAAAGCAGCTACTGCCGAGGATTGGGATCGTATCGTGGAGGCCTACGAAGAAACCTATGCGCGGGTATATGCCAGTTCAGCACGTTCGCCCGAACTCGGCTTCTCGATCACTGGTGCGATCATGCGTGGTCTCGTTCCGGTACAGAAACCCACCCTTCCCGAAGCTCCCATAGAGGGGGCCACCCCACCGAAGGACGCATTCCTGGGTACCCGTAAGTTCTACCGACACAAGAAGTGGGTCGATGCCAAGCTCTGGAAGATGGAAGAACTCAGGCCGGGTAACGAGATCACCGGTCCGGCCATCATCGAATCAGATGCAACCACGTTCGTTTTGCCGGAGGGCTTTGCCACGTACGTCGACAAACACCGCCTTTTCCATCTTAAAGAATTGAAATAAGGAGAGGATACTATGAAAACCAACCTGAAAACCAACGCGGATAAGAAGTCTAAGGCTGAACCCGGCTTCGCCAAGGCCGAACCCCACCTGGCCAAAGTTGTACCCATTCACGCCAAAGCCGAACCCGGTTGCGCCAATCTGCTCGGAAACGGCCAGACTCTCAAGCAGTATCGCGACGCCATCCTCGAACGCACCCAAAAGACCGGTCACTATAACGGTCTCGATCGACTTGAACTACGCGAGTCGGAACCGATTCGCTATGAAAAGCTGTTCTCCAAGTTGCGCGGCGGTTTGGTCCATTCGCGCGAGACCGCCAAGAAGATCGCCGCAAGTCCGATCGTCGAGCAGGAGGGGGAGCTCTGCTTTACTCTCTACAATGCAGCCGGTGACTGCGTACTGACCTCCACTGGGATCATCATTCACGTGGGCACCATGGGCGCAGCGATCAAGTACATGATCGAGAACAACTGGGAGGCCAATCCCGGCATCAACCCCGGTGACATGTTCACCAATAATGATTGTTCCATCGGGAATGTGCACCCGTGCGACATCGCCACCATCGTGCCAATCTTCATCAAAGGCAAACTGATCGGCTGGGTCGGTGGTGTAACCCACGTGATCGATACCGGTTCGATTACGCCGGGCTCGATGTCGACCGGTCAGGTGCAGCGCTTTGGTGATGGTTACATGATCACCTGCCGCAAGACAGGGGTAAACGACCAGCCGTTACGTGACTGGCTGCATGAAAGCCAGCGATCTGTGCGTACACCAAAATACTGGATTCTCGATGAGAAGACCCGCATCGCCGGTTGCCACATGATTCGCGATCTGGTCGAGGAAGTGGTCGCGGAAGAGGGGCTGGAGGCGTACGAGAAGTTTGCCTTTGAGGTTATCGAGGAAGGGCGCCGTGGCTTGCAGAGCCGTCTCAAGGCGATGACCATGCCGGGCACGTACCGCAAGGTGGCTTTTGTGGATGTGCCCTATGCTCACCCCGACGTCCAGACACCCTCAGCCTTTGCCAAGATTGACACCATCATGCATTCACCGGTCGAGATGACTATTCGCGGTGACGCTTCCTGGCGGCTGGATTTCGATGGCGCCAGCCGCTGGGGTTGGCATTCCTACAACGCGCATCATGTTGCCTTCACCAGCGGTATCTGGGTGATGATGACCCAGACACTGGTCCCCACCCAGCGCATCAACGACGGGTCCTACTACGGCACCGAGTTCAATCTGCCCAAGGGCACATGGATGAACCCGGATGACCGTCGCACCGCCCATGCCTACGCCTGGCACTTTCTGGTCTCGGGTTGGAGCGCCATGTGGCGTGGGCTTTCCCAGGCCTATTTCAGCCGCGGTTACCTGGAAGAAGTCAATGCCGGCAATGCCAATACCTCCAACTGGCTGCAGGGTGGCGGCATCAACCAGGATGGCGAGATCCACGCCGTTAACAGCTTTGAGGCGAGTTCCTGCGGTACTGGCGCCGGAGCCATCAAGGATGGTCTCAACCACGCCGCTGCAATCTGGAACCCTGAAGGCGACATGGGCGACATCGAGATCTGGGAAATGGCGGAACCGCTCCTTTACCTTGGTCGTAACGTAAAGTGCAACTCCGGTGGTTATGGCAAGTATCGGGGCGGGTGCGGCTTCGAAACCCTGCGCATGGTCTGGAATGCCCATGACTGGACCATGTTTTTCATGGGTAATGGCTACATGAACAGTGACTGGGGGATGATGGGCGGTTACCCGTCCGCCACCGGGTACCGTTTCGAGGGTCACAATACAGGGATCAAGGAACGTATTGCCTTCGGAGACACTCTGCCGTTGGGGGGCGATCTCAACCCGGCCGCTGCGGAGTATGAACAGCACATCAATGTCAGGGCTGATGTCAAGCGTGACAAGCAGTGCATGACCACTGAAGCCTGCTACGAAGACTACGATCTCTACCTGAACTATCTGCGTGGTGGCCCCGGTTTCGGCGATCCGCTCGATCGCGAAATCGAGGCAATCGCACGTGATCTGAACAACAACTTCTTGCTGCCTGAGTACGCCACCAAGGTCCACGGCGCGGTAATTGAGCAGGACGACAAGGGTGTGTGGAACGTCGATGCGAAAAAGACTGCTGCTTATCGAGCAGAACTCCGCAAGGCGCGGCTTGACAGGGCATTACCGACCCGCGAATGGATGAAAAAAGAGCGTGACCGCATACTCATTGGTCGGGCAAGTACGGCAGTGAAGCATATGTTTGCAACGAGTTTCGAACTTTCGCCGAAATTTCTGGCCGAGTTCAAGAAATTCTGGAATCTGCCTGAAGGCTGGGATCTGAAAGAGGCGGATCTTGGAATACACTCCTATGGTTCGAAATACCGCGAGGATTTGTCCAAACTTCCGGACGTCCATACTGTGGTGCTGGTTGAAGAATAACAAAGATAACCATCTTATTGATCACCTGCCGGTTGGCCGGTGGTGAACAACTACAAGGAGATACAGTATGTCGACCTATACCAAGCAACAGGTCAGCAATCTGACCGAGGGGAAACTCGACTGGGATACCACCATGCGTATGCTGTCCATGCCCAAGGACAATGAACGCTTCGGTCTTTACCTGGAAGTCCTGCAGGCCAAGGTACCCTGGAAAGACAAGATCGTGCTGCCACTGGGCCCACATCTTTACATTGCCCAGTCGGCCAAAACCAAGCAGTGGCTTACCAAGTGCGACTGTGGCTACGAGTTCGGTGACTACCGTGAAAACTGGAAACTCAACGCCGCCATTTATGTGCGGGACAACGAGGAGACGATGCGCGATGTCTATCCGACGCTCATGGCCCCTGACACCAACTGGCAGGTCTACCGCGAGTATTACTGTCCGGATTGCGGTGTGATGCACGATGTCGAGGCGCCTACACCCTGGTACCCGGTGATTCATGACTTTGAGCCGGACATTGAGACCTTCTACAAGGAGTGGGTCAACCTGCCGGTTCCGGAGCATGCCGGTTAGCTTGAGAACGGCCGGGCGAAAACGCCCGGCCGTATATTTGATGCCGAAGTTGGCGCAAGGAGAACAGGAATGAAAGTCCGGACTTCTATTGATGAAGCCATTAATGACATTCAAGACGGTGCGACCATCATGGTCGGTGGTTTCGGGCTCGTCGGCATCCCTGAAAAGCTGATCGAGGGGTTGCTGCGGAAGGGAACCAGGAACCTGACGATCATATCCAATAATTGCGGCGTCGACGACTACGCGCTCGGCACCCTTTTGACCACCAGGCAGATACGGAAGATGGTCGCATCATACGTGGGTGAAAACAGGGAGTTTGAGCGACAGTTCCTGTCCGGCGAACTTGAGCTTGAGTTCGTTCCCCAGGGGACGCTTGCCGAGCGGATCAGGGCCGGCGGTGCCGGTATCCCGGCATTTTTCACCCCTGCCGGTGTAGGGACCCAGCTGGCAGAGGGTAAAGAAGTGCGGACTTTCGGTGGCAAGGCCTATCTGCTGGAGACCGGCCTGACCGCCGACTTCTCTTTCGTCAAGGCCTGGAAGGGGGATGCGGCCGGAAATCTCATCTTCAACAAGACCTCGTGCAATTTCAATCCGGTGATGGCGGCAGCCGGCAAGGTTACGGTTGCCGAGGTGGAGGAGTTGCTTGAGGTGGGGGTGCTCGATCCCAACTTTATTCATACCCCCGGGGTATATGTGCAGCGGGTCATCCCGTGTGCCGGTCATGAAAAGAGAATCGAGCGGAGAACAGTTCGGTCCTGAGGAGGGAGCAGAGTATGTCTTTGACACGAGAACAGATTGCGCAACGTGCCGCGCTGGAAATCGAAAGCGGCTTCTACGTGAACCTGGGGATCGGGATTCCGACGCTGGTGGCCAACTACATCCCCGAAGACAGGCACGTGGTCTTGCAGTCCGAAAACGGCTTGCTCGGGATAGGCCCCTATCCGACGGCCGCAGAAGTTGACCCGGAACTGATAAATGCCGGGAAAGAGACGATCACGATGATTCCGGGCGCCAGTCTGTTTTCCAGCGCCGAATCATTTGCCATGATCCGTGGCGGTCATATAGATCTCTCCATCCTGGGTGGCATGGAAGTGTCAGTGGCTGGAGACCTGGCCAACTGGGTGGTACCGGGCAAGATGGTGAAAGGGCCGGGTGGCGCCATGGATCTGGTCCATGGGGCGCAACGGGTCGTAGTAATCATGGAGCATTGCAGCAAGGGTGGTCAGCCCAAAATCGTGAACAGTTGCTCCCTGCCGCTGACGGGTAAAGGGGTCGTGAATCGCATTATCACTGACAGGGCGGTCATTGATGTCACCACGACCGGCCTGGTGTTGAAGGAAATCGCTCCGGGGTATTCGGTCGAAGATGTGCAACTGGTAACCGAACCGACACTGAGCATTGATCCGCTGCTGAAGACGATTGACGTGCAGTAACCCATGGATCAGGAAACCGGAGGAGAGGTGAGTAATGCGTAGTGTATCCGTCGTTGGCATAGGTGAAACCAGGTTCGGCAGATTTCCGGAAACGTCGCTTAAAGATTTGATCCTGGAGGCGGGAGCAAAGGCCATCGCTGATGCAGGAATAGAGAGAGAGCATGTTGAAGCGCTCTTCATGAGCAATTTCAGCGCGCAACCTTTTTCCGGCCAAGGGCACATGGGGCCACTGGCTGCCGAAGTGCTGGGGCTGGGGAATATCCCGACGATCCGGATTGAAGGGGCGTGTGCTTCGGGCAGTCTGGCTTTCAGGCAGGCGCTGGGCGCCGTTGCGTCGGGCATGTATGACGTCGTGCTGGTCGGTGGCGTGGAAAAGATGACCCATCAGTCAACCGAGGCAGTCACCGCTGGCCTTGCCGGCGCTTCTGACTTTGATCTGGAGGCCGGAGTAGGTGCCACTTTTCCTTCCCTCTTTGCCATGATTGCCAAGCGGTATTTCCACGAATACGGCAATGTGCGGGATGAGATGGCCATGTGTGCGGTGCAGAATCACGAGAATGCCCTGCTGAATCCTGATGCCCAGATGCAGAAGCGGATTACCGTGGAGCAGGTGAAGAACGGCCTGCCGATCGCCGATCCCTTGACAATTTACGACTGTTCCCTGGTCTCGGACGGTGCCGCCTTTGTAGTACTGGCGGCAACCGACGTGGCAACTACGTTTTGTCTGAAGCGCCTGGTGGAGGTAGTCGGCTGCGGTCAGGCAGGTGACACGCTGGCCCTGTCATCCAGAGACAGCATGACAACCTTTGCGGCTACCGTGCGTGCCGCGCAACAGGCCTATGCCATGGCGGGCGTCACTCCCTCGCAGATAGATCTGGCCGAGGTGCATGACTGTTTCACCATTACGCAGATAATCAATGGCGAGGACTTGGGCTTCTTTGCCAAGGGACAAGGGGGACGTGCCGTTGCAGAAGGGAAAACTGCTGCCACTGGTCGTATTCCTATCAACGTCAGTGGCGGCCTGAAGGCTAAGGGACACCCGGTAGGGGCAACAGGTCTGGGTCAGATATACGAAGTAGTCACCCAATTGCGGGGGGAGGGTGGAGCCCGGCAGTTGAAGCGGGCTGATATCGGCCTGACACACAACATCGGAGGCACTGCAGCCACCTGCGTTGTCAGTATATTTCGAGGGAGGTAGAAAGATGGAAAGGCGAGGCACCATTCATACCTATTCCGTTGTACGTTGCGGCACTGAGGCCTTTCAGGATATGACCCCGTACGTATTGGCGGTGGTTGAAGAAAACAGCATGAAAAGGATGGCTCGAATCGAAGGATATACGGCTAAAACGGATATCTCGATTGGCATGGAGGTTGCCTTTATAAGAGACGATGCAAGGGGAAATCCAATCTATACGCTTGGCTAGCCTTCCGTTGGGCACGCTCTGTCTTGCCCGACCTACGTTGATAGTATTGGGGAATTGATTTCCTCTGCGAGGAATGAAAAGGGAGAAGACAATGACCAAAGAGAGCAGATTAAATCTGGTGCTACTCGGACCTCCCGGTGCCGGTAAAGGGACCCAGGCAAAGATGCTGACATCCCGCTTCAATATTCCCCAGATATCAACGGGTGAAATTCTTCGAACCGCGGTTAAAGATCAGACCCCGCTGGGAATCAAGGCCAAAGAATTGATGGATACGGGGAGCCTGGTGTCTGATGAGATTGTGATTGGCATTGTCGAGGAACGGCTAGCCCGATCAGATTGCGAGAAAGGTTTCATACTTGACGGTTTCCCCCGGACAATACCTCAGGCCGATGAACTGAGGAAGTTGCTGCGGGTTCGTGGTAAAGAGATCGATCATGTCATTTCCGTAGAAGTCGACAGAGAAGAGCTGTTGGCAAGGATCACCGGCCGTCTCACCTGCCGTGGTTGCGGAAGGGGGTTCCACAAGGTGTTTGATCCTTCAGAGGCAGGCGACAGCTGTGACGGCTGCGGCGGGGAACTCTATCAGCGTGACGACGACAAAGAAGAGACCATGCGTAATCGCCTGGAGGTCTACGAACTGCAAACTGCACCGCTTGCAGCGTACTATGCACAAGAGTCTCTGCTCAGAACCATCAGTGGCAGCGGCTCGATCGATGACATTCAGCGAAAGCTTCTCTCTACACTCGGGTTAGAAACAAAGGTGTAGGGTCATCTGTCGGTCCGAGTAGTACTCCTTTTTGTGGTTCGGGGCGGGTCGACGGACCTGCCCCGCTTTTCTGGTCGGAGTTTTCACGGGCCTCATTGCTGGGGGAGAGAGATATGCTGAAAAAGATCAATCACATAGGCGTTGCCGTACACAATCTGAATGAGGCGATCCCTTACTATGCGTTCAATCTTTGTATGACCTTCAAAGGGGTAGAGGAGGTCGCCGGGTATCAGGTCAGGGTCGCATTTTTCCAGATCGGCGAGTCGAAGATCGAGCTCCTGGAGCCCATGGCCGAAACGGGTTTTCTTGCCGAATTCCTGCTGGAAAACGGGCCGGGAATCCATCACATCGCCTACGAGGTGGAGGATATTGAGGCTGCCATCAGAAAACTCGAAGAAGGCGGCACGAGGATGATCGACAGCACTCCCCGCCATGGCGCCCACGGGGCGAGGGTTGCCTTTATCCATCCCGAGAGCAGCCAGGGGATTTTGACCGAACTCTGTCAGGTGGGGGATGTGCAGTAGTCGAGCGGATGAGGCGATTTCAGGACTATTTCTGGTACGGCCAGGTAGTCTTCAGGCTGCCTTATTCCCGGGCATACCTGCAGCGTAACGTCGGTCCGAGAGCCTGTAATACGAGTTTAGGCCTATACATAGTCGCCCGGACTAATTCCATGGGCCTTGCATTTCCTGTAGAACGTTGCTCTGGATACCCCGAGCGCTTCACAGGCGTGGGCAATGTCCTTGTATTTCTCCAGCGTGGTTGTGATCAGATGGACTTCGCGTTGCGAAATGTTGGCATTGATCCGGTAGTCGACGGAACCTGAACTGTTGCCAGGTGCTGCGGACTGGTCCTTGTCCGTTCGCGGGAGCGTCTCCGAAGGCTGCTTTTGAGAATGTTTGATGTTAATCGGCAGGTCCTGATCGGAAATGGTATCCCCACCGCAAATCATCGCCGACTCGATGACGTTCCTGACTTCGCGCCCGTTGCCCGGCCAGCTGTACCCGGTAAGGAGTTCCATCGCCTCCGGCGTGATGGCCGATGGCTTCACGCTGTGCTTCCGGCACAACGACTCCATGGTGCGTTGAATGAGCACCGGGATATCCTCGGGCCGTTCTCTCAGGGGTGGGATATCGAACTTTGCGACACCGAGCCTGAAATAGAGGTCAGCCCTGAAGGTTCCCCGCATGATCTCTTCGGACAGGGAGCGGTTTGTTGCCGCGATGATCCTGCAGTTTGTGGAAATCTCCTTGTCAGAGCCCACCTGGTTGAAGCGACCCGTCTCCAGTACCCGCAAGAGGGCAGCCTGGATGTCCAAAGGCATCTCTCCGACCTCGTCGAGAAAGAGCGTTCCTCCGTTGGCGCACTCGAAAAGCCCCTTCCTCCCCCTGGGATCGGCCCCCGTGAAGGCACCGCGCTCATAGCCGAAAAACTTGCTCTCGAAGAGTTCCTTGCTGATCGCTCCGCAGTTGACCGCCACGAAAGGCCCCGAGTGACGCTTGCTGTGCGTGTGAATGTAGTTGGCGACGATCTCCTTGCCGGTTCCCGTCTCTCCGATCAGGAGCACGTTGATTTCCGAGGGGATGACTTTCTTGACCCGCTCCATGATCTGCTTGAGGTTCTCGTTGGCGGTTATGAACTCACCGAACGTTTCAACACAATTGATCCGGGCTGAACCGGACGGCAACGAGGTGAAGGTGGAACTCCTGCCCCGAACTACCAACAAGGAGCCGATTTCCGTTTCCGTACCGGGCAGATAAATCTGTTTTACCTTCTTGGGTGGCTCCTTGTCGCTCTCGCATCTCAGGTATAGATCGCATTCGCTGGGAACAATCCCCGGACTGTTTCTGACGACACGCCCCATTCTGTCCAGAACGATGATCCCATCAGAGGGGTACTTCGATGAATAGTCGGAGTAGCCATGGATCAACTGCATCCGTTCAAGTTCCAACTGCAGCCGCAGTTCGGCCTTGATGTGTCCGGAAAGTGAATAGGTGAGCCCGACCGCGTCCTCCCGGTAGTCCTTGTCAAAGGTCGTGAAGTCGACGACCCCGAGGATTTCCTCGGTAAAGGGGTCCAGGATCGGCGTTGCCGCACACGACCACTGGTGCCAACCTTCGCAAAAGTGCTCGTTTGAGTAAACGTGTACGGCCTCTTTTCGGGCAATGGCGGTTCCGATGCCGTTCGTGCCCGCCAGTGATTCGAGCCAGCGGGATCCGACAACGAGGCTTGAATTTTCGGCGGCCCGCAGGCGCACGGACGGGTCGCCGATGATGTAGAGGATGGTGCCCGTGCTATCGGTCAGTATGAGGATGCCGGGGACTCCGGAGAGAATGTTCGATACCTTGTTCAGGATCGGTTCGGATTTCTCGAAAATGAATCGACTGTTTGCGAGGGCTGTTTTGTATTCGTCTTCGGCGAGTACGATGCCGGAATGCATGTTCGGATCAATGCCGAGATTGCGGCAGCGTATCCACTCCGTGATCAGAGTCTTTTCGTAAGGGTCGAGCTGCTCGTCGGCGACAGGACCACCTTCAAATTTGTCCCTGAGCTTATGGACCTTTTTGCGATCCTTCGGGTAGGTGATGTATGGGTTTACAAGAGCCATTGGATGCCTCCTTCTCAAGCCTTCCTGATGCCTGTAATCAGCCTGTCACCTATCATGTGCGACGCGAGAAAAATGTGTCATCCGGAAAGTAGAATTAGCGTTAGTCCATTTAATGCCGTCTTGATAAAACTATGTTTTTTGTGCGTGTTTGTAACTGTAGCACAATAAAAGCGTAATACTCAAGCATATGCAAGAACCATAAACAAACGACGTGTCCGCAAGAAAATCCCTCCATTGTTCGCCGTAACGTAAGAATGTCCCGGATCCCACGCTTCGCTTATCGCTTTGATATTACATCACAATTGCACACATGCCGTCCCCGGCTTACTGGTCTGGTGAAAAATGGCATTGCAGAATGTTGCCGGTTTGCATCTCTGCGGGACGGCGCTCTTGTCTCAATTATTGTCTCAGATCTGAGACAGTCTCATGGATGAGATAGCCTTAGTCTCAGGTGTTAGACAAAACCCAATAAATTTCAAAATACCTTTCTAGAATTATGAGAAGTGTTGGCGTATCTCACAAGACATTAAAGTATTAAATATTGGAGAGTTGTCGTGTGGGTGGGGGCGGTTAATGAACGGCTGGCATGCTGCGTGCTATTTGTGAAGAAAAAACGAAAAACGATGTTTGTAAATTTTTGTAGTTGGTGAGGCGTCTTTCATGATCAGAATTCACAGAGGGAGGTGAACTCATAACAGCAAGAGAACTGTTGGTAATCCAGGGGTGAACGCAATTGTTAATAACGCAAATCGAACGCGGGAGGTAATGCAGCATGGGATTACAAATCAACATCGATAACGGTGGGACCCTTACCGATATCTGCATCCTGACTGACGGGCTGGTCAACAAGACCAAGGTGCTTACGACCCCCTATGACCTGAGCAAGTGCTTCTTCGAAGGGCTGCAGAAGGCTTCAGGCGTCATCTACGGCGAGCCGAACGTTGCCCGCCTGCTGGAAGAGGTCGATCTCATCCGTTATTCAACGACCCAGGGCACGAACGCAATCTGCGAGCGCAAGGGGCCACGTCTCGGTCTGGTCATTCACGGCGCGACCAAGGACATCATGGTCAGTCTGGCGGAACATGATCCCGAGTTGTACGCCGCACTGGTGGGGAACCGGGTGGCAGTGCTGGCTGAGGATCTGATGCAGCGCGACGACCGCGACAATCTGATCGTCAAGGCGATCAACGAGCTCACCGCGGCCGGTGCCAACAGGCTGGTCGTCAGCTTCGGCGGCAAGGAGTTTGCCGAGGCCGAAACGGCCTTCAAGAAGGTTGCCCTGCGCAAGTACCCCCGTCATCTCCTGGGCGCCGTGCCGATCCTGTACGGCAGCGATCTGAGCGCCGACCCCGATCTGGGGCGTCGCACCTGGACGGCGCTGATCAACTCCTTCCTGCATCCAGCCATGGAGAACTTCCTCTACAACGCCGAGAACCGCCTGCGGAGCTATCGCACCAAGAACCCCCTGCAGATCTTCCGCAACGACGGCGCCTCGTCCCGGGTGGCGAAGTCCGTTGCCATCAAGACCTACAGCTCCGGCCCGCGCGGCGGCATGGAAGGGATGAAGTCGTTTGCCCAGTTGTATGGGTTCAGCGATGTGGTCGCCATCGACATCGGCGGCACCACCACCGATATCGGCCAGTACCTGAATGGGACCGTGGCCGAGAAGCGGCGGGGGCAGGTGGAAGGGATCGCCGTTTCCTTCCCCCTGTGCGAGATCATCAGCGCCGGTGTGGGTGGCAGTTCGATCTTCCGTACCCATGAAGGGCGGATCGTGATCGGGCCCGAGAGCGTCGGTGCCGTTCCCGGCCCCGCCTGCTTCGGCCGCGGCGGCAAGGAGGCGACGATCACCGATGCGAGCCTTTTGTGCGGCATCCTCGACCCGCGATCCTATTTCGGCGGCGACCTGGCCCTGGACCCCGAGCGGGCGGCGGCGGCAGTGGAGCAGAACATCGCCACACCGCTGGGTCTCGGTCTCGAGGATGCCCTGCAGCAGATGCAGCATGCCTACGAGGAAAAGGTCGCCATCGAACTGCACCGCTCAACCGTGATCTCCAAAGACACCATCCTGCTCGCGTTCGGCGGGGCCGGACCATTGAATGCCTGCGGTGTCGCCGAGAAGGCCGGTATCGAGACCGTTGCTGTGCCGAAAATGGCTGCGGTCTTCAGTGCCTACGGCATCGGTGAGTGCGACATCTCCCAGCATTACGTCGCCACCATCCATGGTCTCGATGACGCCAAGCTGAAAGATGCCATCGCGGGGCTCAAGGGGAAGGCCAGCCGCGACATGTACGCCGAAGGGTTCGACGACGGGAGCTTTGAGGTGCGGGTACGCCTGGTGGCCACTGTGGGCGGCAAGGAGATCAGCCGGATTCTGACGGATGAGGTGGTACCCGAGGCCTTCAAGAAGGCCGATCATGTGGAGGTCGAACTGGGTGCCGTCAAGGAGCTGCGCACGGAAAGGGAGTGCGAGGCCAAGTTCAGGCAGGGCGAAAGCGCGACCGTGCACAGTAACCGGACCCTCTTGGTCAAGGGAAAGGGACGGATCGAAGTCCCGGTGTACAACCTCAACCAGATGAGAGCCGGCGACCACGGCACGGGGCCCGCCATCATCGAAGAAGACTTCTTTACCTGCCGGGTGCTGGATGGCTGGAGTTTCGTCATCAGCGACGCGGGCGACATTCTACTGAACAGGAAAGGTTGAGAGCCATGAAAGTACTGATGACCGAATATCTCCGGATCGACCTGGAGAAAGAGAGCTGGGAGTGCCGCGTCTGTAACCACGAGGTGGGGTCTGCCAGAAAGAGCTACAAGGAGGGGATGCTGGTGTACAACCGGGACCCGCGGGAGATCCATCCGCCGATCATCGATCCCGACAAGTACCGTTTCACCTTCAGCCCGGATCCCGACTGGGTGCGCATTCTGGAGTATTACTGCCCCAAGTGCGGCACCCAGGTGGAAACCGAATATGCCATTCCCGGACATCCCCCCCTCTACGACATGGAGGTGGATCTGGCGGCGCTGAAGGCCCAATGGGCTACCCGCGAAGAGGTCCATGAACCGGTCAGAGGCCCGGAAGTGGTGCTGGGCGCCGGACATGGACACTAAACAAACCGTGGTGCGAAGGTAACTATTCAGAAACGACAGGCTCATAACTCCCCCTAACCCCCTCTTAGCTTAAGAGGGGGAATTATAACCCTATAACCCTCCTCCCCTTAAGTTAAGGGGAGGTCGGGAGGGGTTATGAAACGGTGCAGCTGAATAGTTACGAGCGAAGAATAAAGGAGGCAGTATGAGGCGCGTGTCTGTTGATATCGGTGGCACCTTCACCGATTGTTTCGTGGTCTGGGATGGGAAGTACATCGAGGAAAAGGCGCTCACCACCCACCACAATCTGGCGCTCGGGTTCAACGAGGCGCTGAGCAAGGCCTATCACGTCCTGGGACTGGAGCTGGAAGAGATCCTGGCCGGTGTGGATTCCGTCCGCTACGCCACCACCCTGGGGACCAACGCCCTGATCGAACACAAGGGGCCGCGGATCGGCATGCTGGTGACCGCCGGCTTCGAGGCGACGGTCCCCTTGAGCCGTGCCCGCGGCTATGGCGAGGGGCTGGACGACCTGGGCAAGCAGGATCTCCCCAACGCCTCCCGTCCTGCCCCACTGGTCCTGCCCCACATGATCCGCGGTGTGCGTGAACGGCTCGATTTCGAGGGCCGGCTGGTCATGGGGCTGGACGAGGATGACGTCCGGGTTCAGATCCGCTCCCTGGTGGACAAGGGGGCCGAGATCATCGTGGTGGCCCTGGTCAACAGCGTCGTGAATCCGATGCACGAGGAGCGGATCGAGGAGATCCTGCTGGAGGAGTATCCGTCCCATCTGCTGGGTGCCATACCGGTCATCCTCTCGCACCAGGTTGCCGGGCGCAAGGGTGAGTATGTCCGGGCGACCTCGGCCATCGTGGACGGCTATCTCCACTCGACCATGTATCACGCCCTGTCGGCCCTGGAGCAGAACCTGCGCGCCCACCGCTACGAGAAGCCGATGCTGGTGATCCACAACTCGGGCGGCATGGCGCAACTGAACTCCACCGATGCCCTGCAGACCATCCATTCCGGCCCGGTATCCGGCATCGCCGCCTCCGAACACCTGGCCATGCAGGCGGCCCTGGGGAATGTGGTGGCAACCGACATGGGGGGGACCAGTTACGACATCGGCATCGTGGTCGATGGCGGCATCAAGCACTATGACTTCAACCCGGTGGTCGACCGCTGGCTGGTCTCCGTGCCGATGGTGCACCTGGTCACCCTGGGCGCCGGTGGTGGCTCCATCGCTTCCTACGACCGGATGTACGAGACGGTCAAATGCGGTCCGGAGAGCGCCGGCTCCGATCCCGGCCCGGCCTGCTACGACCGGGGCGGCATGCGGCCGACCGTGACCGATGCCGACCTGGTGCTCGGCTACCTGGATCCCAAGAACTACGCCGGCGGCTCCATCCCCCTGAATCCCCGCCGGGCCGCTGCGGCCATCGAGGACGCCCTCTGCGACGAGCTGGATTGCACGACCGTCGAGGCGGCCCTCCTGATCCGGCAGAAGGTGGACGACAACATGGCCAACGGCCTGTTCACCGAGATGCGGGCCAGGGGATACGACCCGAAGGACTTCACCATGCTCGCCTACGGCGGCAACGGCCCGCTGCACTGCTGCGGCATCGCCCAGAACCTCGGGATCGACAGGATCCTGGCGCCCCCCTTCAGCTCGGTCTTCTCCGCCGTCGGCGCCGGCAACATGCACCAGCTGCACATCCACGAGCAGTCGCTCTACATGGTGCTCTACGACTCCAACAGCCGCCATATCTACGATGACTACGAGCGGTTCAACGGCATCGTCGAGGAGCTGAAGGAGGCCGGGACCCAGGACCTGATCCGCCAGGGTATCCCGCGGGAGCAGATCCTTCACAGCCTGGAGCTGGACATGCGCTACGGCAATCAGCTGGTGCAGACCACCGCGGTCATCCCGGTGCACGAACTCCACGGCCCGGCCGATGTCATGACCATCATCTCCCAGTTCTCCAAGGACTACGGCAAGCGGTTCGGTGAAGGGAGCCAGGCCCCCGAGGCGGGGATCCGCATCAATACCATCCGGGTGGCGGCCTACGTGCGCCACGAAACGGTCCAGTTCGAGGATATCAAGCCGGTCGCCCCGGCCAGGCGCACGGCGCCGCCGGCGCCCAAGAGTTCCCGCAAATGCTGGTTCGTCGGTCACGATGGTGCCGTCGATACCCCGGTCTGGGACCGGTCCGCCATCGAGCCGGGGGTCCAGATCCCCGGACCGGCGGTGATCGCCTCCGAGGTGACCACCTATCTGGTAAACCCGGGCTGGAACTTCGTCTCCGCCAAACAGGGTGCTTCCTGGTTTCTGCGTGGCTTACCGGTTGAAATCAACTGACCAACCAGTTTCCGCCCGGAAAGGGTCCTTTTTCGCCCTGGCGGTGTCAATCTTCGGGCTTGCTTGTGCGGCGTACGGTCGTACGCCTCCGCACAATCCCTTGATTTCCTTGCCAGGACGAAAAATCCCTCCTTTCCGAATCGGAAACCGATAGTTTCTCATCCGGAATTTCCGGATGGAAACTAACTATCTGAGAGGATCGAACAATGAGCGAAACGATTACGCCAACAACGGCCAAGACGCCGAGTGCCGAGGAAATCGCACTGATCAAGAAATTCCTGAGTGATACGACCCTGTTCCTCGGGCCGGATCCGGAGATCATGCGCCGGCATGATCTCATGCCCCGCAGTGAGGCGGAAGAGGCCGCCATGCAGGAGGTCAGCGATGTGCATGTGACCGCCAAGATCCGCGACCGGGTCCAGGCCGGCTGCGATGAAGGGTTCGAGATGGTGGAGGCGATGGGGGCGGCCCCGGGCGCCAAGTGGGGCGACGTCATTACCGGCGTCTACACCGCCTCGGGCGACCTGTCCATCGCCAGTGCGGGCGGGGTGCTGATCTTCTCGACCCTGGTCCACCACCCGATCAAGTTCATCATCAAGAACTGGATGAACGACCCGACCGTGGGGGTGCGGGAGGGGGACGGCTTCATCCATAACGACTCCCGTTACGGCAATGTCCATAACACCGACCAGAGCATGATCCTCCCCATCTTCTGGGAAGGTAAGCTGGTCTGCTGGGTCGCCTCCACCGTGCACGAGGGGGAGAACGGCGCCATCGAGCCGGGTGGGATGCCTTCCATGGCCGAGACCTCCTTCGACGAGGGGCTGAAGATGAGCCCGTTCCGCGTCGTGGAGAACTACGAGATCAAACGCGACGTCCTGACCTTTCTCCAGAACTCGGTGCGCGAGCCCAAGCTCCAGTACGAGGACATGAAGGTCAAGCTCTTCGCCTGCCTTAGGATCAAGCAGCGGGTCGAGGAGACCCTGCGGACCGACGGGCCGAAGGCGTTGATCTCCACGCTCCGCCTGACCATGGAGAACGTCCGCGCCGAGGTGGTCCGCCGCATCCGTGAGTGGCCGGACATGACCTCGCGCACCTACATCATCCAGGACTCGACCCTGCGTGAGAACTGCGTGGTGAAGATCAACTGCCAGCTGACCAAGAGCGGCGACCGGCTCATCTTCGACTTCCGCGGCTCGAGTCCGGAATTCACCAACCGCGCCACTAACACGGTCCTGGCCGGGCTGAAGGGGATGATCGCCCAGATGTTCCTCTGCTACGTCTGGCCGGACCTGCCCAGGGGCCAGGCGGCGTTCGCCCCGATCGAGGTGATCACCGATCCCCATTCCATCGTCGACTGCTCCTACGAGGCGCCCAACTCCCAGAGCCTCATGTCGATCTTCACCGGCTTCACCGCGGCCCAGCACGCCGTGGCCAAGTTCCTCTACAGCTGTCCGGAGAAGTACACCAAGGTCCATGCCCCGACCTTCAACATGATCAACACCTTCATCTGGGGGGGGGTGAGCCAGCACGGCGAGACCCTGGGGAACCTCTGTGCCGACCTGAACGGCATGGGGCACGGCGCCCGCTCCGACTGTGACGGCGAGCCGGCCCTGGCCCCGATCTTTGCCACCATGGCGGATATCGGCGAACAGGAGCTGAACGAAGAGGAGGTGCCGTTCCTGCAGCTGGTCTCCAAGAAGATGACGAAGGACGCCATCGCCCCGGGCAAGTACCGCGGCGGCCAGGGGTACACCATGATGGTCGCCACCAAGGACAGCGAACAGTGGGGGTTCATGACCGTCTGCCAGGGGGCCAAGATCCCGCCCATGCAGGGGCTCTTCGGCGGCTACTCCTGTGGCGCCTATCCGCTGTGCAAGGTGAAGGGGGTCGACGTCTACGACGTGCTCCTCAATGAGCCGGACAAGTTCAAGCACTCCATCGCCGAGATCATGAACGAACAGCCGTTCGATGGTGCCAGCTACACCACCCACCACATGGGGATGGGGTTCGAGATCTCCAAGCGGGGCGAGATGTTCATGATCTCCCAGGGGGCCGGCGCCGGCTACGGTGACCTGCTGGAACGCGATCCCCGGGCGGTGATCAAGGACATCGAGGAAGGGCTGATTTCCGAGGAGGTGGCGGAAAGCCTCTACAAGGTGCGGTTCGACCACCGGACCCTGGCGATCAATCACGAGGGGACCAGGGCGCTACGCGACAAGGAGCGCAAGGACCGCCTCAATCGCGGGGTCCCGTTTGCCGAGTTCATCAAGGACTGGAACACCCCCAAGCCCCCGTCCCATCTGCAGTACTTCGGCTGCTGGGGCGATGACGTGGGAACCCTGTATGTGGGGAGCCCGGAGATCACCCGCGCTGCCGACAAACCCAAACCCAACTACATGCGCCATCCCAAGGATGTGCGGATCGACGAACTGGAAGCCAGGCTGTGCGCGCTCGGCGCACTGGGAGATGAAAAGAAATGAGCCAGCATCTCGCCGACCTCATGCCCGCAGAAGGTGGCCGGGTCAACATCAGGACCTGGCTCAAATCCTTCTCCTATACGAAACGGTTGCTCGTGGGGGAGTCCGGTGATCCCTGGGAGAGTGCGAGCAGATACCTCGCCTACTTCTCCCAGGCCCAGGGGCTCTTGAAGCCGGATGTGGCGGTGTTAGAGGTCGGCGAGCTCTTTGACGCCTGGTTACGGAGAAATCCGGCGGTCAGGGCGGAATTGGCGGGAAAGCGCAAACTTTCTTTCCCCTTGCGAAAGCTCCTGGAACAGCAGCAGCCGCGGGAGCTCCTGGCGGAAATCATCGAAGCACTGCTGGCCCAGCTCCGGGGTCAGCTGCCGCTGGTCCTTTCCATGCCGTCACCCGGCTCCTGGCTGCAAGAGGCCTGCCGGGCCGCCGGCCGCGAGGAGCCGGAACTGGACAGTGACAGTATCGAGGACTCGGCCATGTATCTGGCCGATCTGGCCCGCTCGGTATCCGGTGCCGCCGTGGGTGGCCTGCTGCTGGAGGAGTCTTCTCCGGCGCCGATCGAACTTGAGCTCTACCGTCCTTTGCTCAACGTGGCCAGGCATTACCGGTGGCCCCTGGTCCTGCGGATGGGGGAGGGGACGCTTGTCGACAGCCCGGCGCTCGCGGAGATCGATGTCTTCATCAGCGCCGGCGACCTTCCCGATGCCGGTGCTGCACACGGCGTCGATGTCTCCGGCATGGTGTGGGCGGGGGAGCCGCTGCCGGAACTGACCCCCACACAGTTCTACTACGTCGACATTTCGAGAGATGCCACTCCTGAGCATGTGCTGGAAAGCCTCGGGAAATTGCGGTGATAGAACCGAGGGGAAAATGAGTAGGGATACCCCTTGCGGGTATCCTGTTTTAGGGCACCCGCAAGGGGTGCCCCTACAAAACCCGTCACGGATTTAGATTAAGGAACCACTATGAGTAACGAAACGCAGCGCTCCACCGACCAGACAGTGCCAACCGACAGGCGGATACCCGTGACCTTGCTCACCGGCTTTCTGGGCGCGGGGAAAACCACCCTGCTCAACAATCTGCTGCAGCATCCCGAGATGGCCGGCGCAGCCCTGCTGATCAACGAATTCGGCGAGGTCGGCATCGATCACCACCTGGTCGACAGGGTCGACGAGACGATGATGATCCTCGACTCCGGCTGCATCTGCTGCAGCGTACAGGGGGATCTGGTCAAGGCCTTGCGGAATCTGGCCCTGCGCAGCTCACGGCGCGAAATACCGGCAGTGTCGCGGGTCGTCATCGAAACCACCGGGCTTGCCGATCCGGTCCCGGTGATCGCGACGCTCACCCAGGAATGGTTCGTGGCGGCACGCTACCAGTGCGACGGGGTCATCACCGTTGTCGATGCCACCCACGCCGTGCAGCAACTCGATCGTCATCGGGAGGCGGTCCGCCAGGTTGCCATGGCCGATCGACTGCTGATTACCAAGTGCGATCTGGCTGACACCACCGGTCGCGCCGCGCTGAGCGGGCGGCTGGATGCGCTCAATCCCGGTGCGCCCAGAATCGAGGTCTGCCAGGGACGGATCAGTCCGCATGCGCTGTTCGGCTGTGGCATCTATTCGCCTGCGGGCACCTCGACCAATCTGGCGGCGTGGCTCGGTGCCGGGCAGACGCGCGCCCTGCAGCCACGTGCGGCCGACGGCCGGGCGCCGTTTGCCGTGCGCCGCAAGGGCGCCGGTGCCGGCCACGCTGCCGCCCATGGCCACGGGCATCATGACGACTCGGTCAGCAGCTTTGTCGTCAACTTCGCCGATCCTGTTGCCTGGTACCCCTTTGCCCTGACCATGGGGCGGATACTGCAGACGCACGGCCCCAACATCCTGCGGGTCAAGGGGCTCATGAATGTCGCTGGCGATCCCCTGCCGCGGGTCATCCACTGCGTGCAGGACGTGGCCTATCCGCCGGTCAGCCTCGGCAGATGGCCGGAACAGAGCCCATTTGAGGACCAGAAGGGCCGGCTCGTTTTCATTGTCCGCGACCTGACCGGCGACGAGATCGAAGCGATCCGCAACACACTCGTTACTGTGCAGAGTGCCGCCGGCAGTCGGCCGAGCGTCGCGGCCTGCCCTTTTCCCACCCGGTGCTGGCTGGCCCACAACGCAACCAGGGGTGGCTCGTCCGCCTTTAATCTGGCTGGCTGGG
This sequence comes from uncultured Geobacter sp., assembly GCA_964432205.1. GTDB lineage: Bacteria > Desulfobacterota > Desulfuromonadia > Geobacterales > DSM-12255 > Geomobilibacter. The sequence continues at coordinate 52,104 of CAYSMK010000001.1, read as the reverse complement.
ACGTGCAGCCCATACGGCTGCGCTCCAGCAGGGCAGTACCGGCAATGTAGTTCATTTTGCTTAAGGAGAATACCAATGAAAGTCCGGAGTTCAATCGAAGAAGCCATCAGCGACATCCAGGACGGGGCGAGCATCATGGTCGGCGGATTCGGACTCGTCGGCATCCCCGAGAAACTGATCGAGGGTCTGCTCAGGAAGGGGACCAAGGATCTGACGATCATCTCCAACAACTGCGGCATCGATGACTATGCCCTGGGCAAACTCCTGACCACCCGGCAGATCCGCAAGATGGTCGCCTCCTACGTGGGGGAGAACAGGGAGTTCGAACGGCAGTTCCTGGACAAAGAGCTGGAACTGGAGCTGGTCCCCCAGGGCACGCTTGCTGAGAGGATACGGGCCGGCGGCGCGGGCATTCCGGCCTTCTACACACCGGCCGGCGCGGGAACCGATCTGACCGCCGGGAAGGAGGTACGGACCTTCAACGGGAAGGAGTACGTGCTCGAAACCGGGCTGACGGCCGACGTTGCCCTGGTCAAGGCGTGGAAAGGGGACCGGTCCGGGAACCTCGTCTACAACAAGACCTCGCGCAACTTCAATCCGATGATGGCCACGGCCGGCAGGGTGACGATCGCCGAGGTCGAGGAGCTGCTGGAAACCGGAGAGCTGGATCCCAACTTCATCCATACGCCGGGGATCTACGTGCAGCGGCTCATCCCGTGCGGCAACTACGACAAGAAAATCGAGCGGAGAACCGTACGCGCCCAGGGAGGAGCAGAGCGATGCCATTGACAAGAGAGCAGGTGGCGCAGCGCGCCGCGCAGGAGATCGAGGACGGCTTCTACGTGAATCTGGGGATCGGCATCCCCACGCTCATTCCGAACTACATTCCCGGGGGGAAGCGGGTGGTGCTGCAATCGGAAAACGGTCTCCTGGGGATCGGGCCGTATCCCGTTGAGGCCGAGGTCGACCCGGAACTGATCAACGCCGGCAAGGAGACGATCACGATGGTTACGGGGGCGAGTCTCTTCAGCAGCGCGGAATCGTTCGCCATGATCCGCGGCGGCCATATCGACCTGGCCATACTGGGGGGGATGGAGGTGTCGGCCAAGGGGGACCTGGCCAACTGGGTGATACCCGGAAAGATGGTGAAGGGACCCGGTGGGGCGATGGATCTTGTCCATGGGGCAAAGCGGCTCGTGGTGATCATGGAGCATTGCAGCAAGAACGGCCAGCCCAAGGTCACCGGGGAATGCACGCTCCCCGTGACCGGGAAAGGGGTCGTCAACCGCATCATCACGGATATGGCGGTCATCGATGTGACGCTCAACGGGCTGGTGCTGAAGGAGGTCGCCCCCGGCTTGTCGGTGGAGGATGTGAAGCGGGCGACCGGCGCCCAGTTGACCGTCGATGCAGGGGTGAAGGTCATCAGTGTATAGGGCGTACCGTGATGCGCCGCCATCAACATGTTCACGACAGGAGAGGAAATAATGCGCAGCGTATCCGTCATCGGCATTGGCGAGACCAGATTCGGCAGATTCCCGGAACGATCACTGAGGGACCTGATCCTGGAGGCAGGCACAAAGGCTCTCGATGATGCCGGGATCGCCAGGGAGGATGTCAAGGCCCTCTTCATGAGCAACTACAACGCCCAATCCTTTTCCGGCCAGGGGCACCTGGGGCCGCTGGCTGCCGAAGTCCTGGGGCTGGGGAGTGTGCCGACGCTCCGGGTGGAAGGGGCGTGCGCCTCGGGGAGCCTGGCATTCAGGCAGGCATTGAGCGCCGTTGCCTCGGGTATGTACGACGTGGTGCTGGTCGGCGGCGTGGAAAAGATGACCCACCAGTCAACCGGGGCCGTGACCGCCGGCCTTGCCGGCGCCTCGGACGTGGAACTGGAGGCAGGTCTCGGCGCCACCTTCCCCTCCATCTTTGCCATGATCGCCAATCGCTATTGCCACGAATACGGCAATGTGCGGGACGAGATGGCGCTCTGTGCGGTGCAGAACCACGAGAACGCCCTCTTGAATCCCGATGCGCAGCTGCAGAAGAGGATCACCGTGGAGCAGGTGAAGAACGGCCTGCCGATCGCCCATCCCTTCACGATCTACGACTGTTCCCTGGTGTCGGACGGCGCAGCGTTCGTGGTGCTGGCGGCAACCGACGTGGCGAAAGCGGTCTGTCGGAAGCGGCTGGTGGAGGTGGTCGGCTGTGGCCAAGCCGGGGACACGCTGACCCTGGCTGGCAAGGAGAGCATGACCACCTTTGCCGCTACCGTACGTGCCGCTGAGCAGGCCTATGGGATGGCGGGCATCAGACCCGCGCAGATCGATCTGGCTGAGGTGCACGACTGTTTCACCATCACGCAGATCATCAATGGAGAGGACCTGGGGTTCTTTGCCAAGGGGAAGGGGGCCCGCGCCGTGGCAGAGGGGAGGACCGCCGCCGATGGTCAGATCCCGATCAACGTGAGCGGCGGTCTGAAGGCCAAGGGGCACCCGATCGGGGCAACGGGCTTAAGCCAGATCTACGAAATCGTCACCCAGTTGCGGGGGGAGGGTGGGGCCCGGCAGCTGAAGCGGGCGGACATCGGCTTGACCCACAACATCGGGGGGACTGCAGCCACCTGCGTGGTCAGTATCTTCCGGGGGAGGTAGAGAAATGGCAAGGCGAGGCACCATATATACCTATTCAGTCGTGCACAGCGGCATAGAGGCGTTGCAGGAGATGACTCCCTATGTCCTGGCGGTAGTGGAAGAAGACCGGCAGAAAAGGATGGCCCGTGTCGAGGGGTACACGGAACAGACGGTTGTCACCATCGGCATGGAGGTGGCGTTTCTGGCCGACGATGAGCAGGGTAATCCGATCTACACGTTTGGCTAGCAGCACCCTGTAACAACAATTCTTTCGTAGGTTGGGTCAGCGGCTTCATCGCGTGACCCAACATGTTTGAATGCCGCTGGCCTGGCCATGTTGGGTTACGGCAGACACCCGCCTAACCCAACCTACAAATCTGCAGCCAGTCCTAACCCCTCCCAGCCTCCCCTTCTCAGGGGAGGAGCCTATAGCTTCCCCCCTGAGAAGGGGGGATTGAGGGGGGTTCCGGTTGTCTACTGCCTGCAGCCTGAGCTGCAGCATGGGGTAAAAAAAGGAGAGCAGAGATGAGCAAGACGATGAAGGCGTTTGTCATGAAGGGGATCAACGAAGTCGGTATCGTGGAGCGGCCCATTCCGGAACCCGGGCCTAACGATGCCATCATCCGGACCACCCTGGCCATGGTCTGCACCTCCGATGTGCACACCGTTGCCGGTGGGCTCGGCGAATTCAGAGACCGGGTGCTGGGGCATGAGGCGGTCGGGATTGTCTACAAACTCGGCAGCGCGGTCAAAGGGTTGAAGGAAGGTGACCGGGTCGCGGTCAACGCCATCACCCCCTGTTACAGATGCGAGAACTGCCAGCGGGGCTTCACGTCCCAGTGCACCGTACTGCTCGGTGGCTACAAGTTCACGACCCAGAAAGACGGCAATATGGCCGAGTACTTCCATGTCAACGATGCCGAGGCCAATGTGGCGCCGATCCCGGCGGGCGTTACCGACGAAGCGGCCTGTTACGCCACGGACATGATGTCCACCGGTTTCAAGGGGGCGGAGAATGCCGCTATCCCCCTGGGCGGCTCCGGCGTCGTCTTCGGCCTCGGGCCGGTCGGTCTCATGGCGGTTGCCGGGACCCGGCTCCTGGGGGCCGGCCTGGTGATCGCGGTGGATTGTGTTCCGGCGCGGCTGAAGCTTGCCAGGGAGTACGGCGCCGACGTCACCATCAACTTCAAGGAGCAGGATGTGGTTGCCGAGGTCCTGAAGCTGACCGGCGGGCAGGGGGCCGACGCGGCCATGGAGGCACTGGGCGCCCAGCCGACCTTCGAGAACTGCTTCAAGGTCACGCGGCCCGGAGGCACCATCTCCAACATCGGCTATTGGGGGCACGGCGACTACGTCAATATCCCGCGACTCGAATGGGGGGTCGGGATGGGTGAGAAGACCATCAGGACGCTGCTCTGCCCCGGGGGGAGCGAACGGATGGCCCGGTTGATGCGCATCATCCGGAACGGCCGGGTGGATCCGACGCGGCTGACCACCCATCACTTCCCGTTTGCCCAGGTGGAGAAGGCGCTGGAGATGATGACGACCAAGGCCGACGGCATCTTGAAGCCGGTGATCCACTTCGACTGAAGGCGGGTGATGACCGATGGTACGGGCAGCTGCCTGCACCGCTGTCCACTCTTACGACATCGCATTCCAGCAAGGGGACCAATAATGAAAAAGTTTAACCGATCCACTCTGGCGTTCATGACAATGGTAGTCACAGTACTCGTGTCTGCATCGACTGTTAAAGCTTCCGGCATACCCTTGAGCGTCGTAGGACCGCATGAGTACGCCCTGCCGGTGAACTACGACTCCTTCAATGCGGTCGCCCAGTATGCCTACGTCCAGACCGACAACATGGCCTTTGATAGCACGGGCAAAAGGGTCGCTGGCCCCGGCACTTTTACCACGGTCGGTTTTACGAAGTACGTCCGCTTTTTTACCTTCAAATCACTGCCGGATGTGGGTTTTGCCTGGGAGGTACTGCTGCCGGAGATCAGCGTCCAGAAACAGGGAGTCTCGGCATCCGGCTTTGGCGACCCCCTGACCGGTCTGGCCGTCTGGATGAAGCCGACCAAGAACAGCACACTGGGGCTGCAGAGTTTTCTGTCGATTCCTGCCGGCACTGACGCGGTGTCGGACAAGACGTGGGGCAGTCTGACCACCATCGTCGGCGATCTGCAGATGGGTAACGTCAATGTCGATGGTCAGGTCGGTTACATCCATAAATCGACCAGGCATCAGACCGGGGCGAACGATCAGGATCCTGGAGACACATTTCATGCGAACCTGCGGCTGGGCTACCGTGCCCATCAGTATCTGGAGCCGTTCATTGCCACCGACTACCAGACGACCGGGAGTACCACGGACGTGGTGACCGGCACGGCTGTTCCCGATTCCGCCAGCAACGAGCTATCCTGCGGCGGTGGACTGGTGGTCCATTTCAGCAATCCGCTGAGTCTTACCATGCGCTACGACTATGGCCTTGACGGGAAGAACACCCCCGTGACCAACGCCTTCCTCTTCAAGTTTGTCTACGTCTGGTAGGCGGCACTATGCGCCTCAAGCCGAACTGCCGGCGCAGCAACAGTCTTCCAAGGAGACCCGAATATGAAAAGAGTTGCCAATATTTTCCTGGTCCTGGCAGTAACCATGCTGGTCTGCTCGCCAGTGAACGCCCAAGTCTCGAAGCAGCAGCAGGAGCTGCGGGGGGAAGTGGAGACAAAGGTGGGGAAGAAGGTTCGCCTGTTTCACAGCGGTACACAGGATGTGAAAAAGACCATCTGTGTCGGTGATCTGATCCCGGTTTACCGGGAGGTGTATGCCTACGGGGCCATCAAGAAAACCGAGGTGGGCAAGATACGGGTACTCTCGTACGTGGGGGAGCACTACTTCGAGGCAGAGGTGGTTGCCGGCAGGATCAGAACCGGCGACGTGGCCCAGAAGGAATCGGCTGCCTGCCTGGTGCATCCTGCGCCTGATGAAGATTAAACGTTCCGTCCGGTCCGAGCAGTACTCCTTTTTGTGGTAGGGGCGGGTCGACGGACCTGCCCCGCTTTTTTAGGAGGCTGTTACAGAAGAAGATCTCGCTGAGCACGCAGCTACATCATTTTCAGGAGCATACAGATGAATATCCACGAGTATCAGGCCAAGGGAATCTTGAGGAGTTTCGGCGTGTCGGTTCCGGACGGGCATGTCTGTTACAACGGCGCCAGCGCCCGGGAATGGGCCAAGCGGTTGGGGAGCGGACCCTGGGTGGTCAAGGCCCAGATCCACGCCGGTGGCCGCGGCAAGGGTGGCGGGGTCAAGCTGGCCCGCACCCCTGACGAAGTGCGCACCATCGCCCGCGGCATGCTTGGCATGATCCTTTCTACCCACCAGACCGGACCCGAGGGTAAGGTGGTCACCCGGGTGCTGGTGGAAAACGGCTGCAAAATAGCCCGGGAACTCTACGTCAGCCTCCTGGTGGACCGGAGCAGTTCCAGGGTTACGGTGATGGCCTCGACCGAGGGTGGGATGGATATCGAAGAAGTGGCCGCCGCAACTCCGGAGAAGATCTTCATGGAAGCGGTCGATCCTCTGGTCGGCCTGACCCTGTTCCAGTGCCGCAACCTGGCCTTCAGCCTGGGGTTGGAAGGAAAGCTGGTCAACATGGCCGTTAAGATGTTTCAGGGCCTTTACACCACCTTCGTCACCTGCGACTGCTCGCTCTTGGAGATTAATCCACTGGTCGTCACGGGCGAAAATGATCTGCTTGCCCTCGATGCCAAGTTCGGTTTCGACGACAACGCCGTCTTCCGTCATCCCAAGATAGCCGATCTGCGTGACTACGACGAAGAGGACCCCAACGAGGTGGAGGCCTCCCAGCACGATCTCTCCTACATCTCGCTTACCGGCAACATCGGCTGTCTGGTCAACGGTGCCGGCCTGGCCATGGCCACCATGGACATCATCAAACATTACGGCGGCGATCCGGCCAACTTCCTGGACGTGGGGGGCGGTGCCACCATCGAACGGGTCACCGAGGCCTTCAAGATCATCCTCTCCGACCCCGACGTCAAAGGGATACTGGTCAACATCTTCGGCGGCATCATGAAATGCGACGTCATCGCCACCGGGGTCATCGAGGCCGCCAAGCAGGTATCCCTCCAGGTGCCGCTGGTGGTCCGGCTGGAGGGGACCAACGTGGAACTGGGGAAAAAGCTCCTGGCCGACAGCGGTCTGAACATCGTCGCCGCCGACGGCATGGCCGATGCGGCCCGGAAAATCGTGGGGGCCGTAGCCTCCTGCCGAGGTCTGTCGTGACAGCATGGGCCGGCAAAGCCGGAACCAAACAAGAGAGGCTTTTGCCTCACGATTACTTGGATTTTGAACGTAATATTTTGTGAAATCTCGAAGTAATCATGAAGCTTGGAAAACGGTCTTGAATCAAGCGGTTGCCCGGCATTTTGTTCGGTTGCCAAAGAGTGAAGTCATAAGCCTAAAGGAGGAGATATACGGATGAGCATTCTGGTCAACAGGAATACCAAGGTAATAACCCAGGGAATCACCGGCGCAACCGGTCTCTTTCACGCCCAGGGAGCTCGCGACTACGGTACCCGGATGGTCGGCGGGGTCACGCCCGGCAAGGGTGGGAGCACCATCGACGGCTTCCCGGTCTTCGACACGGTGCGGGAGGCGGTTGAAAAGACCGGCGCCACCGCCTCGGTCATCTACGTGCCGCCGCCGTTTGCGGCCGACTCCATCATGGAGGCGGTCGATGCCGGCATCGAGATGGTCTGCTGCATCACCGAGGGGATTCCGGTACTGGATATGGTCAGGGTGAAACAGTACATGCAGGGGAAGCGGGCCCGCCTGATCGGCCCCAACTGCCCCGGTGTGATCACACCCGGCGAGTGCAAGATCGGCATCATGCCTGGCTATATCCATAAGCCGGGCAAGGTGGGGGTCGTCTCACGCTCCGGCACCCTGACCTACGAGGCTGTCTGGCAGCTGACCGGCTACGGCCTTGGCCAGTCCACCTGCGTCGGGATCGGCGGCGACCCGGTCAACGGCACCAGCCACATCGACTGCCTCAGGATGTTCGAAGAGGACCCGGAAACCGAAGCGGTGATCATGATTGGCGAGATCGGCGGCAGCGCCGAGGAGGAAGCTGCCCGGTTCGTCCGGGACCAGATGACCAAGCCGGTGGCGGCCTACATCGCCGGGCGTACGGCGCCGCCGGGCAAGCGCATGGGCCATGCCGGGGCGATCATCTCCGGCGGCAAGGGGACCGCGGCAGAAAAGGTCAAAGTGCTGGAAGAGTGCGGTATCAGCGTTGCTGAGTCTCCGGCGGAAATTGCCGAAGCGCTGCTGAAAGTTTACAGGCCGGGGGGGGCAGGCCGACTGCCTTAGACCGAAACAGCTACGTACGAAGATGATTTGAAGGAGATGGTCATGGGGAGAAAGAAGAAGATGCAGAAAAGGAGTCGCGTTATATCAGTACGACTCACTTGCGAAGAAATGGATGAACTACACGATATGATGGAGCATTTGCAGATCACGAAAATGTCCGAGCTGATGCGACAGTTGATCGGATCTATGCGGGCGACAGCACAAACGACCGAACAATGTCATGGATAGACACAGCGTTGTCCGGTTAGGAAACTGCTGTACGGTTGTAAAGCCCCGTTAGGGGCGCTCGCATGTAGCCGGGGGATTCATCCCCCGGATGAAATGCAGATAAATCTCTTCGTCACGTACGTGACGGGAGTGGCATTTTGCCAACCTGGCTCTCTGACAAGGCCAGGTTGCCCAAGGAGGTGTCAATACTGATATCTGTGCTATGATTTTGCAGTACGTTAACCGTATCCCACTGACAGGGCCGATGTTTAACATGGGAAATCCACCCGGACATATCCACCCCGAACAGCAGATAGACGGCCACCTCGGCAAGCGTGACGAAAAGGCCCTGCGCGAGGGTGAGGAGCGCTTGAGGCTTCTCCTCAACTCGACGGCGGAAGGGATTTTCGGGCTTGATCTCGACGGTAATTGCACATTCTGCAATCGGGCCAGCCTCCGCCTGCTCGGTTATCAAAACAAGGATGAACTGCTCGGCAAGAACATGCACGAGATGATTCATCATACCCGTTCGGACGGGACCCCCCTGCCGATTGACGAGTGCCGGGCCTGCCGGGCCTTTCGCGAGGGGCATGGCTTTCATGTCCGTGACGAGATTTTCTGGCGCGCAGATAACACGAGTTTCCATGTGGAGTACCGCTCTTTTCCGCAACGTAAAGAGGGGGAAGTCGTTGGCGCTGTGATCACCTTCCTGGATAGTACTGAGCGTAGACGGGCCGAGGAGGCTCTGGAAGAGAGAAATAGATTCATCGAGACGGTTCTGGATAACCTGCCGATCGGGCTCGCCGTTTTCACATATGACGATCGAAGGCTTCAGTATGCGAACAGGCGGTATGAAGAGATCTTGGGCTGGCCCAAGGAACTGTTGAGTGATTTCAAATCTCGCTGGGAGCATATCTTTCCCGATCCGGCATTGCGGAAAGAATTGACCGAGAAGTTTGAGGCCGGCTGGGCCAGTGGCGATCTGGCACGAATGGTCTGGGAATTTCCGATCACCAGGCCATCAGGTGAAAAGGTGGAGGTTCTTAACGCTGACATCCCCATGTTCAATGACAACATTTTTATCGCGACGTTTCAGGACATCACTGAGCGCAAGCGGTCCGAAGAGGAGGTCCGGAGGCTAAACCAGGAACTGGAGGCGCGGGTCATCGAGCGCACCAAGGAACTGGAACTTGCCAACCGGGAACTGGAGGCCTTTACCTACTCTGTTTCCCATGACCTGAGGGCACCACTTCGGACACTGGACGGTTTCAGCGCGGCTCTCCTGGAAGATTACGGGGATCAGATAGACGATGAGGGGAAACAGTTCCTGCGCTTTTTGCGGGAAGGCAGTCGCGAGATGAACGACCTCATCGACGGATTGCTGAGGCTGTCCCGGTCTACGCGCGGAGAGATGGAGTTGGAGCGGGTGGACCTCTCTGCTCTGGTGTCTGATGTTGTCGCACAGTTGCACCAGACCGAACCAGAACGCCGGGTGGATGTTTCCATCGTTCCCGGCGTGACAGTCGACGCCGATCCCCGGCTTCTCAGGGTGACCATGGAAAACCTCATCGGTAACGCCTGGAAATACACGGGCCAGACCACAGAGGCACGGATCGCGTTTGGCGTTGAACAGCAGGAGGGCGAAGCCGTATATTTCGTGCGCGACAACGGTGCCGGCTTTGACATGGCGTATGCCAGCAAGCTCTTTCAACCCTTTCAGCGGCTGCATAAAACAGGCGAATTTCAAGGCACCGGCATTGGCCTGGCCACAGTGCAGCGGATCATCCACCGTCATGGCGGCCGGATCTGGGCACAGGCGGAAGTGGGGACGGGTGCCACGTTCTTCTTCACCCTGCAGGAGAAAACGGATCAATCTAAATCCGGCAGTTGAACGGGGTCCGTAGAGAGCGACTTTCCCCGAAGTGTTGTGGCTCTAGGTGAAATGGAGCGTCAAACAGCCGGATTGTTTGAACCCGCAGGGTGAGTTTCCGGCTGTAGCGTAATGAGCCGTAGAGCCACAGCTGAAGGGGAATCGGAGCGAACGAGGATCCCTTCAACTGCCGAATCCAGCATCAAAGAATAACCTGACTATGCTCCCTCGCCGGTAATTCACTGATCTCTTTCAACCCCTCTCGCAAACTCCACCAGCCATGGCCGCACCTTCAGCGGCACCTTGCTCTGCTGCAGCCGAAGATTCTCCCGCTCGGCAATGGCCAGGGTCGTAAAGTAACTCCGCCACAGCTCCTGAAACCGCTCCTCCTCCGGGGTCAGGTCCGGCTCGCCACAGCTCTCCATGGGTAACAGCAGCCATTCCCGCCTCTGCCGGTCATGGACAATCCCCTCGCCGTGGTTCCGGTCGTGGATCACCCACTGCTGGTCGCTGAAGCGGGCCGCGAAATGGGGGGCGATGAGCGAGAGTATCCGGTGGTCCGGGGCGATGGCGGCATAATAGAACCCACCCCCTACTTCCTGAAAACGGACAAATCCCAGGTACCGGTGCGCCTCGCGCCCGACCTGCCGGCCGAGCTTCCAGAGCGGCGCCACCTGCGGGTGGGCCAGCATGCTCCCGCTCTTTTTCCCCACTTCCCACGCCAGCAGGCAATAGCGGCAGATCAGCAGCTCCCGCTCCGGGTGGTTGGCCAGAAAGGCCAGGCGGACGAGGTGGAGAGACGACGGTGTCAGGCGGCTGGTCAGCTCGGCCCAGAAATCCTCTACCAGCTCCTGATCCGTTGCAACGGTCACCACCCCGGCAAAGAGGTTCTGCTGTGGCGGCGGGTCGGTACCGATCGCGTCCGGGAGAATGCGGCTCGGCAGGAGTCGGGCCAGGAGCGTCAGCAGGCCGGCAAAGCTGCCGTCGTACCGGTAGACGCCCCCCATCACAGTTCACCGCTGATCAGGCTGGCGGCCTCGTCGGCTGCCCGGGGCTGGGCAAACGGCAGAGCCATCTGCACGCCCCCCTTTCTCCGTGGACCTTCCAGCAGCCGGCTGCGCAACTGGGTGCTCTCGATGGCGCACTCACCGGCGTAGCGGCCTCTGGCGGTGATGAAATAGCGTGCCCGCTTCAGCACCACACCAAGCCTTGCCAGGTCGTCCAACCCTAGATGCCCCTGCCGCCGCGCCCTGACGATGCGCTGGGCAGAGCGGACACCGATCCCCGGCACCCGCAGGAGGACCTCATAGTCGGCCCGGTTGATCTCCACCGGGAACAGCTCCAGGTGACGGAGCGCCCAGCCGGTCTTCGGATCGAGATCGCTCTCCAGGTTCGGCGTCTCCTGATTCAGGAGCTCAACGGCGCTGAAGCCGTAATAGCGGAGCAGCCAGTCGGCCTGGTAGAGCCGGTGTTCCCGCCTGAGGGGCGAATGGGGCATGGCGGGGAGGCGGGTGTCGGTCATCACCGGGATGAAGGCCGAATAGTAGACCCGTTTGAGGTCGAGCCGCCGGTAGAGCCGCTCCGACAGGGTAACGATCTGCAGGTCGGTTTCCCTGGTGGCGCCGACGATCAGCTGGGTGCTCTGGCCGGCAGGGGCAAAGCGCGGGACCTTGCGGGACTCCTTGCGTTCCGCCCGGTTGACGACGATCAGGCTGTTCACCTGCCGCATCGGCCCCACCACGGCCTCGCGGCTCTTGTCCGGCGCCAAGAGGGCAAGCCCTTCCCGGGTCGGCAGCTCCAGGTTGACGCTCACCCGGTCGGCAAGGAGCCCGGCTCTCTGCACCAGGAGCGGATCGGCGCCCGGCACCAGTTTCAGGTGGATGTAGCCGTTGAAGCGGTACTGTTCGCGCAGGGTGCGCACCGCCTCGATCAGCATCTCCATGGTGTAGTCGGGGGAGCGGACCACGCCGGTGCTGAGGAAGAGCCCCTCGATGTAGTTGCGGCGGTAGAAGCCGATGGTCAGCTCCGCCACCTCAGCCGGGGTCAGCAGCACCCGCCTCGTATCGTTGCTGCGGCGGTTGACGCAGTAGGCGCAGTCGTAGATGCAGCTGTTGGTCATCAGCAGTTTGAGGAGGGAAACGCAGCGGCCGTCGCTGGTCCAGGAGTGGCAGATGCCGCAGGACGCGGCATTGCCGATGCCGTCCCTGTTGCGGCGGAAGCTGCCGCTGGAGGCGCAGGAGACGTCGTACTTCGCCCCGTCGGCCAGTATCTTCAGTTTGTCCATCAGGTCGGTTGCCATGGCTGTTGTTCCCTCCGGCAGTTTGGCAAAGGGTAGCATGGAGCTGTGACATAATACGTCATTATTCTGGAATTCATGTCAGCGGGGAGTTATCGGGGATCTACTGGGACCATACCTGTTCAGGAGCTACGGTGGGGCAGTGAGGGGAGGGGCGAGAAGCTTGCCGATGGGGGGGCGGGGGTGGTAAGAATGGTAGTGCGCCTGAAGAAAATCGATGCGGTGTTCCTGTGAGGCGTCTTGGCCAGGCAACGGATGAGAGATGTTTGAGAGGTTCAGGGCGCTCGCCGATGCCGGCGAATGGATCGTGCATGATTGTCTATCGAAGGACAATAGTGCTTAAACCTGTTCAAGAGCGAAATGCTATGGTAAGTTTTTCTCATGTGCACAGACAAAATGTTCCGTTTGGATAGATCACCGGTTCACGCGCGTGAACCGGTGATCTACGAGTTGGTTTTTTAAGGAGTTGAATTTTATATGAACTTATGGTTTCTCGCACCAGAGTTGTTGGCTGAACTTGCAATATCGAAAGATGAAACGGGGATTTTTCGTGTTTCTTCTCATCCGTCAGATAAACCAAAGAGAGCAAATCCTGAAGAAGTCATTCGTCAGTTAGTCATGATACAACTCAGGTGCCATTATCATTATCCACATGTCAGGCTATTACAAGAATACGTTGTTCAAATGGGTGTGACAAAAAAACGAGCAGATATCGCAATCACCGACAACAATAATAATTTGGAGACTGTAATTGAGGTTAAACAAGTTATAGATGAGAATTCTATTCTACAACTTAAATCCTATATGCATGCAGCTGGTGCAAGGTTTGGGATGGTAGTATCCCTTCACAGTAGAAAAGTCTTTATGCGCGAACCTAACGGTAGTTTTACACAAATATCTGATTTGCCGGTATATTGCGGTGAACATGATACAAAAGGCACAACATATGGCCAATTGACTAAAGTAGATGATTCTATAGCTAAAACATTGATGGCATCATTGAATATTACAGGACTGAGTAGAATTTCTAACACAGTGTCATGCCTGTATATAAAGAACAAAACTCTTAAACTTTCTAATACAAGTTTATTGAGTTACAGCGCGGTTAGAAAACAAGCTATAGTAGCTGGCATTATTCTTCCAAGTACAGTTGGAAATGGTGATTGGGACAATCTACTTTCATTGTTATTTGACACAGCTACAGTTGTAGAGGGGAGTGCAACTACTGATGTTGTTCGTAGAGGTGAGGAGCTTTTCCAGGCATTCTTGAATCAGATTTGCGAGCAATGTGATTCCAATACGGAGACAATGTTCAAAGAGATTTACAGTGCTTTTGCCGATTGGTACAGAAAAAACAATAATGATAACGATAAGTATCTCCCCAGCAGGAAAAACATTAGTGCTCAACTCCTCAAAAATGGGTTTCTCAGTCGTAAACTTGGCGGACAAGTGTACATCTCTGGAATTCGTATTTTGTAACTAAGGGAGTTCCAACCCTTGGACACCGACCGGGGCTGAGAAACGCCCCGGCGCGGGTCAGGGGCGCGCCCCGTTAACCGGAAGATAAGAAACCATGTATAAATGGCAAGTCTATATTCAGGAAGCCCAGACGCAGATCGACTTTGCCAAGTCGTCTTGGGAGGCGTTTCTGAGGTTGGAAGGGCGGAAGGGCATGGTCCTTGATATCTTTCTTCATTTGCAGCATTTTCTGACACATGCGGCGATTGTAGACAAGATACTTGATCCAAGGAAAGACAGCGAGCGTCACCGATTATTGGCAGATCATGTTGATCTCTCAAACATAGATTTAAAGCCTTTTCGTAAACTCCGAAATCATCTGGAGCATTTTGACGAAAGGCTTGACAGATGGGTTGCGGAGTACGATGGGAAACCTTTCTTTGATATGAACCTGGTGACTGGCACAAAGGGGTATCCGAAAATGGCTTACCTCAGAGCTCTTGATGGCCATACATATAAGTTTCACGGAGAGAATTACGATCTGGACTATTTATATGCAGCTTTATTGGAGATCAGCGAGAGATTAAAAAAAACCAGATTCAGTGGTAACCAGAAACACGGCAAGAACCCGCCGCCGCTTGCGTCCCCGGCCAGTTGAGCGAAAAAAATGAACTCAAGTACAAAAATATTTTGCGATATGATCCGCAATAGATCCAATGAGAACCGGAGGGCTATACAATGCTTTTCTAAGCCCCATGGTGTATTAAGTCCAGCTTTTTCTATTCTTCGTCAAGAATTGGACTCCATGATTCGCGTGATCTATTTGCTTGTTGTCACGGACCTTACAGAGCGACAAAGGCTGATTGATTCGACGTTACGAGGAGAAAAATGGAAGATCCGTACTAATAAGAACAAATGGAGGGACGTTACAGATAGAGAAATGGTTGACTTGTCTCAACATTTACAGGGTTGGACGCAATCAGTCTATAAGTTCGGGTGTGCTTTTGTTCATCTCTCTGATTTTCACAACCACCTAGCCCAGAACCCATTTGATAAGCTGCTTGAGTCTGAGAAGCAAAATATACTTTCTCATATGCGCTACTATCATGGCGGTCCGTGTCATGATGATCCTGATATGACAGAGTTTTCCTCCTATGTGCCACAAGTCTTTGAGAAGATAGCAAAAAATCTTGAATGTTACCTAAATGAGCTTGAGCATAACAAGACACTCGATGAAGATGAATAAGTACGCTTAACAAGGCTTACGACCCGCCCAAAAAGACTGGCGGGTCAAAGCCATGCCTGTTGGCCTACTTAATTGAGAGGTAAAGTTCATGTCTACACGAGATGATTTTAAGAAACCTGTGAGAGAACTTTTAGCGCGACGTGTTGGATATCGGTGCTCGAATCCCAATTGCCGCGTACTCACAGCAGGACCTGGCGATAGCAACGACGGTACCGTGGACGTTGGCGTGGCCGCGCACATCACCGCTGCAGCGAAAGGTGGCAAAAGATTTAATCCTCACCTTACGAATGAGGAACGTCGTTCCGCTGAGAACGGTATCTGGCTTTGCCAGATACATGCGAAACTGGTGGACGATGCACCGGAACGTTTCACAGTAGAACTACTCAACGAGTGGAAGCGACTTTCGGAGCAAGCGGCTCGCCTTGAAATTGAGGAACTCGACAAAGGACTTCCAGCCCGACAAGCGGCTGATATCGAGGCTCTCAAAGTCTACGCGGGAGCTTTTGACCGTAGTGCGTTCAAGGATCATTTTCACTTTGAGATGAGCATGTCTGCGTTCGATCAAGCAATTCGTGATACGGTCATTGCTTTGTCAACTGGCATACTTCGCGACCGCGATGGAAACGTGCTCAGTCAATCAATTGGAAGATCAGCTCTTGAGAATCGGTCGTGGCGTGAGAAGATCGGCGCAGTCATTGACCTCCTCAATTCTATTGTGCGTAGGTTCGAGATAGCAGCGGCTTCCGGGGCAATTGAAATCCATGGCAGAGGGCGTGAATTGGAAACCTACTGCATCAATGATCGCGAACTGGGACATTGGATGGATGCTACTCGGTCAGAAGCATTGAAACTGTTTGCAGAAGTGTTAGCAGAGGCTGGACTAGACCCCTTACCGTTTGCTTCATTCCGACATTTTCCTAGATGGTAGCGGCCAACAAGCGGCGGCACACGGTCTTCGCTGCGCTCCGCCGGGCTTGAGGCGTTGTCCGCCGAGCCAATGCCCTTCGACTGAGAGCGCATCGTTTACACCGGCGTCGGGTGTCTAATCACAAAGGAGAAATGACATGACCAAGCCAGCAAAGAACACGATTTGCCTTTGGTACGATGGCGACGCCGAGGACGCGGCGCGCTTTTACGCCAAGACCTTTCCCGATTCATCCGTCGACGCGGTGCACCTCGCACCGGGGGACTATCCGTCCGGGAAGAAAGGGGATGTGTTGACGGTCGAGTTTACCGTGATGGGAATACCCTGCCTCGGGCTCAATGGCGGACCCGAGGTCAAGCACAACTGGGCATTCTCGTTTCAGGTCGCAACCGCTGACCAGGCCGAAACCGATCGTTACTGGAATGCAATCGTCGGCAACGGCGGCGAAGAGAGTGCGTGCGGCTGGTGCAAGGACAAATGGGGCCTGTCCTGGCAGATTACTCCGCTGGCTCTGACGAAAGCGATAACCGATCCCGATACCGCTGCCGCCAAGCGTGCGTTCGATGCGATGATGCAGATGAAAAAGATCGACATCGCCGCAATCGAGGCTGCGCGCCGCGGTTGAGAAAACCTAGGGGGACGTACCTGCTGTATTGCTTTATGAGAAGAGAAAAAACAGGGAAGTACTTTAAGACAAATGTAAAAACGTGAGAAAGCAAAAGGTTACAATCAGGGCAGGTCAGGGTCAGGGTCAGGAGGGCAGGTCAGAGGGCAGGTCAGGGCAAGTCTGACCCTGACCCCAACGTATGCCTGGTGTTATGCAAATAAGGAAAGCAAATGAAACGGATTTTTTATCTTCTACTACTCCTACTCTTGACCCTGTTTTGTTCAGGGTGCGATGGATACATCAGAGCTTTGTACCTATTGAAGCCAGGAGACCCTAAGCCATCATGGAGTATGAGCAACAAAACAATTTTAATTAGAGGTGATGAAAATATTCCAGAATTAGTTCGCCTGGTTGCCAAGGATTTGGATTTGAAACAAGATGATGCTGCTAGCTGGTATTGGTATGAAGCAACTGGGCACGGACGATTCAGCATGGAACTCAAGAAATCTGAGAAGAATTTATGGATTGTACTTCTACTTGATTGGCCAACTCCAAGTAGGAGTGATAAATCGAAAGCTGCTGAAGATAAAATCAACACGCTCTTGAAAGCCCAACAAGGCCGCAAGACCTGAGAGCACCCTCGACTTGGGTCAAAAAAGAGATTGGAACGCGAAAATATTACCCATTACCAGACAAAATTGAGAAGGAGTGATTATGCCTACAATATCAATGTTTTATGGAATCGTTATCTACATGTTTTTCTACGACAACAAGAAGCACAAGCTGCCTCATGTTCACGCATCGTTTGGAGATGATGATGCAATATTTTCAATAGAAGAGGGTGAAATCATAGAGGGAACACTACCCCGAAACAAACGGAAGCTGGTTGAGGCATGGATTGAAATACACAAAGATGACCTTATGACCGACTGGCGCCTTGCTGTTAGCGGACAAAATCCATTACCGATTAAACCATTGGAGTGATTATGAAAAAGATAATTAGCGTTACACCTCTTGAGGGTAAAAAAGTTACCGTCGTTTTTTCGGATGGGATAACCGGCATATTCGATGTTGCGCCGTATATTCGGAGCGATTTCTTCAAGAGACTTGAGGATGATGCCTATTTCAGGCAGGTGCGCCTCTTTTTTACTGGAATCGGTTGGCCGGACGGCCAGGATCTCGGCCCCGATACTATAGAGGCTGATCTGCAGCAGGTTTAACGGCGGCCGAGGTAGGCAGGCTTCAACTACCGAACCATCGGCACGCACTACCGGTAACGAGTGATTAAAGCAAAGGGGATTGCATTCTGTGAGAATCGTTCTGACCGTATCCGCCCTGTTTCTGTTGCTATCGGGAAATGTTCTGGCCGGCAGTGAGTATGACAGGTGCATCAAGGAAGAGAAGAGCTTGAAGGCACGGGAGGCCGATGCCTGCAGCGGTTTCAGTTATCTCGTGAATCCGAGCGGATGCTTCGCAACACAGAAAACGCTGAAGGAGTACACGTCTACCGGCAAATGCAAAAAAATCGGCATCGCCGAAGGCGTTGATTTCAGCACTCCACCTGTTATGCCAATGAAAAAAGCCGGCAGTGGCAAGGCTGACAGCGTCAGCCCAACTGCGGTAAAGAAGTCCGAACCCGAAGTACCACAACAAGAAAGCAGTTGCGAGCAACTGAAGGACGAAAATGCGCGCCTCAAGGCAGAGATCAACCGGCTCAGGGCAGAGAATGAACGACTCGGGAATACGGGCCAGTAGCCGCTTAATGGCCTGAACCCCCGGTCCTGGAGAATGAGGAGACCGATCTGATGTCCGTACTGTCCATTGTCCTCGTGCCGGCTGCCGTGATCGCGGCGCTTCTCCTGGTGGGGGCGCTGATGATGTACCGCAGCATGTTCATGTCAACGAGGGGGAAAAGGATCGCCGACTACCCGCACCCGCGCCAGGCACTGGTCATCCTCGATCTCCAGGAGGGGTACGCGGGGACGGCCGTCAGGCAGCCGGTCACCGCCCCGCCGCCCCACGGGATGCTCGCCACGGTGAACCGGCTCATCGACCGGGCCGCCGGGACAGGCATGGAGGTGGCCTACATCCGGCAGGTCTTCGGCAACAACCTGTTCGTCCGGTTGCATGGCGGCAGACGGCAGGGGAGGGTGATCATCGATCGCAGGATCAAGGTCATCAACGGGAACGATTTCGAAAAGAACCGGACCGATGCCTTCTCGAACCGGAATTTTGAACAGCTTTTGATCGACCGGCAGGTGAACGAACTGTTCCTGGTCGGGGTGGATGCGGCCTACTGCGTGTATTACACCGCCCTCGGCGCACTGCAGCGCGGCTACCGGGTGACGGTGGTCCGGGACGCGGTCATGTCGCGAAAAAAGATGCCCGAGGTGCTGGAGCGCTACCGGCGCAGGGGGATCGGCGTCATCACCAGCGACGAACTGCTGAGTGGCGGGAGTTGATGGCCGATTAGTACGCCAGATCCACCTCCATGTCGCTGACGATCGCCAGCGCTCCGTTCAGCATGTTCATCTCCTTTTTAGTGCAGGACAGCCTGCCCACGCACTCGCCAGTCTACCGAACGGTCATACCCCCGCGGCTATTTTCCGACAGCAGTTACCGGCTGCACCTCTCCATTTTTGCCCTGCCTCTGTTCTGAAATCGCACAAATCCCCAGGCTGTTGAGTAGCGACTTTTATAAATTTAAGATAGTTACGGTTGGCACGAAACGCGCTACCTGCAAGGCAATGATGCTTAATCCGATGGCTAAGGGGTACGTTATGGGCGCATTTTTAGTGGCGTTGGCCTTTATCTGGTTCCTTGTTGTTGTGTTGACCATGTTCAGCAGGCAAACAGTTGCTGTGTCGATCGACAAGGATCGGGAGCAGGGAAACCTGGGAGGACTGCCATGAATATTCCCGTCGTTTACATCAATGGCAAAACCGGTCTCGTCAATGTTGCTGAACTCGACGCCCTGATTCGGGGGAAAAAGATTGTGTCATTCCGCCGGGCGAGTGGGTGGGTGAGATTGGCATTCGACCCGATCCGCGGAATGGGCGGGCAGTACGACGGACTTGAACGTAGAAACAGATGGCTGATCAGGCAGTTCGTCAAGTGGCGGTTTGCAGCGAGTGGCTATGTTTCTCCAGGATATGAAAAATGCCATCGCGCCCTGTTGGCAAGAGTCCTCATGGAATAATGCCGCTGGATCCTGGCAGCTCCAGCAGCGGATTTTTGTAGAAAAATCTCTGTTAGCCTCCCTTGTAATCGATGACTATTGTGTTAGCATGTGTTAACAATTTACTTCCTTCAATACGTACGGGGAGGACAACATGAAGATTTCAGTGATCTATTCTGACCAACGCCGCGGGATCGTAAGAGAAGACGAGCTGCAGGAGCTGATCCAGTCGAACAGGGTCGTTAGTTTTCAACGTCAGTATGATGACTGGGTTAAGATCGGTGTCGATCCAACCCGTGGTACCGGTGGAAGGAGATATCGGGGCCCGGAACGCCGCGGGAATGTCATTTCCAATTGCTGAACCGCGCAGTAACCGGCATTCGCAACGGCTGCGCTTCATCTCTGTTGCCGCAGGAGCTGACCGATCCGGTCATCGAAGCGCAGCCGTGCTACCAATCGGCCTAACACTCAGATCCTGAGCCATTTTGTTGCACCACCCCCTTACCTTCAAACTCTCCCTCCCGTAGTTGCCCCATTCCATAAACCGGCTAAAATGAAAACCATATCGGAGGAGGCAGGTCAGACTGGCAAAAGAACGCCGGGCGCAAGTCGCCTCTGCTGCGTCCGGAAGACCACGCCCAGTGGACCCATTGTGGCCAGGAAGGGGTATGGCTGATCTAACCTGGTGGAATAGTGACACGTTCGGTTCCGACCTGACAGAAAGGCTGGTTGCATCGCTGGCGGCCACCCGCAGCGCTACCTCACTGGCCGGTGCCGTGGCCGGGTGTGCAGCCGCAGCGGATGCCATCTGCGGCGATAGGCCGATGGCCTGCGCTGCCGGTTGTCCCCACTGCTGCGTACTCAACGTGGCGGTTCTGATCCCGGAAGCGATGGTCATTGCGGACTGGCTGCGGGAACGGCTCCAGCCTGCAGCGCTCGCCACCCTGTGGAAGCGCCTTGCGGCCCACCGGAACTGGGGTCGCTGGATGGACGATGAGGAGCGGATTGCCCGGAAGGTTGTCTGCCCACTGCTGGATGATGTCGGCAACTGTTCCATTCATCAGGTCCGTCCCCTGGCGTGCCGTGGTGTGGCCTCTCTCGACCGCATCGGCTGCCGGGAGGCATTCGACCCGATCATCAGCGATCAGGAGCGGCTGGTCCCTGCCGACCTGTTGCGCCGGGCCGCATTCGACGCTGCCTTCATGGCGCTGGCAAAGGCCCTGCGGCACCATGGTCTGGACGACCGCAGCATCGAGCTGGGGGCTGGCGTACTGGCATTTCTGGAGTGTCCTGAGTGTCGCGAACTGCTCCTGTCCGGGGCTCGGCTGCCCCGAGAGCTGTGGGGGTAGCCTGATCGGAAATGGTTGAGGTGATCATTGAGCCAGTAGCTCAACGTTGCTGCCGACCGTCAGCGAACCGTTCAGCATGGTCATCTCCGACATCTGCAGTGTGGTGCTGCCAGTGATGCTGGTAAAGCCGTTGTCATAGCCTCCCTGCAGGGTAACGGTCACATTGCGGTCAAGGAGCAGATCCTCCGCATAAACGCCTGCCTGGACGAGGATATCAGCCGAGCTGTTGACCGGCACTGCCAGGTATGCTGCCCCCAGCGTGCCATAGCAGACCGTGCCGAGCTTGGCGAGGCAGGTGCCGCTATCGACAAAGGTGGCAGTTACCGCCTTCACCGTATCCATAGTCACGCTACAGCTCAGGTTGTTGCCACTGCAGGCGCCGTACCAGCCACCGAACATCTGCGAACTGTCTGGCTGGGCATTGAGCGTTACCACCGTGCCGGCATTATAGCTCTGGCTGCATGCGCCGGAACAGTTCAGATCGGGTGTAGGCGGTGATGCTGGAGCACTGATCGTTCCGCTCCCGCTGACGGTGACGGCAAGCAGGTGAGTCGAGGGAATGACAGTGTACACGGCGCTCTGCACCGCGCTCTGGTTGCCGGCCCGATCCCGGGCCATGAACATGAGGGTTGTGCTGGACGATACGGTCAACGGTCCGGTGTAGGGATTGGCGGCGGTGGTCGGCGTGCTGCCGTCCTCGGTGTAATAGATGCCGTTGCAGCCGGCGAAATGGTCGCTGCAGGTAAGCGTTACGGTTACGCTGCCGTAGTAGGTGCCGGTTCCCTGGTCAGGAGTCACCAACGGCGGCAGCACGTCCAGGCTGATGGCCCCATGGGGAAACATCGAGCCGTCAGGGCTCCCCAACTGTCCGTACAGATTATGTCCCCAGGCTGCCAGGGTGCCGTCGTTTTTCAGTGCTACGGAGTGGAACGCGCCGGCAGCAACGATCGTCACCCCGGTCAACCCCGCCACCGCAGTGGGGGAGAGTCTGTTGATGGTGGTGCCCTCCCCCAGTTGACCATGCAGATTATACCCCCAGGCGACCACGGTGCCGTCATTATTCCGCGCTACGGAGTGGTAACCGCCGGCAGCGATGGCCGTCACCCCGGTCAGTACCGGTACTGCAGTGGGAGAAAGCTTGCCGCTGGTGGTGCCGTCACCCAACTGGCCGTAACCGTTGAGCCCCCAAGCCATGACAATGCCCTCGGTGTTCACCGCCATGCTATGGAGAGCGCCCACGGCAATGGCAGTCACTCCGGTCAGTCCCGGCACTGCCGTGGGACTGACTCTGTCCGTAGTGGTGCCGTCCCCCAGTTGGCCGTACACATTATTTCCCCAGGCGGCAACGGCGCCGTCGTTTTTCAGCGCCAGGGTGTGATAATCGCCGGCAGTAATGGCTGTCACCCCGGTCAGCTCCGGCACCGCGGTGGGGCTGTGCCTATCGGCGGTGGTGCCATCTCCGAGTTGGCCGTAGCGGTTGAGTCCCCAGGCAACGACGGTGCCGTCGCTTTTCAGTGCCAGGGTGTGATAATCGCCGGCAGCGATGGCGATAACCCCGCTCAGCCCAGGCACCATGGTGGGGGAGACTTTGTCGGTGACGGTGCCGTCTCCCAACTGGCCGTGATTGTTCTGTCCCCAGGCAATGACGGCGCCGTCTCTTTTCAGCGCCACAGTGTGGAGCGAGCCGGCTGCGATGGCTGTTACTTCGCTAAGCCCCGGCACCGTGGCGGGTAGGAATCTGCCAGCATAGGTGCCATCCCCCAGTTGACCAACGTTGTTACTACCCCAGGTAATGACGGTGCCATCGTTTTTCAGTGCCACACCGTGGTAATAGCCGGTAGCGACGGCCGTTACTTCCGTCATCCCCGGCAGTGCGACGGGGGAGAGCCGGTCGGTGATGGTGCCGTCCCCCAGTTGGCCATAACCATTATAGCCCCAGGCGACGATGGTGCCGTTGCTTTGCAGCGCCACGGTGTGGTACCCGCCGGCAGTGATGGCCGTCAGCTCGGTCAGCGCAGGCGCAGCGGTGGGGGAACGTCTGTCGCCTGTGGTTCCATCTCCCAGCTGGCCATAGCTGTTTATTCCCCAACTGGCGACGGTACCGTTGTTTGCCAAGGCCACGGTATGGTAGCCGCCGGCAGCAATAGCCGTTACCCCGGATAAGCCGGGTACGGCAGTGGGGAGATTTTTCTGGATGATGGTGCCGTCCCCCAGCTGGCCATAACCGTTATAACCCCAGGCAACGACGGTGCCGTCGTCTTTCAACGTCACGGTGTGATAGTCGCCGGTAGCGATGGTTGCCACTCCGGTCAGCCCCGGCACCGCAGCCGGGGTGAGCCTGTTGCCGGTGGTGCCGTTTCCGAGTTGGCCGTAACCGTTTAGACCCCAAGCGACGACGGAGCCGTCATGTTTCAGCGCCGCGGTGTGGTAACTGCCGGCAGCAATGGCGATTACTCCAGTGATCCCGGGCACCGTGATGGGGAGGAGTCTGTCACTGGTGGTGCCGTCCCCGAGCTGGCCGTAGGTGTTACCTCCCCAGGCGACGACGGTGCCGTCAAGTTTCAGGGCCACGGTGTGGTGACTGCCGGCAACGATGGACTTGACCCCATCAAGCCCCGGCACCGTGATGGGGAGGAGTCTGTCACTGGTGGTACCGTCCCCGAGCTGTCCCTGGTCGTTTTGTCCCCAGGTGAGGACGGTGCCGTCGTTTTTCAGCGCAATAGTGTGATAATTGCCGGCAGCGATGGCCCTCATCCCGGTCAGCCCCGGCACTATGGCAGGCGTGGGTCTGTCACTGGTGGTGCCATCACCCAACTGACCGTGATTGTTCCGTCCCCAGGTGACGACGGTCCCGTCGTTTATCAGTGCCACGGTGTGGTAATAGCCGGCAGCGATTTGCGGTGTGACAGCGGCGTGACCGGTTGGCGGTGCCAGGACGGCGATCAGTGGTAGCACTAAATTGAAGATACTCATGGTATGTCGCAAAATGACCTCCTATCTCTCGTTATGGGGTAACGGCAGCGAAGGCCCGACATGCATGGGCGAGCTCAAAGACGAAATTTGAGCGGCTGGTGATTCTCGATTCGGTAGTGGAAAACTCCTTCGACTCTATTGAATGTTGCTTAATGGCTAAAACCAATGTCCCATGGGGAACCCTTTAGGGTCCGTTTCCCCCATAACTTCTCTTTGTTATTGGTTATGGCTGTAGCAGTGACTGTGCCATTATAAAAATTTATTAATTAACAAGTGTAACTTGTTGAAGGATGGGGCTATAACGGCAACGAACGGGTAAAAGGCGTTGGCCCGCCGAACATCGCATGTATTGTGAATATATACTCATTCGGGTGTGCAAAAGGCTGCTGCGATTCTCCAACTGATCGAATATATTGCGGTTAGTGTGGTTTTGGTGGGCGTATGAAGAAATATGCACCCTTGACGGAACATCTCAGGGGCGGGGTAAAGGTGAGTGGGGATGGCGGGCCGCGCTCCCTTGCCCTGCCCGGGATCCGTTCTACCTAGGACTGTCGGATTTTCAGAGGGGGCGCGGGAAAGGCTTAGTCACAAAAGGGAAAAGGGACGCTGCTGCGTCCCATGTTGTGCTACTGTAGGGCTTAGTCACATAGGGAAAGACGGGAAAACATCTGATGGTAATAAAAAAGGGGCTTGCACGCTGTGCAAGCCCCTGAATTTATTGGTTGCGGGGAGAGGATTTGAACCTCTGACCTTCGGGTTATGAGCCCGACGAGCTACCAGACTGCTCCACCCCGCGTCATTGAGATAACGTATATACCATAGGACTGTTTCACCTGTCAATAAATTAAATCACCCATGATTATTTTCAATCCGAGTCCTGCAACTTCAGTTCGATCAGCTCATGAAAAGTTGAACAATTAACGGTTTTCGCACACCTGCCAGAATTTTCCTGCATGTTGGTTGCATGTATAACTATGCTAAATTGTTGTGTAAATAACCAAGTTATTCATTGGTATGCTCTGTGCTCATCGAGAAGTGAACACGCAGTTCAATCGGGATGTGGCAACCGGGCAATGACCATGAGCGGTATAGAAATCAGACATAACTACACTGTTCTCTATCTAGAGAATGATCCATTTGTCTTCGCCAGGGTGGCGAAACTTCTCAGCGGTTGGGGATTTATCCTGCATGTGGCTGAAAACGGCCGTGAAGGGTTGCGGCTCTTCGAAGAAGTGAAGCCTGACATAGTAATAGCCGAGATAAAACTTCCCCACCTGAACGGTCTTCAGGTCGCCCGTCATGTAAAAGAGCGCACTCCCAGGACGCAGGTAGTGATTACTTCGGCCCTTATGGAGCCCGAGTATCTGCTGGAGGCAATAAATACCGGGGTTACTGCCTATCTTCCCAAGCAGGTTGATCCGGCTGCACTGGCTGAGGCCTTGGAAAAGTGTGCCAGGATGATTGCCGTCCATGACGCATCCGCCACCAGTGTGCCGGTAGTTACTGGCGAAGCACCGGAACAGTTATCGCTCCTTCCGGATGAGTCTCTGCATCCTGATGGTTCCACATCATCTGAAAATCCTGATTCGCCAAAAATGAAAGATCTTGTCAGCCTGAATGCCGAACTTGAATTTCGTCTGATCAGGCGAAGCGCCTTGCTGGACGCGGCCAGAAAAGAGCTGGACGATCTCTGCGATGCCATCTCCCACGACATCAATGGCCCGCTTTCCCGTTTGCAGGGATTCAGTCAGCTTCTCATTGACGAACATGGTAAAACACTCGGAACGGAAGGGGAACTTTGTCTGGAACGGATTGTTGATGCGGGAAGGGAGCTCAAAAAGATCCTCGACGGTCTCATGGACCTTGCCCAGCTTTCCAGCAAGGGGGTTGTTTCCCGTCAGGTGGATCTAAGCGGTATTGCCATGGCGATACTCAATGAGCAGCGCGCACAAGCTCCCGAACGTCGGGTCAACATCTTCATCACACCCGGTCTTTCAGTGATCGGTGACGAGGAACTTCTCCGCAAAGCCCTTGGCAATCTTCTCGACAATGCCTGGAAATTCACGGCTGGAAACGAAGACGCCAGAATAGAGTTCGGTTGTGCTGCCGGCAACGGGAAAACGGTCTATTTTGTCCGTGACAATGGCGTCGGTTTCGATATGCATTATGCGAGCAAGCTCTTCAGGCCTTTCCAGCGGGTACACGACAGGGAGATGTACCCTGGTAGCGGTTTGGGGCTGGCTGCGGTGGAGAGGATTATCAGGCGTCATGGCGGGAGAATCTGGTTTGACGCCGAACAGGGGCGGGGGGCCACCTTTTATTTCACCCTGTAATGTTTAGCATTTTTAAATAGATATAATTCTGTCGACCAGTGTTTTTTTGTGGAATGTTTTTCAGCGTGTTGCTATATATCAAAAAACGATACGAGCAGCGGCCTGAGAGGTAAAGGTCGATGAAGCAACATCACATTCTTCTGGTCGAAGACCATCCCGACGACGAATTCCTGACGTTACATGCATTTCGCAAGCATGACATTACCAATGTGTCAGTAATGCGGGAGGTAAAACAGGCGTTCGATTTACTCTTGGGCGAAGGGGATGGTCAGGTGGCTCGATTCCCCGATCTGATCGTGCTTGACCTGCGGTTACCAAAGATAGACGGTTTCGAGTTTCTGGAAACCATACGGTCCGACCAGCGGACCCAGCAGATTCCGGTTGTCATTCTCAGTTCATCCCGCCAGGAAAAAGACCTCGAGCGCTGCCAGCAGCTTGGGGTCGAAGCCTTTATCACCAAACCCCTCGATCCGGACAAGATCCTCATCATCAAGCAGATCCTCAAACAGCAACTCTCCCATTCCTAGCCATCTGATGCCTCCGTATGGGAGCCCTTCCAGGGCATCCCTGATCACGTTCAAAAGCTAACGCTATAGTTCCTATGGAGAGGATTGGCCGATCATTGTTTTCCTTCCGCCATGGCACTACTCTCCGACCTGTTTCTCAGCATGGTCATACAGAGAGGCCCAAAGAACGCGCCAATGCCGAGCGTGACGAAAGCGATGCCCCATGCACCGGGGACCCCTGGCAGTGGCGACCAGTTGCGGCAGAGATCCAGCGCCCAGCCAAAGATTGTCGGCGATATCATGCCAAGGGAGTAGCCGATCAGGGACTGAACCCCCATGGCTGCTCCCAGGCAACCGGGTGGAACCAGTTCGGTCAGGCCGGTGGAAAATACGGGCGATTCGGCAACTATGAGGTAGCCGTAAAGACAGCCGACGGCCAGGGTCAGGTACGGGTTGGCATGTGCAAGCCAGCCGAAGGTGCATGAGAGCAGAGCGCTTCCCAGCATGACCAGAAAGATGGTTCTGGTTCTCCCCAACCGATCCGACAGTGTGCCGGTGATGGCTGTTGAAAAGGTTCCTATACCGATGATTGCAGCCGATGCCGTTGCACCCCAGCCGGTGGCTGTTCCCTTGGCAATCCCCCAGTTCATCAGATTGGCGGTGAAGAACGGTGCCAGCCAGCTTCGCATGCCGTACATTTCCCACATGTGGGCGCCGTAACCGAGGATCATCAGCATGGCCGGCCGGTTCTTAAGTACTTCTGGGATCGATGGTCCTGCCTCGCTGGCTTGTCGAACGAACCGGTATTCCCTGAACACGACCAGGGAGAGGAGCGTACCCAGATAGACACCGGCTGAGCAGGCAATGAAGGCGGTTCTCCAGTCGAAGAGGGTGGTCATTCCGCCGGTGAGGGCAAGGGACAGGGAGGCACCGAGAACCAGTGCCCCTACATAGATACCGACGGCGCGACCGCGCTGTGCGCTGGGAAAACGTTCGGCCACCAGCTTGAGGCCGGGCATGTAGGTTCCCCCCATGCCGATGCCGGTCAGAGCCCGCAGCAGCATGGCTGACGTATAATCGTTGGCAAAAAAGGCAAAAAGAAGATTGGCCGTTGCCGACCAGAGAGCTGAGGCGATGAAGATGTATTTAGTGTTCAGGCGGTCGGTCAACGTGCTCAGGATGACACCGGAAGCGATGTAGCCAAGCTGATAGACCGAGAAGATGGAGCCGGCCATGGTGTTGTTCATTCCCCACTCCTGCTTCAGCAGCGGCAGGACGGCAGAGTAGTTCAAGAACACCAGCATGATGAAGATCTGGGCCAGGCAGAGCAAGAGGAGCCAGCGGGTGTTGGCGGACATGGGAAACCTTTCCCGGTGCGTGGCGGTGCTGAAGGGTGCTACGAAGTATAGTATGTTTCCGTGTGAGCGGCAACGGTCGTCTATAATGAAAAAGGGCTACGCATGACGCATAGCCCTCTGAGGTGGTTCAACAAGGTGATCTAGCGCGAGGTACGAAGCGGAGCCTGTTCGAAACCGGTGAAGACGCGGGCGCCCAGCATGAATTCGGCCCAGAACTCCTTCCATTGGGATGGGGCCTGATCGCCTTCCTTGGCCGTCTTGAGCTCGGCCAGGAAGATGGTCAGGGCAGAGCCGGCAACCAGCAGGGTTCCGGCCAGCATGAACGACTTGTTCAGGCCGCCGGGCTGGGCATTGATCATCTCAGAGACCTTGCCCATCACGAAGCCGCCGACGCCCCAGGCAGTGAAGAGTACGCCGTAGTTCAGACCGTAGTTCTTGATCCCCCAGTAGTCCTTGGAGAACGATGGGAAGAGGGCCAGGTTGGAACCGTAGTTGAAGCCGATGAAGGTGGCCAGGAGCACCAGCAGCACGGCACTTCCCGAGCCGACCACCGGAATGGCGGCGAACATCAGGGCTGCCTGGAAGGCAAGCATGATGAAGAGGGTGGCACGACGACCGATCTTGTCGGAGAGAACGCCGGCCACGACCCGGCCGCCGGCGTTGCCCAGGGCCATGATGGCCACGGCCAGGAATGCCATCTCCCCCATGCTCTTCTTTGCCAGGCCGGCCACGCTGCCGATCACCATCAGGCCGGCGCCGGCGCCGATGAAGTAGGCCAGCCAGAGCACGTAAAACTTGTAGTTGCGGAGCATTTCGCTGGCGCTGGCGTTGATGGCCGGTTTGGCGGCGTTCAGTTTGGCAACCGGCCCCGGATCGGCAGGTTCGGCCGGGACGTAACCCTGGGGAGGGTTGACCACGAAGAAGGAGAGACCGCAGACGATCACCGTGAAGGCGACAGCCAGTACCAGCATCGCCTTCTGGATGCCGAAGGCCCCCAGCAGCCAGCTGGCGAGGGGAGCGATATAGACCGGTGCCAGGCCGAAGCCGGCAACCACGATCCCGGCGATCAGACCCGTTTTCGCGGGAGAGAACCATTTGAGGGCCGGTGGGGTTGCTGCGGAGTAACCGAAGCCGAAGCCGGCGCCGGCAAGGACCCCAAAGCCGACGACCCAGGCGAGGTAGCTGGACGACAACGCGGTCAGGGTAAAACCGCACCCTACCAGGAGACCGCCAATGAGGGCTGTCTTGGCGGGGCCGATCTTGTCCTGGCATTTGCCGGCCAGGATCATGGCAAAGGCAAAGGTGAGACAACAGACCGCATAGGGATCGTTGATGGAGGCGAGATCCCACTGGAATGCGCCGGGGCCTCCCTTTTCGATGGAGGCCTTGATTGCCCCCTTGAAGATACTCCAGGCATAGAGTACGCCGAGCGCCAGGTTGATGCCGGTGCCGGCCCGGACTACGCGCCATCCTTTATTGGAGTCTGCTTGTGTCATTGGTAATCCCCCTTTGTCGGTTGATGTTTTGATGACAAAGCAACTTGGATACCAATGTTTTATTAAATTGTGTAACAAATAAAATGCCACAATTACAGCTAGTTATGTATTGGCTGCGATCGGTGATTCCCGTGGGGTGTGGGGTGATTTTTGGAAGATATGCAAACAGGTTTGGTGGCCGTTGGTTGCATCAGTCTTGTTACGAGTGACAGGTGAGGTAAAGTGTTTTTAAAACAGCCGGTTGTGTTGAGGAAGTCTTGTTTGTACTGTTTTGCAGAAATGCGAAGTGCTTTCTGGCCGTTTTGCAAAACAAATGAGCAGCCCATGGATACACAGGGTCGCGCTAGATTTTTTTTGCATGAAAAGAGAGGCCGGGGGGAATGTCCGGGGGGGAATACATTATTTCTGTGCTCTCCGGGTCCGAACTCTCCGTGATGCACAGACTACGCGTCTTCTCAGCCGACCTCAGCGTACTCCCGCTCTCGAAATTCCACTCCCAGGTTCTCGGCGAGGGCCTTCACCCGTGCGATGTCCAGGCCGGGAACCGTGACGGCCGTGGCAACCACGTGGGGGATGTGAGCGCGCGCCGCCCGCAGGAAGTCACATACCGCCCTGAATCCCTCCGCCCCGAACGGGGTATTGCAGAGCTGTTCGTACGTCATCGGGTCGGCGGCATTCAGACTGACCGAGACCGTATCCACCAGTCCCGACAGCTCGGGCAGGATGTTGCGGCCATGGACCAGATTGGCCTGGCCGTCGGTGTTGACACGGACCTTCACCCCCTGGCGCTTGAGCGCCGTTGCCACCTCCTTGACTATGTCGAGACGGATCAACGACTCACCGTAACCGCAGAAGACGATTTCAGCATATCCGGTCGGGTCGCCGATGGCGTGCAGTACCTCGGCCGTTGACGGTTCGTGGTCAAGGCGCAGATGGTGCCCCTTGACCAGAAAATCGGAGAACTTGGGGCAGAAGGTGCAGTGGTTGGAACAGCGGTTGGTGATGTTCAGATAGAGCGAATCGCGAATGGGGTAGGCAATGGTTGTCTCCTCCATCTCAGGGGCGATCCCGAACAGCCGGCGGGCATTCAGGGAGGTGATCCTTCCCACGTCCTCCAGGGTAAGCCCTTTCAGTTCGGCGACCTTGGCGGCGGTAAGGCGCACGTGAGCCGGTTCGTTGCGTTTGCCCCGATGGGGGACCGGTGACAGGTAGGGACAGTCAGTCTCGACCAGGAGATGCTCGATCTTTACACCCCTGACCACCTCCCGCAACTTCTCGTTGGAGGGGTAGGTGACCGTGCCGGGAATGGAGATGAGGAATCCCATGGCAATACATTCGTTGGCCAGACCCAGGTCGCCGGAAAAACAGTGGAGCACACCGCCGACTTCGTGGGCCTTTTCCTCGCGCAGAATGGTCATTACCCGGTCGTGGGCGTCCCGGTCATGGACAATGATCGGTAGGTCCAGTTCCCGCGCCAAACGGATGAACCGGCGAAAGACGGTCTCCTGGATGTCGCGCGGGGAGCGGTCCCGGTAAAAGTCGAGGCCGATTTCACCGATAGCCACCACTTTCGGGTCCGCTGCCAGGGCACGTATCTCTTCGATGCAGGCGTCGTCCACCTGGAGCGCATCGTGGGGGTGGACGCCAACAGCGCAGAAGAGCTCCTCGTGCTGTCTGGCCAGGTTCAATGCCGCTCGGCTGGAATAAAGGTCGGCTCCCACGGTGACGATGTGGGAGAGCCCGGCGGCCCGGGCCCGCTCAAGGGTTGCCTCAAGATCGGCCCGGAAATCCTCGCCATCCAGGTGGGCATGGGTATCGATGAGAAAGCAATGGTCTGACATGGGAGTGCAAGGCCTCAAGGATGAGATTGGCTGCCTTTCGACAGCAGCTGGTAAAGAAAAACCCCGGGGGAAACCCGGGGTCTTGAGTCACAGCCTGATGCCGGTCAGCCGGAACAGGGCCTCCCGGTACTTGTCGGCCGTTTTGGTGACAATCTCCTGTGGGAGGGGCGGGGCTGGCGCGGTCTTGTTCCAGTCCAGGGTTTCCAGGTAGTCGCGGAGGAACTGCTTGTCGAACGAGGGCTGCGGCCCGCCCGGCCGATAGCTGTCCTTCGGCCAGAAGCGGCTGGAGTCCGGGGTCATGCACTCGTCGATGATGATCAGTTCATCGTTGTAGATCCCGTATTCGAATTTGGTGTCGGCAATGATGATTCCCTTGGCGTCGGCAATGTCCCGTGCCTTGGCATAGATCTTCAGGGTGACCGCGCGGACTTTTTCGGCCAGTTCCTGGCCACAGAGCCCGGCCATGGTTTCGAACGAGATGTTCTCGTCGTGGGTTCCCAATTCCGCCTTGGTGGACGGGGTGAAGATCGGCTCCGGGAGACGATCGGATTCCAGCAGGCCGGCCGGCAGGGTGATACCGCAGATGCTGTTGGTCGCTTTGTAATCCTTCCAGCCGGAGCCGGAGAGGTATCCCCGGACGATGCATTCTGCCGGCAGCGGCCTGGCCTTTTTCACCAGCATGGAGCGGCCGGCCAGTACGTCGGCGTAGGGCCGGCATTCGGCCGGAAAATCCTTGATTTCGGTGGAGATGATATGGTTCGGGACGATATCCTCCATCTGATGGAACCAGAACGCGGAAATCTGGTTCAGGACTGCCCCTTTGTCCGGAATCGCCTCGTTCATGATGACGTCAAAGGCGGAGATGCGGTCAGTGGTGACAATCAAAAGGGCAGAACCCAGATCGTAGATGTCACGGACCTTGCCGCGTCCGGCCAGCTTCAGTGTTGGGAAATCGGTCTGCAGAATTGGCTGAGCCATTATCGGTCTCCTTTGTCTAGCTCGGGGTTCGGGGCTCAGGGCTCAGGGATAATCCTGTCCGAGCCCCGAACCCCGAGCCCTGAGCGGATTTCTTGCCCTGAGCGGTTTTTAGTCAGTTAGCAGGGTGGCGTTGGTTTCGATCTTGGCCTTGGCCCGCAACTCCTTCACCCAGGCGTCCAGGGCGTCCTGCTGTTTCTTGGGCAGGAGCTGTTGCTTGATCTGGTCCTTGCTCTTCTCGAAGTCGGCAGGGTTCGACTGGCTGCGGCTTTTCAGACGGACGGCATACCAGGTCTCACCGATCTTGAATGGTTCTTTGGGAAGCGGAGCAGCTGCGGTCAGGTTGAATGCGGCCTCCTGCAGTGCGGGGGCGAGCCCGATTTTCGGAAGATCGCCCTTGTCGGAGAAGCCGAAGCTGCCTGTTTCCTGGACCTTGAGCCCGGCTCCCCCTTTGCCGAGGAGTGCAAGTGCCTCCTCAGCCTTTTTCCTGGCCAGATCCTTCGCCTTTTCTGCCTTGGCGCTGGCCTCGACCTGAGCGCGAATCTGGGCCAGTGGAGGAACGGCAGCCGGCTTACGCTCCTTGATCTTGATGGCGTAGATCCCTTTGGTCGTTTCCACGGGGCCGCCGATCTCGCCCTCTTTGAGTGAAAAGGCCTTCTTGATCAGCTGGTCCTCGGTGGCAAGGGTGGCCGGCGGTTGGGTGGCGGCAAAGAGCGGGGTCACGGTTACGGAGGTGCCGAAGGCCTTGGCAACAGCCTGGAGGTCGCCACCCTTGTTCTTGTTGATTGCATCGGCAGCCATCTCGTAGGCCTGTTTGGCGGCCTTGGCCTTGGCAGCGTCGGTCTTGACCTTGTCCTTGACTTCGGTCAGGGGGAGGATGCCTCCCTTGCCCTGATAGCGGTCGATGTTTTTCTGGTAGAACGTCTGGATCTCGTCGTCCCCCAGGGTCACCTTGGCGGAAAGGGTTGCGGGATCGATGAAACAGTACTGGATACTGATCTGCTCCGGCGTCTTGAACTTGTCCTGGTTTCCCTGCAGGTGGGCGGTAAGGTCCTGGTCGGTGAGTTTGACCTCGTTAACGACCTGGGTCGGGGAATAGGACACGAACTGGAGATCAAGCCGGTCGTTCCGTTTGGCAAAATACTGACGGGCCTCGTCGTCGCTGACGGCTGCCTTGTCCTTGATCTGCTGGCGAGCCTTCTTGATAATGATCTCTTCCTTCTGGGACTCCTCGAAATCGGCAGGGGTAATCCGGTTGCTCTTCAGGATCTGCAGGTATTGATCGAAATTGAAGGCACCGTCTTTCTGGAAGGTCGGTACCTCGGCAATGGCCCTGGTTACCTCGTCCTTGCTCACCGAAATGCCCATCTTGCGGGCGGCCTGACGGACCAGTTCGGACTCGATGAGGCTCTCCATGGCCAGTTTGCGGATTCCCATCTGTTTTTCCAGCTCCGGGGTCATGGAACGCCCGTAGAGTTGTTCGTAGATGCCCCGCAAGCGATAGTAGCTCCGCTGATAATCGTCGAGGGATATATTGGTGCCATTCACCTTTGCTGCATAGCCGGGCGAGCCACCACTCCCCTGATCGCCTTTTCCCCAGACCAGAAAAATGGTGCCGATAAAGGAGAGTACGATTACGACGAAGACGATCTTTATGACGATGGACTGTTTGTACTTCCGCATGATGCCGAGCATGGTGGCTGGTTGACTCCTTACGGGGAAATGGAAATGCTTCAGGCAAGAACAGCGGTGAATCCTAATATAAATGCCTTCTAAAAGCAACAATAGTTTGTTTGCCGAGCAAGCCGGGAAAACCGGTACGGCTCAAGATTTATGGGCAGTAGCAGCTTGTGTGTTACAGTCATGCATGTACCGAATTTCAATCGTAGGGTTGGGGCAGGTGTGTATGTATGAGAATATGTTTTTACTTGCGTACGACTGGTGCGATCGGTATCGTGTCGCGTACATGCAGCTCAGTCCCACACTGCGAGGGAGGCGATGACCGACGAGGAGAAGGATCAGATGTCACTGTTCGGGGCTCTTCAAGAGACGCCCAAGAAGGAACCGGTCAAGAAAACGGTTGTTGCCAGGCCTTTGGACCGTTTGCCAAAGAAGGGCAACGCCGAGCAGGTTTCAACCGGTCAGCCCACTCGGTCGGCACCAAGGGGTGGTAAAGGGGATGCCGTAAGGGGGGGACGAAAAAAGGCACCAAAGGCGCCGGCAAAGACCTACGCTGCCGGACTGGTTCCTGCCGGTGATGTGCGCCTGACCATCAACATCCGCCAGGACCTGCATCTGCGGCTCAAGATTGCGGCTGCCCACGAGCGGACAACCATCGGTGAGATCATTGAAGAACTTGTTGAGCAGTACGTGCCCCTTTGAAAGACCATCTGCTTAGCTGGGGGCC
The DNA here is from genome assembly GCA_964432205.1 of uncultured Geobacter sp. GTDB lineage: Bacteria > Desulfobacterota > Desulfuromonadia > Geobacterales > DSM-12255 > Geomobilibacter. Next base: position 17,052 of record CAYSMK010000001.1, on the reverse strand, counting down.
AATGAAAATAAGCTCTTATACTTGTTTCCGTTAACGTAAATACGTTTGGTTTGACTAAAATGTCGTTATGAAGTAGTGTGATTCGCCTTGACACGCTGATTGCGGCGTTGCTATAGTTCGCTCTTCTCTGTATTTCAGTATGGCTAAAAGTTGAAGGAGTTACGATGCCTGATAAGCATCTCACCATACGTAACGATAACGGCATAACCATTGTCACCCTGAATCGTCCTGAGGCGGCGAATCGTCTCAACCGGCAGGTGATTGCCGCCCTCGTGCAGATCATTACCCGCTGCAGAGGTGATGAAACAGTGCATGGGGTGCTGCTGACCGGCGCTGGCGGGCATTTCTGTGACGGGACAGCTGTCGACGAGATGACGGACCTGTCGCCGCTGGAGGCCGGTGCCCTTGCCAGCGAAGGGCAACGGCTCATGTTTGCCATAGAGTCCCTCGGCAAGCCGGTCGTGGCGGCGGTCAACGGCGGCGCTCTCGGCGGGGGGCTGGAGCTTGCTCTTGCCTGCGACTTCATCCTGGCTGCAGCGTCGGCAACCTTTGGCTTCCCCGATGTCGCCCTCGGCATCATTCCCGGTTTCGGCGGCACCCAGCGTCTGCCGCGTCTGATTGGCAAGTCGCGGGCCAAGGAACTGATCATGTCAGGGGAACTGATCGATGCCGCCGAGGCGCTTCGCATCGGCCTGGTCAACCGGGTCCATCAGGATGACCAACTGCTTCCCGAGGCGTGTGCCGTGCTGCGAAAGATCTGCAGCCGCGGGCTCCTGTCGCTGCGGATGGCGAAAGAGGTCATTGATGCCGGTGTCGATATGGACCTGCGGAATGCCTGTCTCATGGAGCGCGATGCCTTTGCCCTCTGTTTTACGACCGGGGATCAGAAAGAGGGGATGGGCGCCTTTCTGGAGAAGCGGCAGCCACGGTTTCAGGGGCGATAGTCGCGATGGGGGGACGATGAAGCTGGAGCAGGGGTGCGTACAGGTCTACACCGGCAATGGCAAGGGTAAGACGACCGCGGCCCTCGGGTTGGCTCTCAGGGCTGTCGGCCGGGAGTTGATGGTCTGCATCGTCCAGTTCATGAAGGGGGGGGGGCCGTACGGCGAGCATCTCGTTGCCGAGCGGCTGGCCCCGTATCTGACCATCGTCACGACCGGCCGCAAGGGGTGGGTGAAGCAGGACGGCCCGGCAGCCGAAGACCGGCAGCTGGCCGAAGAGGGGCTGATGCTGGCGCGGGAGGTCCTAACCGGCGGCAGGTATGACCTGGTCATTCTCGACGAGATCAACGGGGCGGTCGCCTACGGCCTGCTGGACGTGGAACCGGTCCTTGAGCTGATCCGGCTGAAACCACCCCGGGTGGAGCTGGTCCTGACCGGCAGGAACGCCCACGAGAAGATCATCGAGGCTGCCGATCTGGTGACCGAGATGCGGGAAGTCAAGCATTACTACAAGGCCGGGGTGCCGGCCAGGGTCGGCATCGAAAAGTGACGATTAGGCGAAATTATTGATACAGGAAACGGAAAAGGAGGACTGACCATGGCTGAACGGAAATTGCGCGTACTGGTGGGAAAACCCGGCCTCGACGGCCACGACCGTGGGGCGAAGGTGGTTGCCCGTGCCTTCAGGGATGCAGGGTTCGAGGTCATCTATACCGGTTTGCACCAAACCCCCGAGCAGATCGTGTCGGCCGCCATCCAGGAGGATGTGGACTGCGTCGGTCTGTCCATACTCTCCGGAGCCCACAATACGCTCCTGCCGCGCGTCTGCCAGCTTTTCAGGGAAAAGAAGGCCGAGGACATCGTGGTGTTCGGCGGCGGTGTCATTCCGCCGGACGATATCCCCGGTCTCAAGGCTGCCGGCGTGAAGGAAGTCTTTACCCCCGGTACCTCCACCGAAGATATCGTTGCCTGGGTGCGGCAGAACGTGGCCACCCACTGACCGGTTGAGGCCGGCCCGTTTGTGGCGCGACCTGACGTTATGCCCTATAAAAAACTGACCATACAGACTCGGAACCGGGTCGGCTATCTGACCATGGCCTCGGGAAGCCGCTTCAACAAGCTCACCATCACCATGCTGGGGGAGTTGAGACGGGCTGTTGCCGAACTTGCAGCCAACGAGCAGGTTTCCTGCATCGTGCTTTCCGGCTATCCGGGCGAGTCGTTTGCCGTGGGAGCCGATATCGGCCAGCTTCTCAGGTTCGGCCCGGCCGAGGCGTTCAGCTTTGCCGAGCTCGGTCAGGGGCTCTTTGCCGACATGGAGCAGTGCGACAAGCCGATCATCGGCGCCTTGAACGGCATTACCATGGGAGGTGGGTGCGACCTGGCACTTGCCTGCGACATCCGTCTGGCCAGCGATGCCCTTGCCATTGCCCATCCCGGCGGGAAAATCGGTATCCTCACCGGGTTCTGCGGTACCCAGAAACTGCCCCGTCTCGTGGGGAGAAACAACGCCCGGGAGATCTTCCTCACTACCGATACCTACGATGCCGCATCAGCACTCAGGATGGGACTGGTGGACCGTGTATTCCCGGCCGCCGAGTTCTGGCCGGCGGTGGTTACCTACGCCGAAAGGATCACTCGTCAGCCTCTGCCTGCGCTCGCCGCCGCCAAACGCCTCGTCAACGCCTCACAGGATGTCGACCTGAAGAACGGCTGTCTCCTTGAACAGGCCACAGTCACGGCACTTGCTGCCGTTTCGACGACATAACTTTACACACAGGAAGCACTAATATGGGACTTGCAGAACGGATTCTTCAGGGTGATATCCGAGCGGCATCGCGCCTGATGCGGGATATCGACGATGGCTTCAGCTCGGCCATCCCGGAGCTCAAGGCCCTCTACCCCCATACGGGAAAGGCCTATGTCATCGGCATTACCGGCCCTCCCGGGGCCGGCAAGTCGACCCTGGTCGATCAGGTCACCGCCGCCTACCGGCAACGGGGCAAGCGGGTCGGCGTAGTGGCTATCGATCCGACCAGCCCGTTCACCGGTGGCGCCATCCTGGGGGACCGGATCAGGATGAACCGCCATGCTGACGACGAGGGGGTGTTCATCCGCAGTCTGGCGACCCGCGGCCATCTGGGTGGGCTCTCCCGTTCCACTTCGGATGTGGTCAATGTCATGGATGCCATGGCGATGGACGTGATTATCGTGGAAACCGTCGGGGTTGGCCAGGACGAGGTGGACATCGTCCAGATGGCCCACACCACGGTGGTCGTCATGGTCCCCGGGCTCGGTGACGACATCCAGGCCATCAAGGCGGGAATCCTGGAGATCGGCGATGTCTTCGTCGTCAACAAGGCTGACCGGGCCGATGCCGATCGGACGGTCCGTGAGCTGGCCGTCATGCTGGATATGAACCGGTTGGCCGCCGAGGACTGGCATCCGAAGGTGATGAAGACCGAGGCGAGCCGTGGCGTGGGGATCGAGGAACTGGTCGGCGAGATGGAAAGCCACCGGGAATTTCTCTTTGCGTCCGGTCGCATCAACCATTTTCTTGAGGAGAAGCAGGCACGGATATTCGTGGAACTCCTGCGTGAGCGGCTCTTTCAGGAGGTGTTCCGGCCGATCACCGTGAATGGCCGCTTCCGGCAGATCGTGGACGGGTTGGTGACACGGTCCGTCGATCCGTACAGCGCCGTCGAGGCGTTGGTGGCGGAGCGCTTCACGCCCGGACGATAAAGGCCGGCCTTCTGCACGGGGTTGACTGGCCAATGAAAACATGCTAGTGGTAGGCAGTTAAAAGGGGCTTTGAAGCCCCTTTCGCCATTTCGTTCAACAGTAAATGGAAACGTCGGAATTATGCGCAGGGTAACTGTCCTTTTTTTCGCCATGACGATCTTGTCCGCCATCGTGGTCTATGGCCCGTTGGCCACCTCCGAGCCGGGGCCCAATCCGCAGGATCCGGCCAAGGAAGACCTGAGTCGGGTGGACTTTCCCAGCCAGCGGCATATCCCCTGGGCGCCACTGTTCATAAAGCCCAACGATACCCTTGAATCCCTCTTTGGCAGTGATTGGCCCCTGGTGGCCCGTTTCAACCGTGTTGACCGGCGCCATGTCTATCCCGGCATGACCATCAAGGTGCCGAAGGATATCGGCCTGCTGAAGGGTTACTCGCCACTCCCCCGCGAGTACGAACCGGCCAGGAGGTACGGCAAGTACATCCTCGTCGACCTGTCCGAACAGTGGCTCGGCGCCTATGAGCGCGGGCGGCTGAAGTTTTCCGTCCCTGCTGCCACCGGCAAGACCGGCTTTGAAACCCCGACCGGTATCTATCGGATCGATGCCCGGCACCTGACCCACACCTCTTCCCTGTACCGCACCGATGACGATCAGGACCAATACCCCATGGACAATGCCATGCGCTTTTATATCGCCCCGGACAACGTGGGGTACTGGCTGCATGCCCGCGACCTTCCCGGCAAACCGGCTTCCCATGGCTGCATCGGTCTTTTCGACGAGGAGATGCAGAATCGGATGTACGGCATTCCCGAGAAGCCGGTGCTCATGGATTCCCAGAAGGTCTATGACTGGGCTGTCGGCGAAGACGAGTATGAGGACGACACCGGAGAACTGGAACTGCTGGAGGAGGCACCGGTGGTAGAGGTCCGGGGAACCAACCCGGTGTATCGCAACTGAGATTCTGAACCTAGGGCAGCTGACGCTGTCCGGAATGGAGTAACGACTATGAAGCGTACCCTGATGGCGGCCCTTGTCGGTGGCATGTTGCTGGCGAACGGCTCGGCCTATTCCGCCTCTCTGGTGGTCAAGCCCGACGTGGCGATCAAGGAGTCCTTTCCCCAGGTCAAGGTCGATTCCATTCGACCGACCGACGTCAAAGGACTTTTCGAGGTGGTCTCCGGACAGAACGTGCTCTATTTCTATCCGGAAAAGGATCTGCTGATCGTCGGGGAGATATACACCAAGGCGTTGCGCAATCTGACCGCTGAACGCAAGGGCGAACTGGCGGCCCAGAAGGTGAAGGACCTCCCGCTGGACAAGGCGGTCAAGATCGGGAATGGGAAGCATGTGGTGATCGAGTTTACCGACCCGGATTGTCCCTATTGCCGCAAAGCGGCTGAGTTCCTCAAGGGGCGGACCGATCTGACCCGCTACATCTTCTTCGCGCCGTTTGCCCATCCGGCCGCTGCGGCTAAGATTGAGGCGATCCTGGCGGCCAAGGACAAGGCTGCTGCCTACGAAGATGCCATGGCCGGCAAGAGCCTGCCTGAGACCAAGGTGGGGGAGGATATCAAGGGCCTTGCCCAGTTGCAGATGAATCTGGCCAGACAGATGGGGGTTTCCGGGACGCCGACGTTCTTTATCGACGGCAAGCAGGTGGTCGGTGCCGATCTGAAAAAGATCGAAGAGCTGCTCAAGTAGCCTTGTGCGGATAAAGCGCTGTAACGAAGTTTGTTGATTGCGTAAATTAATTAAAAATGACCGACTGCTTGAGTAGTCGGTCATTTTTTTTGTAAATAAATTGTCTCTAACAAATCCCATCAGGCCCAGGCCGAGATCCTGGTGGAAGAGACCATCAAGACCTCTGCTATCGAAGGGGAGCAGTTAGACGTGCGTTCGGTGCGTTCATCGGTTGCCCGTCGGCTGGGGCTGCCGTCTGCTGGTTTGCCTATTGACAGAAGGATTGATGGGGCCTCCACCAGCTCTTTTTCACTGCCGGGTTGCCACTGTGCCAGGCGGTCATAGACGACAGCGGCATTGCGTACTTCCCGGATTTCACGTGGCGGGGCCAGAACCCGTTTACCATCCAGAATGGTGGTTATCTGCGCTTCGCTCAGGGTGTTGCCTTCAATGGCCAATGAACCCTGAATGGTGCGGATGCGGTTGATGCGCCGCAGACGCAATACCTTGGCGCTGTCCGCCAGTGCCGACAGACGTCCCAGCGCCTCGCCGATCTCCGCCACAAGGCGCAGGATAGCCGGAGTGATGGTGAAGGGGGGGTGATATGTATCTTTAGCTCATCTAAATCCTCGCGCCCGCGTAGGGCTAATCGCCACTCAGGCATGGCAAGACTCCTCAGAGAGAATCAAGGCTCGAACGTAGGGATGGCGCGCTGCATGAACTCGTCGAACAAAGGCACAGTAAAGGCCATATCACCGTATGATGGGCTGTAGATCATGCCTTTCTTGATTAGACCGGCGCGTAACGGCCCCATGGTGCTGATCTTTATTTGCAACTTATCGGCAACGTCACTGGTACGACAGGGACCGCCGCCAAACTCGGCCATGGCGCGCAGAAACATCTTTTCGCGCGGGGTAAGCCGGTCGAACCGCACCCTGAAGAAATTTTCGTCTAAGCGTCTTGAGACCAGGTCGCTGGCCTCCTGCACGACCTGTAAGGAGATCGGCGAGGCAGTGGCGCGGTTCCAGGACTGGTAGCCCCATTCCTGCAGGAAATACGGGTAGCCTCGGGTCAACCGGAATATCTCCGTCAATGCCTCCGGGGCAAACTCTTCGTGTGCTGCCCGCACCGGGTCCTGGAGAGCCTTGATCGCATCCGGTTCCGGTAACGGGCCAACATCCGGGAAATTGAACAACCGCTCGGCATACGACTTCGACTCCCCGGCCAGACCGGGCAGGATCGGCAGGCCGGCGCCAACAAGCACCAGTGGAAGCTGACTCTGCTGCATCTTGTGCATGGCCATGATCAGGGCGCTCAGTTCCAGTTGTTTGAGGTACTGGATTTCGTCGATCAGAATGGCCACTGCAACACCGCGCTCCTGTGCTGCCTCAGCCACGGTCATGAAGAGGCTGGGAAGATCGACCTCAAGGTCGCCGCTGTCAGCCGCACCCGACTCCGGCTCTATATCCAGACCGATGTCGAACTCACCCACCGAAATCTTGATCGCGCCGACAAAACTCTTGAGCACGGCAAGCCCCCTCCGCACCTTGTTGCCGGCTCCGGCAATCCGGTCGAGATCAAACAACAAGCGCCGCAGATGGGGAGCCAGCAATACTGCCAGCGATTTCCCTCCGTGCGCCTCCACCAGGATGGTGCGATAGCCGACGTCTCTTGCCCGACGGTCAATCTCATTGAGCAGCACGGTCTTCCCGACGCCGCGTAACCCGGTAAGCAACAGGCTCTTTTCCGGTCGTTTGGCCAGCACTCGGCCCAAAAGGACGTCCGCCTGCTCCAGAATGCCGTTGCGGCCGGCAAGTTCTGGCGGCGGTGAGCCTGCTCCCGGAGAGAAGGGGTTTTTGATCTTATCCATAGCTACCCCGCTTCTAGTAAAATATACATACTTATATCACATAAATAGTATAAGTATGTATAAATAACTATAACCGCCAGTTGACAGGAAGGGTTACACCAAGCGTGTCTTTCCGGTCAAGAGTTCCTGCATCATCCCCTGCTTGAGCAGTCGGGTCTTGTCGCGCCGGGTCAAACAGGGGGTCTTGACAACTTGCAAGATTGCACAACCTACGCCTTTGAATTAGCGGATTAATGCCGGTGTTACCGAACTGTTCGACCAGGGGGACAAGGACTGGAAACGAAAACAGCCACCGGGAAACCGGGTGGCTGTTTTCGTTGAGTTGTTAGTTCTCAGGCTAGCGCGGTTTATTTGATGAAGATGGCCATCGAGGCCTGCTCGCCATCCGAGAGGCAGATGGGGAACAGGATGCCGGTGCGGCCGGGGGCTATCGAGAGGCCGTTGCTTCCGTCCAGCAGTTCCGGCGGTTCGATCTCGAATGAGCTGCCCAGTTGCGCCACCTTGGCCGCAATGTTGCCGCAGACCACATTCACGAATTCCATGACCGTGTCGTCAAGGACTTCCTCTTCCTCGAAGTCGACGTTTTCCTGATTCAGGATGGCGCTGGCGATCCGCTTGCGGGCAGTGTCCTGTACCGCAAAGAGGTAGGTGCCGTTTACATCTCCGGTGAACTCCATGGCGGCAATGGTCGAGAACGGCGGCAACGCCGTTGCGACCCTGGCGGGCTCGCTGTGGAAGGTGAGCCGGGCGACGCGGGTCAGCATTTTGTAGGTGAGGTCGGCGAACACCTCCCAGATTTGCGCATTGGCGACACCCTCCGGAATAACGACCCGGTCGGTGGCGTACTGGGCCTGGTTCTGTTTGAACTCCTCCAGGTAGCGGGGGAGCTCCTCGCTGGTCATTCCGCCTACCCGTACCAGGGCCTCGCCAATGTAAAGGTGGTCATTCTTCTGTTTCGTCAACACCTGCTGAAACTGGTCCTGGTTCAAGAGCCCCAGCTTGGAGGCCATGTCGCCAAAGCGGAGATCCTCGGTCCGCTGGGCCTGGTTGATCCGTTCCACGTCGGCTTCGGTGAGCAGTCCCATGGACACTGCCACGGCGCCGACACTCAGGTTGACCGATTCCTGTAGTTCTATAGCCTGCAAAAGGACTTCCCTGGTGACGACACCCTTTTCTACCAGGTATTGCCCGAAAAACATGACAGCCATAATTGCTCCTCCTTCATAGCGGCACCGGGCCACTCGATGCGTTGATCGGTCAAGCGGTGGGGGGACACAGGTCGCGCAGGACCTTGAGGACCGTTTCCTGTTCGAACGGCTTGGAGATTACGTTCCGAGCCCCCAGTTTAAGCGCCTCGGCATATTTGTCCCCAACGCCCCCCAGGGAGGTGACCATCACGACTTTCACGTTCTTATCCAGAGCGGTCAGGGTACGGAGTGCGGTCAGGCCGTCCATGACCGGCATGTTCATGTCCATGCAGATGATATCCGGATGAAGGCTCTGGTGCAGCTTGATGGCCTCCATGCCGTTCTTGCCATGGCCAACGACCTCAAAATCCCCGCTTTCCGTCAGGATCTTTTCCAGTTGACGTGCAACGGAAATGCTGTCATCGACAATCAAAACCTTTCTCATCAGGTCCTCCTTGCGTTGAATCGGTATGGTGATGTATCGGAAGCATGTTGGAAAACATTTAATCGAATTATAGTGGCGTATGACGATGGTGCAATCATGACAACAGAATCTTGTTGCGCAGGATGAGGGCTTCGAAGGAAAGAGCTGCCTTGACTGCCAGTCGCTGCAGTTCGATAAGCCGGTGTGCCAGCATATCGATCCCGTTTCCCAGGTAAAGGATGGCCACCACCCGATTCATCAGGACGACGGGGAGGGTGAGGACGGCAGACAGGTCATGTACGGCAAGGGCTGAGAGAATCTCGTCGTTTGCCGGCGATGCCGCCATCGGGCCCAGGTAGGGGCATTTCCCCTCCAGTGCCAGACTGAGGACCGATGGTGCGGACAGGGAAATGCTCACCTGCTGGAAATCCGCGACAGGGGCGCCGTGTACGGATGCCCGCCAGCCAACGGCATTGTTCCCTCTGACGATAAAGATGGCCGCCACGGCCATTTCCTGCCGGCAATAGCCGATAAGCGCATCGGCAATGGCCTCCCTATCCCTTGCCCCGGCCAGTGCCCGGGAGAGTGTGTCGACCGTGTAGCTGCCGATCGCTTGGGGATAGGGCGCCGTCTCCGCCCTGTCCGGGTCTCCCTCCCGGTAAAATCCCAGAAATTCGTCAATGGGAGGAAATTCGACGACATCGTCCGCAGGAATGGGGGTGACACTGGTGGCTGCAGTGGGTGGGGGGTCCACCAGGACCTCTCTCCGCTCCTTCCGGGCCTGTTTCTTCAGGTCCGGTGACACGTAGATGCCGCGTTTGCCGTGCCTGATGCCGTAGCAGTGCTCCATGGCGCGGAATATGCTCAGTTCCGGCGATACCGCCGGCACGACGATCAGGCCGGTAATGAACGACAGTTCGTCAATGGCGGTAAAATCGGTGGGGTCGGCCATGACGACAGTGAGCCGCTTATTGTCGAGGCGGTAGGGGATAACCTGATACTTCTGAACACGGTCTTGGGGGACCAGCGAGAGGATTTCCGGCGGGACACGGAGCAGTTCGTCTGCCGGAACCGACGGGACCTGCAGTTTCTTGCTGAGAAAGGTTGCCAGTTCCTGCTCGGTGAGGTAGCCGAGTTCGATCAGGCTCGTTCCCAGTCGGGTGCCGAAGATGACCTGGTTCTTTAGGGCTTCGTCCAATTCGTCCGCAGAAATGACCCCGGATTTGACCAGTATCTGACCGAGCCGTATTTCCATGACACTCCCTGAATAGCGGTGGTTGCGGCTTCCAACCAATCCCTTATACTGTAACGGATGCTGCTTGGCAATTCATTTGCTGCAACGGAGAACCCATGGATACCCTGCTGGACCTCTTCCACACATTTCTCGGCCGGGGAGGGGCAACGGCCCTGGTGTATCGCACCGGCGTTCGCCGCTTTCACTACAGCTATGGTGATCTCCATGATCTGGCGCTCCGCATGGCCGGTTACCTTGCTACAGCCGGGGTCGGGGAGGGCGATCGGGTCCTGCTGTGGGGGCCGAACGGGCCGGGTTGGGCCATCGCCTTCTGGGGAACCGTTGCCAGGGGCGGGGTGGTGGTGCCAGTCGACTTCATGTCCGGCCGGGACCGGGCCGAGTCCATTGCCAGCCTCGCGGAGGTCTCCTTCGTATTCCAGAGCCGCCTGAAGCTTGAGCGTCTGGATGGCTTCCCGTCTGCGTTTCTGGAGGAGCTGGAAACGGGCCTCGCCGAGACGGAGCCATTTACCGGCCGCCCCGGAACCGGTCCCGCCGATCTGGCCGAACTGGTCTACACCTCCGGTACGACCGGCAACCCCAAGGGGGTGATGCTGACCCACAGGAACCTCGTTGCCAACCTCCTGCAGGTGGATGCCCATATCCCGGTCGTCACCGAAACGTTCCGTTTCCTCTCTCTCCTGCCCCTCTCCCACATGTTCGAACAGATGGGAGGGTTCTTTGTCCCCCTGTTCCACGGGGCAGCCATCGTCTATCTCCGGACCCTGAAACCATCCGCCATCATGACCTCTCTGGCCGAGGAGGATATCTATGCGGTCATTGCCGTGCCGCGCCTGCTGCAGCTTCTCAAGGGCTCGATCGAGGGGGAACTGGCGGCCAAGGGTCTTTCAGGGCTTTTCGGCCGGCTTGTGCAGGCGTCGCCCCGGCTTCCCCATGGGGTCAGGAAGGTCCTCTTTGCACCGATCAGGAGGAAATTCGGCAGGCATTTCACCCTGTTTGTCTCCGGGGGGGCTCCCCTTGCCCCGGAGGTCTTCACCTTCTGGGATCTCCTTGGCTTTACCGTGGTCGAGGGGTACGGGCTGACCGAATGCGCGCCGGTACTCACGGCCAACACCATGGAGTGTCGGCAGGCAGGTGCAGTCGGCTGGTCCCTGCCCGGGGTCGAGATCAGGATCGAGGCGGGGGAGGTGGTAGCGCGGGGGGAGAACATCTTTCCCGGGTACTACCGGAACGGGGCGGCCACCCGGGAGAGTTTCACCCCTGACGGGTGGTTCCGGACCGGAGACGTGGGGGAGTTCCTGCCCGACGGTTCGCTGCGCCTGAAGGGGCGTCTCAAGGAGATGATCGTCACCGGTGCCGGTATCAACGTCTACCCTGACGAACTGGAGAATATCCTGGGGAGAACTGCCGGCGTCCGGGAGGCCTGCGTCATCGGCATCGACCATGGCGGGGGGGACGAGGTCTTTGCCGTGATCATCCCCGATGGGAGCGGTCGACCCCTGGAGGCGATCGTCGCCGAGGTCAACGGCCAACTGGACGAACTGCACAGGATTACCGGCTGGGGACTCTGGCCGGAGGCCGAATTCCCCAAGACCACCACCCTGAAGATCCGGAAATTCATGGTGAAGGAACGTATGCGTGCCGAGCGGGCAGGAGGGGAGGCGCAGGCCAGTGACGATCGGCTGACCGGGCTCATTGCCCGGATCACCGACTCGAACCTTGCTGAGGTCAGGGAAGAGTCGTTCCTGGTGGCCGATCTCGGGCTTACCTCCATCGGTCGCCTGGAACTGGTGAATGCCATCGAACTGGAGTACCGGCTGGATCTGGATGATGCGCTGATAGGCCCGCAGACGCGGGTGGCAGACCTGCGCCGGATGATCGCAGACCGGGCCAAGGTGGCACTTCCCCGGGGCTTAAGGTTCTGGACCAACCGTGCCCCTATCGTCTTCCTGCGCCGAGCGGCCGACCTGCTGCTCCACCGCCTCCTGTTCCACCTGTATGTAACCCTTGAGGTGCATGGTCTGGAGCGGGTGAGCGGTCTCGACGAACCGGTTCTTTTCATTGCCAACCATACCAGCTACCTGGACCAGCCGGCAGTCATGTTCGCGCTCCCGGTAAAACGCCGCTACCGAACCGCTACGGCGGCGTGGGCGGAATTCTTTTTCCGGAACTTCAGGAACTGGCCGCAACGGATCTGGAAGCGGCTCACCTACGAGTACGGCACCCTGTTCCTCAATCTGTTTCCTCTCCCGCAGTCGAGCGGATTTCGTGCCACCCTGCAGCACATGGGGCGGCTCGCTGATCACGGCATCAGCATCCTGGTGTTCCCGGAAGGGGAGCGGACCCGGGACGGCCGGATGCTCCCTTTCCGGCGCGGCCTGGGGGTGATGGTGCAGGAGCTTGCCATTCCGGTCGTGCCGGTACGGGTCGATGGGCTGGAGCGGGTCCTCCCCCGCGGTGCGAGATGGCCTCACCGGGGGCGGGTAGTAGTGACTTTCGGTGAGCCGCTTCGGTTTGCCGGCCAAGCGGTCGATGCCATCGTCGAGCAGTCGGCCGCCGCTGTGGCGTCATTGGCGGGGAACCGGTAATGGGCGCGACCTGGCACCAATCTTCAGTCGAAGAACTCTTCCGGACGCTCGACACCGACCACGGGGGACTGTCGGCGGCAGAAGCGAAGCGACGCCTTGTCGAACACGGGCCCAACGAACTGCCCCATAAAGAGGGGCGGGGGGCTTTGGCGATGCTCGCTGCCCAGTTTGCCGATTTTCTGATCCTCTTGCTCGTTGCCGCGGCCGCCGTTTCCTGGGTGGTCGGCGATGCTGTGGACTCATTGGCCATTCTGGCCATCGTCATCCTCAACGCCATCATCGGATTTTTTCAGGAGTTCCGTGCCCGGAAAGCCATGGCAGCCCTCCGCCAGATGGCGGGTCAGGTTGCCACGGTAATGCGGGATGGTCGACCTCTCCAACTGGCCGCCGCAGAGCTGGTGCCGGGCGACCGGCTGCTCCTGGAAACGGGGAATGTGGTGGCCGCCGACGTCCGGCTGGTGGAAGTCCATCGCCTGACGCTGGACGAATCGGCCCTGACCGGCGAATCGCTGACGGTCGACAAGGTGGCGGCCGTGCTGTCGGACCCGGACCTTCCCATCGCCGACCGCCGGAACATGGCCTGGAAAGGGACGATCGTGGCGGCCGGTCGTGGGGCCGGGGTGGTGATTGCCACCGGTGAGCGGACCGAACTGGGGAGAATCGCCGCCCTGCTTCAGTCGGAGGCCGAGGGACCAACGCCTCTCCAGCGGCGGCTGGCGAGTTTCGGCAGGAAGCTGGGGCTGGCCATTCTCGCCATCTGTGGGGCCATCTTCGCCTACGGCATCAGCCAGCACGAGCCGGTCGTTCAGATGCTTCTCACGGCCATTGCCCTGGCAGTCGCCGCCATTCCCGAGGCCTTGCCGGCAGTAGTCACGATTTCCCTCGCCCTGGGGGCGGCCCGGATGGTCAAACGAAATGCCCTGATCCGCAGGCTTCCGGCGGTGGAAACGCTCGGTTCCGTGACCTACATCTGCACCGACAAGACCGGTACCCTTACCCAGAACCGGATGGAAGTGACGACAGTGTTTCTGGCAGGCCGTTCAGATTCCTTTACCGACCAGGACATGCCGGATGCTTTCAGGGAATTGGACGAAAATGCCCCCTCAGCCCTGTTGTTGCGCGCCGCGGCCCTCTGCATTGATGCCCATGTCGCGGAATCAGGCACCGTGTTGGGCGATCCGACCGAAACGGCCCTCTACCGCTTTGCCGCACACCATTCTTTTGTAAAGGAAGAACTGCTGACCGGTTTCCCACGGGTTGCCGAAATAGCCTTCGATGCGGAGCGCAAGGCCATGACCACCATCCACGCCTGGCAAGAAGGGTATATCGCCTTCACCAAGGGGGCTCTGGAGGGGTTGGTGGAGCGGATGCCCTGGCAGTTGACCACAGACGGCAAGGTTCCTTTTGCCGCAGACGAGACCATGAACGAGACCGAGCGGATGGCTGCCCAGGGGCTGAGGGTGATTGTCCTGGCCATGCGTCGCTGGGAGCGGCTGCCTGAGGCGATTACCCCGGAGACCGTGGAGTGCGACCTGACCTTCCTAGGGTTGGTCGGTATGATGGACCCTCCCAGGCCGGAGGCGCGTGAAGCGGTTCATCTGTGCAAAACGGCCGGGATCACGCCGGTCATGATCACCGGTGATCATCCGACCACGGCGCGGACCATCGGCAGGCTGCTGGGGATCATTGACGGCAATGGCGTTGTGTTGACCGGGAGGGAGTTGGCGCGGCTCGATGATGACGACTTGAAGGAGCGGGTCGAGGAGATACGTATTTACGCCAGGGTGGCCCCGGAGGACAAGCTCAGGATTGTCAGGGCACTGCAGAACAAGGGGGAACTGGTGGCGATGACCGGTGACGGCGTCAATGATGCGCCTGCCCTGAAAAAGGCCGATATCGGCGTCGCCATGGGGATTACCGGCACGGACGTGGCCAAGGAGTCGTCGGCCATGATCCTTCTGGACGATAACTTTGCCACCATTGTCCAGGCGGTCAGGGAAGGGCGGCGCATTTTTGCCAATATCGTCAGGTTCATCACCTACACCGTTACCTGCAACACCGGGGCGCTGGTGGCGATTACCGCGGCGCCGCTCCTGGGGTTGCCGCTGCCGCTCCTGCCGACCCAGATCCTCTGGCTCAACCTGCTCACCGACAGCCTGCCGGGGCTGGCGCTGGCCGTGGAGCCGGCAGAACCGGACATCATGGACCGGCCGCCGATCAAACCCGGGGAAGGGGTTTTCGCCGGTGGGCGCGGGTGGGAGGTGGTCTGGCTGGGATTGTTTATCGGTTCAATGGCGCTGGCGCTACAATTTTGGGGGATAAAGGCCGGGCATATGTGGCAGTCGGAAATCTTTACACTTTTCGTCGTGAGCCGGCTGGCAGTGGCCGTTGCCTATCGTTCCACCCGCGCCAGCGTCCTGTCGCTCGGTCTGTTCACCAACAAGCCGTTGATCGGGGCGGTGGGTTTGGTGCTGTGCGCCCAGGTTGCGGCCGTCTATCTGCCGCCAATGCAGCGGATTTTCAAGACAACGGCATTGGGGGGGCAGGAACTGGCCCTGATCGTCGCGGCGGCGGTCGGACTATTTCTAGTCATCGAGATCAGGAAGCTGGTGGGGAGGAGCCGCTCTAGGGCGTAGTCTGCTGGCAAGGGCCAGTAGCGACCTTGAATGGGGCGGTGGTGGTGCCGACGGTGAGGGTGACGGTCACCGTAGTGTTGTCGGTGGCGATCTTGCCGCCGGTCGGCCGCACCTTGACCGTCTGGCCGGTACTGATGGTGCCGGCGGCAGTACCGTACGTGCCGCCATTGATGGAGTATTCGCCGCCGGCAACGGAGATGGCGAC
The DNA here is from genome assembly GCA_964432205.1 of uncultured Geobacter sp. Lineage (GTDB taxonomy): Bacteria > Desulfobacterota > Desulfuromonadia > Geobacterales > DSM-12255 > Geomobilibacter. The sequence goes on along the minus strand of CAYSMK010000001.1, from coordinate 1,527 downwards.
TGGGGCGGCTATTCCGGATACCGTTATCGCATTGGACTCTATGTTGGTGTCACTGGTGGTGAGCCCGCATTGCTCGGTAAAACTTGCAGGCGTAAGCGTTAAAGAAAACGTGGCCTGTTCGGGCAGCCACTGGAAGTCGCCGCAGGCCGTAAGGAGCAGAAGAAGGAAAACAAGTCCCCAGTATTTTTTCATGGCAAATTTCCCCTGAGTTTGTATCCAGTTGTATAGCATCCGGGGTGATCAAAAGTCAAAGTCATCCTGCTTCGATAAGGTAATGCGGGCGAATAGCCAACTTAACCTGTGCTACAGGCTATCCGTGTATATCTGTCGGAGATTCTTACATTCGAGGCCATCGAAACCGACATAAAATTGGCGATCCTGAAAAGTGTGGTGTGCACCAATAAGTGATATGTTTTCGTTAAGTTGTAAAGCAGGTTGGGTGATGTGCCCGTTTGATCATTAGTGGATTTCTTATGAAGTGTCGGAAATATTTACAGCTTCTTCGGTGTGGATAGGAAGCTCAGGTGATTTTAGGCGGTTGGGAGTATGGAGTATATATTGCATGGGAAGATTGCATCATAATAGCTTCATTATTGCACTAAGGAGAAAATGTCATGAATAAATTCATGTTACTGGCAATGGCTGCAATCCTGGTGCTGGCCGGGCGTGCCCATGCCCTTAATGAACTCCAGTTGGATATTGCCGGGGGAACGTACAACATATCTGATCCGAATGGTCTTATGACTCCGGATACGATCATCGCTCCGGGCAATTCATTCAAGCTATATGCCTATCTGATCCCTGACAAAAATGCATTGACTGACACCTATTTTCTTTCTGCTGCGGTGATTCCAAAGCAGACCCAACCGGCGACGGGTCCTGCTCCCGCTCTCGGGTCGTTCAAACTCAACGATATTTCGTATAGTGTTACCGGCGATATGATTTACGGCGTTCCGCCCGTTGAGACGCTGATGGGCAATGTCGCAACCGGCGACCCAGGCGATTTGTCGGACCACGGCGTTTTTGATACCTATTTTAGAGAGTTTTCCTTTGTGTTTGGGTCTGATCAGACTTCTCCGTACAATACACAGGATCGGGCTATAAGCGGTGATCCCCTCACTATCTCAGGGTCTGGCATGTATTACGTGATGTTCGATGTGGATGTCTCCAATTTGATGGAGGGGTATGGAATTCATTTTGATCTGTACAATTCTGCCCTCGCCAAGGACAGCACCACGGATTTGGATATTTTCCCAAATGGCGTGGGTAACGCTCCCTTCTCTCATGATGCCGAAGGATGGCGTGAGAATGGCGGCGGTGGCGGCGGTGGCGGCAACCCTGTTCCGGAACCTAGTACTCTGATCTTGGTTGGGGCTGGCTTGGCCGGTTTAGCCCTTTACCGTAGGAAGCAAAAGTAATAATCAATAAACCATGAAATAAGAAAAGGGGGCAGAGAAATCTCGCCCCCTTTTCTCTCGTCTTTGGCCATTAACTAGATAGATTTACGCCGAGAGCTTGCAAGTCTCG